>JAVBUF010000023.1:0-70612 GCA_031555615.1 Lachnospiraceae bacterium | reverse complement strand
GGGACCCAAAGGTGATCAGGGTGAAATGGGCCCGGAAGGTCCCCAAGGAATTCAGGGTATTCAGGGCGAAAAAGGCGAAACTGGTGAGATGGGACCTCAGGGTCTTAAAGGTGATAAGGGAGATCAGGGACCGGCCGGTCCCCAGGGTATCCAAGGCATCCAGGGTGAAAAAGGTGAAACCGGGGCAGAAGGACCGCAAGGTATTCAGGGTGAAACCGGAGCGGAAGGCCCCCGGGGTCCCCAAGGTATTCAGGGCGAAAAGGGTGATATTGGTTTGCAGGGCCCGAAGGGCGATAAAGGTGATACTGGTCTGCAGGGTATTCAGGGAATCCCAGGTGTGAAAGGTGATAAGGGTGACACTGGTGCAACTGGCCCGCAGGGAGCCAAGGGCGATAAAGGTGACACAGGATTACAGGGACCTAAGGGTGACAAGGGCGATACAGGAGCAACCGGCCCACAGGGGTCTAAGGGTGACAAAGGTGATACGGGTCTGCAAGGACCTAAGGGTGATAAAGGTGATATCGGAGCAACGGGATCTCAGGGACCGAAAGGAGATACCCCTGCACTGGTAGCGAACCTGTTAGAAACTGTTCCTGGCAAGGCGTTAGATGCCACGATGGGCAGGGAATTAAGCAACAGTTTAGACGGCTTTTCTTTCGGATATACCACTGATGGTAAGCCAGGCTATAAAGAACGAGGTGCCGATACAGTAGTCCCTTTTAAGAGCAGTGATGGTATCATCTTAAAGGGCTTAACCTTACCTTGGTCATCTTATCCCAACACCACCGCGACCAATATGAGAACTTATAATATTACCAACGTTTACCCGGACTATAAAGAAATTACTATTGATAATATTGTTTTTTCTATCAGTAATTTTCCAAACGCCAATAATTTTAATTACAGTTATACTTATAATCCGGTGGTGGGTGTTATAACAGTTAATCATGGCGCACAGTGGGGAGAAGCAATATATGGAGCTGCTATTGGTATTGTCCAATCATAAATGTCAAGTTAGTTTAGTTTTACTAGCGAATAACACGAATTATAATTGGGAACAACACTACATGTGCTTGTGAAAGTGCTTTTTGCCGGTATTCTTATAAAATAGTTTATCGTAACAAAATTACCTATATAATCGTAATACGAAGAGTATTTTTCACAACCAGTTAATGTAAGGGTTACATTAGTTGCAGAACCACGAAGCATAAACAACGAAAAAATACAATCATAATTTTCGTTAGAAGTATTTGTAAATGTTACTGCATTACCTACCAGATTTGAGCTTGCAGATAAAGTAGGAGGATTATTACCTTTTATTTTTATAAGAGAATAGCCCGAACGTTCATTGGGTACATATCTACAAGTGCTCATAAAAGTGCTTTTTGATGGTATTTTTAAAAGATAATTAGCCAAAACATAATTACCCACGTATTCATAATATGTTTTCAGTTTTTCACAACCGGTTAACGAAATCGTATCTCCACTCGAAGAACCACGCCAACTTGATATTGTAAAAATACAATAATAATCTTCATTCGAAGAATTTGTGTAAGATATAACATTACTTATCAGATTTGAGCTTGCTGATAATATAAGTGGCATACCACTGCTAAAAGGGGTCACTGTATCAGCACCCGGAGCAATATAGCCCCAATTCCCTTCTGCGGTTTGCCCGAAGGACATACCACCTAAACTGTTGTACATATTAAAATCAAAGGACCAGAGAGAGAAATCTTTCCGGTCCTTTATCAAAGAAAGGCGGTAGACAAGTGAGCCGTAAAAAGAAATGCCGATTTCCAGTAATGGACTGGCTTGACGATGCCAAAAAGAAAAGACAATCACTATTTGGCTGGCTATGGGAGTTTACCAAGAAAGTCGTAATGATGATGACGATCCTTTATGCTGTGGCATTTGGATTTACATTGTACATATGTTACATATCACTGGGCCAGGGTAAGGACATATCCGTATTGAATACTCTCGTCCAGGAAACCAATGAAACATTCCGGGTAGTAGTGGGCGGCTATCTGGTGAAAGCCGGAATAGAGAACGCCTGTAAAATCATAAAAAAATCAAACAAATTGGAGGACAAAGACTATGAAGAAAATTGACTGGAAAACTAAATTAACATCACGGAAATTTTGGCTGGCGGTAATCAGCTTGCTTACATCCATCCTGATTATCTTTAATGTACCCGAGTTGACCATTGAACAGGTAACCACATTAGTGCTGTCATTTGCCACAGTGATTGCGTATATCATCGGCGAGGGTATGGTCGATGCTGCCAGGGTTAAATCTGAAGAACCACAAGAAAATATATATACAATCGAGGGGGATGCAGATGAATGAGAATAAGAGCGAGAACATAATTGAAAAAATATTTGCCATTATCTTATTGGTGTTTGTATTAACGGCATTCGGCGCACATTTTACCTACGCCCTTATGATTGCAGAAGGGAAAGCACCGATTGAGGATTACGAGGATGTATATCAGCAGATTAGGTATGAACAGATGATACAGCAAAGAGGCACGGAATGAAATTATTAGCCGCTGTTTTTATTGTAGTGATGCTGTTATTCGGCATTGCGTTATTTGCATTAACAGTTTTAGCGGTGCAGAGCGCACCGGGAAAGGAAGAGAAATGGCAACACCAGCGCAAGTCAAAACGTTTATAAATATGATGGCGCCACTAGCGGTGGCCATGTGCAACAAGAAGACCAAGAAAGTACTGCCGTCTGTCTGCGTCGCGCAGGCGTGTTGTGAAAGCGCATACGGGACAAGCCCCAAAATGATAAAGGCTAAGGCAGTCTTCGGCATTAAGGTCGGGACCAGCAAGGTGCGCTTTGGTACAGCTTGGAAGGGCACATCATACGATACCGAAACAAAAGAGTGCTATGATAGCAAAACACTTGTTCCAATCAATGATTTTTTTCGGGCATATGACACCGTCCAGGATGCCACGGAAGATTATTATGATTTGCTGGCAGGCTGCAGCCGGTATGCCAAGTGCATCGGTGAGATGGACTATGTGAAATCTATCACCGCTATTAAAAATGGCGGGTATGCGACATCACCCACGTACATATCAACGATTACATCTATCATTAAAACGTACAATCTTACCCAATACGATGGCTGCATGACCGGCGGGGCAACGTCGAAAAAGAATCCTTACAAGGAGCCGACTGTTAATATCCGCAAAGGTTCGTCCGGGGAGGACGTGAAGTGGTTACAGTGGGAGTTGTGTCAACGGGGCTACACACTGGCCGTAGACGGTGTATTTGGTGCTAAAACATTAGAAGCTGTTAGAGCGTTCCAGGCTGATAACGGTCTAAAAGTAGATGGTGTTGTCGGGCCGGTGACCAGGCAGGCTCTAAAAGAATAATTGTAATGGATAAAAGTAAGGATGCAGATTGATCCGGGGAGAACTCCTGTCAGGGTATGTTCCTGACCTCCCCGGAATACAGATGAGACTTGGCAAAATGTCAGGTCTCTTTTTCTATTAAAAAATAAGGAGATATGCATATGAACGAATTAGTAGCAATAGTGGGAAATGATGTATTTACAGATAGTATGATAATTTCTCGGGGAACCGGGATAGGACATAGAAAGATAAAGGATAGCATCAAGAAGTATCAAGACTTGATAGAACAGTTTGGACTTTTAGTCTCATGTCAGGCAGAAAGTACCGGAGGTAGGCCGGAAGAGTATTACAGGCTTAGTGAACAACAGGCAACATTTTTAATTACACTTCTTAAAAATACTGATACGGTGGTCAAATTCAAACTTGAGCTTGTCCGGCAATTTTACGAAATGCGAAAATTTATTCTGGAACGTCAGTCATCACAGTGGCTTGATACCCGGTACCAGGGAAAACTTACCCGCAAAGCCGAAACGGATATAATTATGCAACTGACGGAGTATGCTAAGGCTCAGGGCAGCAAAAATGCAGAAAAACTATATGTTGTATATTCAAAACTGGCCAACCAGATCGCCGGGTTAGACGGAAGAGATCAGGCGACTATTAATCAATTAAATAACTTAAACTTGATAGAGAATATTATCCTGCATTGTATTGAAGCCGGGATATTGGCAGAAAAACACTATAAAGAAATTTACCAGGACTGTAAGAAACGATTACTTTTATTCAGCAACCTGGCTTACTTAGAGCAAACTGACTTTATGAAGTCGGATTTAGCAATATAAACAAAGTTCGGATTATGTAAAAACGGATTTTGACACGCAGAATAGGAAAATCTTACTTTGTTAAATTTTTATTACCATTTTATGGAAATTGTATTGTGCTTTTTAACAAAAATCGTATTGCTCATATAAAAATTGGAAATAAAACCGTTTTTATTTCCAGTGCAAAAAAGCCACATTTTGTCTATTATACAATTAGTTATGCAACATATCGCAGGTTTGTGGAGGGTAATTCTAATGAAAAAAGAAGAAAGAAGGTCGCTAAAGAAATACTTAAGACGGAACACAAAAAGAATAAAGGGGTATATGAAGTTTCTTCATCAGGTGCTAAAATCATCTCAGACAAGGTTACAGATGTGCGCACACCGGAAAACCTTAAATAAGAATTTAGAAGAAAATATTTAAGGAGGAATACAAAGGGATGAATCTGGATGAATGCAAAAAGAATAAAGAGGTCTACGAAGTTAGCGAAACAATGAAACTGATTGGAGAACAGTCACCATACATAATCAATGAAGAAATACTTAATTATTTAAAAGATATAGCCAAAGCCAGACCAGGGGCTTTTACCTTAGAAGCCGCTTTAGACATATTTACACTTGGTTATATATATAGAAGAAACTGATCCCAATCCCCTATTCTGGACATAGGAGTAGGGGGTTAGGATAGAAAAAAGGTCATAAAAATAACCGCGTCCATAAATAGTCCATAAATTTCAAATATTATAATAGTAAATAGTAAAAAATCAAAAAAGAAAAGCCTTGTAAATTCAGCGTTTACAAGGCTTTTCTTTTAGCAGGGGAAGAGGGATTCGAACCCCCGTGAACGGTTTTGGAGACCGTCATACTGCCGCTGTATGATTCCCCTGTGCGGGCGGCTAATAAAACCGCCGAATCATATTATATCTTAAGTTGTAGTTATCTGTCAACTGCTTTTGCCGTAGAATTACGAATAATAAATTGCGGACGCAAAAGATTTTTACTCACCGATACATGATGGATTAAACTGTTCAAAGCATAAAACCCGCATTTGCCCAACTCTACCCGTTCCTGGCGGATGGTGGTAAGGGGAGGATTCAGATGGGTGGAGATGGGAAGATCATCAAAACCGATGACGCTTACATCTTCAGGAACACTGAAACCGCGGGAGATACATTCCCTGATTACACCGGAGGCAATTAAATCGTTACCGCATACAATTGCCGTAGCACCCTTTTGCAGAAAGCCGGGAACATGATCCTTGGCGGAATCAGCAACATAATAGCCGTAAGCAATCAGGTCGGCATCGATGGACAGATCGTGGGCATTCATACTATCGAAGAAAGCCTGCATACGGTGTTCGGTAATCATGGAGTTGGGAGAACCGTTTAAGAATGCTATTTTTGTATGGCCCAGGGAAGCAAGATGCTCAATAGCGCTGTCAATGCCTTCGAAGCTGTCTGTGCCGACATAAGCAACATTGGGATTTTTCTTGATAAAGTTGTCAAACAGGGCAGTGGGAATGTTGGTGGAATTTAACTGGGACATCCATTCGTCCTGTAGGGCAAAACCCACAAAGAACGCTCCGGTGTAGCCGTTTTTCAACATATAGGTATCGTATTTTTCCTGCATTTGAAAAGTGGTGGTTATGGGCAGTACCGAAACATCCCAGTTTTCTCGAAAAGCCGCCTGTTTAAATCCCAGAATAATTTCATAACCAAATTGGCTGTTGGATTCATACTCCATGTTTTCAATGAAGAGACATAGTTTTTTGTGCTCTTCTTTTTTCATTTTCTTGGTAATATAACCCATTTCCACAGCAGTATCCAGAACAGTTTGTCTCAGTTCCGGACTGATATCGCTGGCTCCGTTGATGCCTTTGGACACAGTGCTCACGGATATGCCTAAACGGGCGGCAATGTCCTTAATAGTGGTCATTGGAATAACCCCTCCTCTCATTTGTACTAATATACTAGTAGTATATATCAACCGTTCTGCAAAAAGCAAATAAATTCTCAAATAATAAGACTTACGAAAGTTTACGAATAAAAATCGTGAAAACAAACAAAAAAAGATTACGAAATTTATCTAAAAAGTCGAAAATTATATAATTACTTTAAAATGGTTGACAAAAACATGTATAGAATGGTAAATTTATATCAGAAACGAAAATTTACGAAAATAATTCGGAGGAACAGCGGTGAAGGAAAACAGACTTATCAGGGGAGCGGGAATTTTATTATCCATAACCAGTCTGCCATCTCCGTACGGAATCGGAACGCTGGGGGAAGATGCATATCGGTTTATCGATTTACTGATCGATTTGCGGCAGCGTTACTGGCAGGTATTGCCCATCGGTCCTACCAGCTTTGGTGACAGCCCTTATCAATCCTTCTCAGCCTTTGCCGGAAACCCCTATCTGATTGACTTGGATACCCTGGTAGAAGAAAAGTTGTTAACAGCAGCAGAGGTACAGGAGTTTAAATGGGGACAGGATGAAAAAGATGTGGATTACGGACTTCTGTTTGAGAACAGATTTCGAATCCTTCACCTGGCATTTGAGCGATTTGACTGTCAGGATTCATTATTTAAAATGTTTTGTAAATCAAAAGAAGAATGGCTGGGCAATTACAGTTTATTTATGGCTCTGAAAACCTTTTTCAGCAATCAGGAGTGGCAGCAGTGGGATGAAACCATCAGAAATTTTGAAAAGACAGCAGTTGCGGAATATGAAGAAATACTTGCCGAACAGATTCTTTTTTGGAAATTTACCCAATACAAATTTTTTGAACAATGGAGTAGATTAAAGGAATATGCCAATTCCAAAGGCATTTTGATTATCGGGGACATTCCCTTATATGTGGCTCAGGACAGTGCTGATGTGTGGGCTGGGCGGGAACAATTTTTATTAAAAGAAGACGGAACACCTGCAATGGTTGCCGGTTGTCCGCCGGATGCTTTTTCCGATGACGGACAGAAATGGGGAAATCCGCTATATCATTGGGATTATATGGAGAGTACCGGGTTTGACTGGTGGAAGAAAAGGATGCAGGCTAATGCGCTGTTGTTTGATATTATCCGCATTGATCACTTTATCGGAATTGCAAGATATTACAGTATCCCTGCTGCCGATGAAACAGCCAGAAACGGGAAGTGGAATAAAGGCCCCGGTAAAAAGCTGACGGATGTCATCGAAGAAGCAGTAGGGCCCGGAAGAATTATCGCAGAGGACCTGGGGGTGTCCGTGCTGGCAGTTAAGAAGCTGCTGCAGAAAATCAAATGGCCGGGAATGAAAATTTTGCTGTTTGCCTTTGACGGTAATACTGCCAATGAACATTTACCGCATAATTATGAAGACGGCAATATGGTGCTGTATGCCGGAACCCATGACAATGAAACAGTAGTGGGATATTTCCGGGATAAAACCAAATATGAACTGGCTTTTCTGTATGAATATCTGAATATCCACAGCAAGGAGGAAATTCCCGATGCCATTCTGCGCCAGGCATATGCCAGTACCGCTGATGTGGTCATTATGCAGATGCAGGACATTTTGAAACTGGGAAATGAGGCCCGGATGAATCTTCCGTCCACCCTGGGAAGCAATTGGAGGTGGCGGACATGGAAGGATTGTCTTGGGGAAGAAAGAAGAAATTTTATCAGAACGTTATCCACCATTTATCGCAGGTAGTAAAGTTTGGCATGAATAAACAAATATGTCTGAACTTATCTATAAACTTTATCAATCATTCTATCTAAAAGGAGAGGAAAAAAGTTATGAAGAAGAAAATGTTAGCAGTACTTATGGCAACAGCAATGATCGCATCTTTGGTTGGATGCGGAAGTACCTCTGCAGAGACAGCAACCGGAGCCGAAACAGCACCGGCGGAAGCTCCCGCAGAAGCACCTGCAGAAGAAGCCGCACCGGTAGCGGAAGAAGAGGAAGAAGCAATTACTGCAACCCTTCTGGTTTGGGGTCCTGCTGAAGATCAGGCTGCAGAGCAGGGGAACTGGCTTCCCACCATGTGTGAACAGTTTGCCGCAGAACATCCCAACTGGGATATTACCTTTGAATATGCTGTTTGCCCTGAAGGCGAAGCAAAAGCCAATGTAACCCAGGACGTAGAAGCAGCTGCTGATGTATATATGTATGCCAATGATAATCTGACAGCTTTGATTGCCGCTAATGGCATTGCTAAATTAGGCGGTGAAACAGCAGATTATGTAAAAAATACCAACTCAGCAGCAATTGTTGATTCCGTATCTGTAGATGGCAGTATCTATGGTGTACCTTTTACCACCAATACATGGTTTATGTATTATGACAAGAGTGTATTCAGTGAAGCGGAAGCATCCAGCATGGATGCGATGCTGGCAAAAGCGAAAGTAGCTTTCCCTTTGTCCAATTCCTGGTATTTGGCATCCTTCTACGTAGCTAACGGATGTACATTGTTCGGCAATGCCAATGATGAAGCGGCAGGTGTTGATTTCGGCGGTGATAAAGCTATTGCAGTTACTGATTATCTGGTAGATATGGCAGCTAATGCAAACTTTGTAAATGATGCTGACGGTGCCGGTATGGCCGGACTTCGTGATGGCAGCATTGCCGCAATATTCTCCGGTTCATGGGATTATGCTGCAGCTAAAGAAGCACTGGGCGATAATTTTGCCGCCAAAGAACTTCCCACCATTACCGTTGATGGAGCAGAAAAGCAGATGATGGCATTTGCCGGTTCCAAGGCCATCGGTGTAAATCCCAACTGTGAAAATATGCAGGTAGCAGTTGCCCTGGCAAAATATCTGGGCAGTGCCGAAGCACAGAAGTCACACTATGAATTAAGAAGTATTGTTCCCTGTAATACAGAGTTACTTGCTGATCCTGCTTTGGCATCAGATGCTTTGGTAGCAGCACAAAATGCAACCTTTGATAATACCGCTATTATTCAGCCCTTCGTATCAGCTATGAACAATTATTGGACTCCTGCTGAAAATATGGGTAAAGCACTGGTAAACAAAGATGTAAATCATGCCAATGCAGCGGAAAAGACCGAAGAATTAAACAAGTTATTGAATTCATCCATAATTGAATAATTGAAGTATGTATTGGTTCTGTGGAGGAGCGGGCAACCGCTCCCCGCAGATTTTACCATAAGGGGCGTAATATCTTTATTAAGTTAAAGAGGAGGTTATCAAGTGAGTGGGAATAAAAAAAGAATGACATCACAGTATACGGTCAGAGAGGCCGTCATAAAAGGCGATTTGGCCACCAGATTATCTTTGATCCTTATGGGAGCAGGCAACGTGGCAAGGGGACAGATCAGTAAAGGTTTATGTTTTTTATTTGTTGAGATCATGTATCTTTGGTATATGCTTAACAAAGGATTCTATTATATTTCGATGTTACCTTCTTTGGGTGACCGGGCACAGGAAGAAATCTGGAACGAAAAGAAAGGTGTATATGAATATGTGGCAGGAGATAACTCGCTGCTGCTGTTGTTATTTGGCGTGGTTACCGTTTTTATAACGGTTATATTCATTGTTTTTTGGGTACAGACGGTAAGAAATGCATATAAGGTGCAATGCTTACATAACGAAAATAAACATATCAATAATTTTTGGGAAGACATCAAGAGCTTGTTTCATACAAATTTACATATATTGCTGATGACCCCTCCGGCTGCAGGTATTTTTGCCTTTACGGTACTGCCGCTGATCTATATGATCTGTATGGCTTTTACCAATTATTCTAAGGTGGATGATCATTTGATCTTGTTTGACTGGGCGGGACTGGAAAATTTTAAAAAGGTTTTAAGTTTTAAGGATTCGGTAGGGCAGTCTTTCTGGTCGGTATTGGCCTGGACCCTGGTTTGGGCAGTGTTGGCTACAGGATTAAACTATATTTTCGGGATGATTCTGGCCATTATGATCAACCGTAAAGAAACCCGGCTTAAGGGCTTATGGCGTTTTTGTTTTATCTTATCCATAGCGGTACCGCAATTTGTTTCCCTGATGGTTATGCGGACCATGCTGCAGCCGGAAGGTGCGGTCAATGTTTTACTGAAAAACCTGGGATTGATTCAGACCTCCCTGCCCTTTTGGACCAATGCCACCTGGGCCAGGGTGACGGTGATTATCATTAATTTATGGGTTGGTATCCCTTTTACGATTATGCAGGTTACCGGTATTTTGCAGAATATTCCGGCGGAACTTTATGAATCGGCCAAGGTGGATGGTGCCAGTGCATTTGTGACTTTTTTTAAGATTACATTGCCCTATATGCTGTTTGTCACCACACCTTACCTGATTACCCAGTTTACCGGAAATGTCAATAACTTTAACGTGATTTACCTGCTGTCTCGCGGGGAACCGGCGGTGGTAGGCTCTACAGCAGGCAAGACCGACTTGTTGGTTACCTGGTTATATAAGCTCACCGTAGAACAGCAATATTTCAATATCGGTGCGGTGATCGGTATTATGACCTTTGTGGTATTGGCAATTGTCGCATTGGTAACCTATCACAATACCACTTCATATAAGAATGAGGAGGGCTTCCAATAATGAAAAAAAGAGAATCCGCTTCCGCAAAAACGAGGAAAATAATCAATAATAGTCTGGTCCATACTTTTCTGGCAGTATTATCGGTGATCTGGGTGATGCCGCTGGTGTGGATTGTATTGACCAGCTTTCGGGGAGAAAAAGGATCTTATATGAAGACCTTCCTGCCCCAGACTTATACTATTAATAACTATGTAAAATTATTTACCGATACGCAGATTTTGAATTTTCCGCAGATGTTTACAAATACGTTGATCATCGCCATTTGTTCCTGCCTGATTTCCACCTTTTTTGTGCTGGCGGTATCTTATAGTATGTCCAGACTGCGTTTCAGGCTCCGTAAGCCATTTATGAATATGGCCATGATTCTGGGGTTGTTTCCCGGCTTTATGTCAATGATCGCAGTCTACTATATTTTGAAGTCGCTGGGACTTTCGGAAGGGTCCATGATCAGGGTTGCGTTGGTTATGGTATACTCCGGTGGTTCGGGTCTGCTGTTCTATACGGCAAAAGGGTTTTTTGACACCATTCCCAAAGCGTTGGATGAGGCGGCCTTTCTGGATGGTGCCACCAAATGGAAGGTCTTTACCCGGATTACCATTCCCCTGAGCCGGCCGATTATCGTTTATACAGTACTGACAGCATTTATTTCCCCCTGGATTGATTTTATCTTTGCAAAAGTTATCTGCCGGACCAATGCCCAGTACTATACGGTGGCTATCGGATTGTGGCGGATGCTGGAAAAGGAATACATTGATAACTGGTATACCTGCTTTGCGGCCGGGGCGGTTTGTATTTCCATTCCCATTGCCATCTTGTATGTTTGTGTCCAGCGGTTCTATGCGGACGGTATGTCGGGGGCTGTAAAAGGCTAAGTTGACCCAGAAGTACTTTCGCAAATACGGTTATTGAATAAGAAATTAGACAAAGCGGAGTTAGGGTGAAAATCCTAACTCCATTTTTAGTTACATTGTGGCGGAAAAAAAATAAAAAAAAATTTAACGAAAGGGCAATTTTGTTGGACAGACGTTGGACAGACGTTAGTATAATGATGATAAGCTAGACATCAAAAGAAAAGGGAGGAAGAAAAATGATGAAAAAGATTATGAAAGCTATACTGACAATGACTATTGCTGTGGGGGTATTTGTAAGTGCCGGGAGCATGCAGGTGAAGGCCGCGACGTATTCTGTGGAAGAAATAGATAACAAAATAAGGGCTCAGGAGGCTAAGAATAATGCTCGAATGGAATTTTCTGAGGCTACTGCGTACTTGACTGGGAAGGTGGATGTGACAGATGGGAATATTGTTTGGTACATGTACTCTGAAGAGTACCAGTTGTATGATTATCTGATATGGGATGGCGAAAACTCAATCTGGGTCAACTGGACTTGTAATGAGACACAAATGATTGGTCTTTATGATGCAGCCGCTTATAACTATTTATTAACGATTACCGCATCGGAAAATAAAGAAAATACCGTAAATGTAGTTTCATCATCAAACCACGTACATAATTTTACCTGGACAACCACCCAGGAAGCAGCGGCAGATCAGGATGGAATGGAGGAATATAGATGTTCCTGTGGTGAGGTGCAGGCGAGAACCCCTATTCCGGCAGCCACATATATTGTAAAGGGCTTATACGGTGTGGTTAAGGATGCACCGGTAAATGGTACAGCAATGTATGATTCCGGGAAGCTATATTGTATCACGGATTATATTATCAGGAAGATGGCAGAGCGTTCAGATGTTACAACTATAGTTACCTTTGAATATCAGGGGGCAAAGTATCAGATGACCATTCCCGCGGGAGCAGATTTAACCTCGGTATTAGCCGATGAAGATTATTTCTATGGATATTTTGGATTTGCTGCCAAAGTTGGTGCCACAATTGCCGCACTGTAAAATTATGCAAACTAAATAGATGATATATCTATATATCTTTCCGGATTGATGTTAAAATAAAGATTAATCTGGGAAGATATTTTTATGTCGGATATAGAAAAAATAAACAAAATCATTTGGAGCCGGGTAACCGGCTATAAGTTTAGGAGGAAAAATGGGACGAAATTGGAAAATAGTGATAGGATGTCTGATTAGCATCTGCTTATTTGCCGGTTGTGGGAAATCTCCGGCAGTGGGGAATGCACTGCCAGTAGAAGCTGACAAGGCGATAGTGGAAGAGGGTGCCGTAACAGGATATTCCATGAGCCTGAATGAAGAACTGGAAAAGGCCCAGGGAATCCGGCCCGGATACGGCACAACTTATGAGGTATTTGTATATTCTTTTTATGACAGTAACGGTGACGGCATCGGTGATTTAAACGGACTCACAGATAAACTGGATTATATCAGTGATATGGGCTTTGACGGACTGTGGCTGATGCCCATTATGCCTTCCACCACTTATCATAAATATGATGTGACGGATTATTATGATATTGATCCGGAATACGGAAGCATGAAGGATTTTGAAAAATTGATCGGGGCCTGTCAGGAACGGGATATGCGGGTGATTATCGATCTGGTGATCAATCACAGTTCCTCCAGACACCCGTGGTTTTTGGAAGCCTGTGAATATCTGGCAGGGCTTGACGGACAAGAGCCCAGTGAAGCGGAATGTCCTTCCTTTGGATATTATCATTTCAGTAAAGAACAGAAAGCCAAATATTATCAGGTGCCGGGAACTACTGACTGGTATTATGAAGGACAGTTCTGGAGTGAAATGCCTGATTTGAATCTGGGCAATGAAAGTTTAAGGAAAGAGATTGAGGCAATCACCGGATTCTGGCTGGAAAAGGGCGTAGCCGGTTTTCGTCTGGATGCTGCCAAAGAGTTTTACACCGGCGCCGACAGTGCCAATATCGAAGTGCTGGCCTGGTTCAGTCAAATGGTGAAGGCTCAGAAGGAAGATGCCTATCTGGTTGCCGAGGTATGGTCGGATATGGCCACTTACGCCTCTTATTATGACAGTGGAGTAGACAGTATGTTTAATTTTGCCTTTGCCGACAGTACCGGCATTATTGCCGGTGTGGTAAACGGTAATAATCCGGCTTCCGGTTATGGAAAGGCCATGGCCGCCCTGCAGGAGCAATTTGCCCAGCACAATCCTGATTTTATCGACGCTCCCTTTTATACCAATCATGATATGGGACGGAGTGCCGGATACTATTCCGGTAACAACGCCCCAAAGCAGGTAAAAATAGCCGGAGCCCTGAATCTGCTGATGAGTGGCAATACCTTTACCTATTATGGCGAAGAACTGGGAATGAAGGGAGCCGGAAAAGATGAAAATAAACGCGCCCCGATGTATTGGTCGGCCGATAAAGCGGAGACGGGGATGTGTCAGGGACCGATGGATATGGACCCTGTAAAAATGAAATATCCAAGCTATGAAGAGCAAAAGGAAGATTCCTACTCGATTTACAATTACTATAAGCAGGCTGTCAAAGTGCGGAATGCCTTTCCGGAGATCATCCAGGGAACAGTGGAAGTGCTGCCGGATCTTTCTTCAAAAGAGATAGCGGCTTTTAGTAAGAGGGATGGAGAAAACAAAATCACTATTATTTGTAATCTTTCGCCGGAGCCCCGGGAGGTTAGGACAGAAACGGCAGGGGAAGACAGTCCGGAAATAAAAGCTGCCCTTTATGTAGATGAAGCCTCAGCAGAATTAAAGAATGATGTATTGACATTGCCGGGATATGGAATTGTTGTATTGGATAAATAAAATGTTTGAAGCAAACAAAAACACCTGAAAGTTACCTTTCAGGTGTTTTCGCTTGTGTAAAAGGGGAATTCTTCCGGAATTGCTAATTAGCCCGAGTTGATTTCCGTCAATCAACTCTATTGACATTATATTGCTTATTTTTACAAAAATCTATAATTATATTGGGCAATAATAACACTATATTAGCAAAGTGAATCAATCTACTTTCCCGGGTTTTACCAGTACAAAGGATACAATCAAGGCAATGGCGTATAGTGAAGCAGTTACATATAACACATGATTGTAAGAGTTGTTGGTTAATTTCAAAATCAAAGTACTTAATTGATTACCGGCAATTCCGGCAAAAGCCCATGCGGAAAGGGCAAGCCCATGAACAGCACTGATGGTTCTCATCCCAAAACGATCGGACAACAGTGTAGGCAGATTACTGAAACCGCCGCCGTAACCGGCATTGACAACACATAACAAAATAATAACTATAACAGCAAACTGGTTAACAATACTGTTGCTGGCAAAAGCAATTACTGTTAATACAATAGATAAGATAAAAATTATTTTATAAATAGTATTTCGATCTTTTAGCTTGTCTCCGGCGGAAGAGAAACCAAGACGTCCAAAGGCATTAAACAAAGCTGTTAGTGAGCAAAGAATGGTAATGGTGGTGGTACCGATTCCGGAAGCCGCATAAATATATTTTTCTTGAGAAATGAGTGCCAAACCGCAAGTGATATTCAGGAAGAACATGATCCAGATACCGATAAAAGTTTTGTTTTTGAAAACTTCGGTAGCTTTAGCATCGGATTTTGCATGTGCTTCTTCTACCCAGCCATCGGGTTTCTTCAATAATAAATGTCCGCAGAACATCATGACAAAATAAATGGCAGCCAGAATGTAAAACATCATTACAATACCGAATTTGCCGATCAATGCAGCCATAATCGGGCTGGCGATCATTTTGGCCAGGCCAAAGCCGGCAACAGCCAAACCGGTAGCCAATCCTTTTTGCTCCTTAAACCAAAGCATCAGAGTCTTTACGGGAGACAGATAACCGAAGCCGAGGCCGATTCCCATTACGATACCGTAGAAAAGGAAGATGCCCGGCAGGCTTTTCAGATATACGCTGATGCCGGTGCCGACCATACCGGTTGTAAAGCAGATTGCAGCAATGAGAGAAGACTTATGTATATCCTTCTCTACAACATTACCGCCAAATGCAGCAGACATACCCAGGCAGAAAATAGCCAGACTGAATGCCCATTCGACCGGTCCGACGTTGGTGCCGAGGCCGATATAGGCAGCAATTTCACCTTTGATTTGTGACCAGCAGTATACGGTACTGATACTGCAGTGAATCAATAAAGCAGGGATGGCCGCCCGAAACCACTTGTTGTTTAGTAAATTTTTCATGATAATACTCACTTTCTTTTTTTATAATAGTTAGTTATTTGTTAAAAGCCAATAGATATTATACATCAAGTTTTCTGGATTTCCAACAAGAATTTTGTCTAAACCATATTTTCTGTGCTGTACATTTTATGATTTTATGGTAATATAGACATATGTATTAAGATTATATGGGAGGGACATTTAGGGTATGGATAAGGATAATGAATACAGAAAACAGAAAATAGAAGAATACCGGGTATACATAGAGCCTTTTTTTCGTTTTATTCCCTGGCTGAAGGACAAGATGGGCAAGAATCAGGTCAAGAGCTATGATGGAAGCGATATCAGTCGTTCTGTAGCGATTCCGGTATATGACAGTACTTTGCTTAATTTTGTGAAAGGGATGCAGGCCACCGGATTGATGGACCGGAACTATCCCTATATATATTCCAATCATAATATCAGAACAACAGAGGATGAACTTTACCATATCGAGCATGCCACATTACGGGATATGGATGTAATTTTAGGAATTCTGGCCAAGTATGTGCTGGGAGGAATGACCAAAGGTCTGCTCTGGACCGATGCGGTTGAAAAAGGTATATTTTATTATGCTCTGGTTAAGATGAAAGGAATTTTAGAAGTGTGGGATCAACCGCGCGCGTAGTTTGCATGCAGTGGAAAGGGTACATATATAATGGGTGAAAAGTCAGAACAAAAGAGAAGTTATATATTGGAAACATCCCGAAGGGTATTTATGGAGAAGGGGTTCCAGAGCGTAACTATGAAGGATATCGTGGAGGCCTGTGAAATCAGCCGAGGCGGTTTGTATTTATATTTTAACAGCACCGAAGAGATTTTTGGGGAAGTACTGAAGCTTGAGCAATCGGATGAGGATGAAGCGTTTGCGGAAAGTATTCCCGAAGATGCCGCAGCATCAGACATATTGGCGCTTTTTTTTAAGGAACAGAAAAAAGAAATACTGCGGAAGAAGAACAGTCTGGCGATAGCAGTCTATGAATTCTATTTTCAAAATAAAGTTCCCAAAAAAGATAATATTTTAAAACGTCAGTTTGATGCCGGAGTTTTGATTCTGGAAAATCTCATCAGGGACGGTATTCAGATGAATGAGTTTTATTGCGAAGATCCCCACGGAACAGCAAGTAATATTATGTATGTTCTGGAGGGACTTAAGATTGCCTCCCGGACCATCGGGATTTCCGAGGCGGTCATTGATAGAGAACTTTTTTACATTATGCAGGGCTTGGTAATCGAATAGTAAGGAAAATATATTAAAAATGAGGAGCAGACAATTCATCATGGGAAACGTGAAGCGTATCTATGTAGAAAAAAAGAAACCATTTGCAGTAAAGGCGAAGGAACTGAAAGAAGAAATTATCAGTTATCTGGAAATGCAGGGAGTGGACGATGTCCGGGTATTTATCCGCTATGATGTGGAAAACTTATCTGAGGATGTATATGAAAAAGCATGTAAAACGGTTTTTTCCGAACCGCCGGTAGATATCCTGTACGAAGAATCAATAGAGATTCCGGCCGACGGCAGGGTGTTCAGTGTGGAATTTCTGCCGGGCCAGTTTGACCAGCGGGCAGATTCGGCCGTGCAGTGTGTGAGATTCCTGAAGGAAGATGAAGAACCGATAATCAAAACGGCAGTCACTTATTTGATAACAGGTGATATTACGGATGATGATTTTAATAAGATAAAGGGATATTGTATCAATCCGGTAGATTCCCGTGAGACAGATATGGTGAAACCGGATACTTTAATAACAGAATTTGAGGAACCGGCAGACATCGGTTCTTATGAAGGATTTTCCGGCATGTCCGAAGAAGAATTAAATGAATTATACCATTCTTTGGGCCTGGCCATGACATTTAAGGATTTTTTACATATCCAGAAATATTACCGGGATACGGAACACCGTGATCCCACCACTACCGAAATCAGGGTAATGGACACTTACTGGTCCGACCACTGTCGTCATACTACTTTCTCTACTGAACTTACTCATGTAGAGTTCGAGGATGGTTTTTACCGTACCCCCATTGAAACGTCTTATCAAAGCTATCTGGATACCAGAGAAGAAATATTTAAGGGCCGGGATGACAAATTTATCTGTTTGATGGATTTGGCACTTATTGCCATGCGTAAGTTAAAGCGGGACGGAAAACTGCAGGATATGGAAGAATCGGATGAAATCAATGCCTGTTCGATTATCGTACCGGTTGAGGTTGATTACGGCGAAGGTCCGGTTACCGAAGAGTGGCTGGTATTCTTTAAAAATGAGACCCATAATCATCCCACCGAAATCGAGCCCTTTGGCGGGGCCGCTACCTGTCTGGGCGGTGCCATCCGCGATCCTTTGTCGGGCAGAGGCTACGTATATCAGGCCATGCGTGTAACCGGGGCGGCCGATCCGACGGTGCCGGTAGCGGATACTTTAAAAGGAAAATTATCACAGAAGAAGCTGGTCCGCGGTGCGGCAGCGGGATATTCATCTTACGGCAACCAGATTGGTCTGGCAACCGGTTTTGTCAAAGAGATCTATCACCCTGATTATGTTGCCAAAAGAATGGAAATCGGGGCAGTGATGGGTGCTGCACCCAGAGACTGTGTGATCAGAGGTAATTCCGATCCTGACGATATCATTATTTTACTGGGAGGAAGAACCGGCCGTGATGGCTGCGGGGGTGCTACCGGGTCCTCCAAGGTCCATACCGAAAGCTCCATTGAGACCTGTGGTGCTGAGGTGCAGAAAGGAAATGCGCCCACCGAACGTAAGATTCAGAGATTGTTCCGGCGTGGAGAAGTCAGCCGGCTGATTAAGAAATGCAATGACTTTGGTGCCGGCGGGGTATCAGTTGCCATTGGTGAACTGGCTCCCGGACTGATTGTTGATTTAGATAAAGTTCCTAAGAAATATGCCGGACTGGATGGAACCGAACTGGCGATTTCCGAGTCCCAGGAAAGAATGGCGGTAGTGGTTGCACCGGAGGATGTGGAACAGTTTTTGGCTTTTGCTGCTGAAGAAAACCTGGAAGCGGTTCCGGTTGCGGTGGTTACCAAAGAAGAAAGACTGGTATTAAAATGGCGGGATAAAGAGGTCGTCAATATATCCAGAGCTTTTCTGGATACCAATGGAGCTCATCAGGAAACCGCTGTGAAGGTGAATATTCCCAGGGAAGAAGATAATTACTTTAAGAAAATAGCAGTAGATGGTGTGGAGCAGGCGCTGGCTGAAGATGACGTGAAGAAGGCATGGCTGACAGAGCTCCATGATCTGAATGTATGTTCCCAGAAGGGACTGGTGGAAATGTTCGATTCCTCCATCGGTGCCGGCAGTGTGGTAATGCCTTATGGCGGTAAATATCAGTTGACGGAAACCCAGACGATGATTGCCAAGCTGCCCTTATTAAAAGGAAAAACCGATACCGTAACCATGATGAGTTATGGTTTTGACCCTTACCTTTCCTCATGGAGTCCCTATCATGGGGCAGTGTATGCAGTAACGGAATCCATGGCCAAGATTGTGGCAAGCGGCGGTGATTTCCGTAACATCCGTTTTACTTTCCAGGAGTATTTCCGGCGGATGACCGGTGAAGCGGAACGCTGGAGTCAGCCTTTCGCGGCACTTTTGGGAGCTTATGATGCCCAGACCGGATATGGATTGCCTTCTATCGGCGGCAAGGACAGTATGTCGGGTACTTTTAATGATATTGATGTTCCGCCCACCCTGGTTTCCTTTGCGGTGGATGTGGCTAATGAGCATCATATTATTACCCCGGAGTTGAAAAAAGCCGGAAATAAACTGGTTCATTTTGTTATTGATACCGATGAATACGAAATGCCTGTTTATGACCATGTTTGCGAGACTTATAAACAGATTACGGCCTTAATTGATGAGGGTAAGATTGTCTCAGCGTATGCCCTGGATGCCAAAGGACTGGTGGCTGCAATCAGCAAGATGGCCTTTGGTAATAAACTGGGGGTAGTTCTGGAAGAGGATATCAAACCGGAAAAACTATTTACCAATGGATTGGGTGATATTTTGGCTGAAGTACCCATAGAAGTATTGGAAAAGCTGGCGGAATTGGATTTGGAAAGCCGGGTCATCGGAACGGTTACCGAAGAAGCGGTCTTTACCTATAAAGATGTAACCATTACTATGGAAGAAGCGCTTCAGGCGTGGACCTCCAAGCTGGAAAAGGTCTTCCCAACCCGTGGGGAAAAAGCCACAACAGTTTTGGAAACCCCCATATATCGGGCCGATTCCATTTACCTTTGTAAAGAAAAAACTGCAAGGCCCACTGTATTTATTCCGGTATTCCCTGGAACAAACTGTGAATATGACAGTAAAATAGCCTTTGAACGGGCCGGAGCCAATGTTATTACCAAGGTATTTAAAAATATGACGGCGGAAGATATCCGCCAGTCAGTTGAGGAATATGCCAAGGCTATCGGGCGTTCCCAGATTATCATGTTCCCCGGCGGATTTTCGGCAGGGGACGAACCGGACGGCAGTGCCAAATTCTTTGCAACTGCTTTCCAAAACGTAAAATTAAAGGAAGCGGTAATGGATCTGCTGCACCGGCGGGACGGTCTGGCACTGGGCATCTGTAATGGTTTTCAGGCGTTGATTAAGCTTGGCCTGGTACCTTTCGGTGAAATTGTTGGTCAGACGGAGGATTCCCCTACCCTTACCTACAATACCATCAACCGCCACATCTCCAAAATGGCCTATACCAAGGTAGTATCGGATAAATCCCCTTGGTTGCAGGGAGCGGTGCTGGGTGATACTTATGCCAATCCTGTATCCCATGGTGAGGGCCGGTTCGTGGCTTCGAAGGAGTGGATTGACCGTTTGTTTGCCAATGGGCAGGTGGCCACCTGTTATGCCGACCTTGAGGGAATCATTTCCATGGATGAGGAGTGGAATATCAATGGTTCTTATGGGGCCATTGAAGGGATTACCTCACCGGACGGACGCTGCTTCGGCAAGATGGCGCATTCCGAGCGGAGGGCCGATGGTGTGGCTGTTAATATTTTCGGACAGCAGGATATTCGGATTTTTGAGTCCGGTGTGGAATACTTTAAATAAAAATGAAAAATGAGGTTAATCTAAAATATTTATTTTGGATAACCTCATTTAAACGTTATCCTATTTGAGAGGAATCTTATGAATACGACACTTTTGATTGATGATGATCCGGAGATTGTTAAGCTTAATAAAAAATACTTAGAATCCAAAGGGCACCTGGTGCAGACGGCAAGCTGCGGTGCGGAGGCACTGACCCGTATTGAGGAAGCCATACCGGATTGTATCGTACTTGACGTATTGTTGCCGGATGTGCTTGGATTTGACCTGTGCGGTGAAATACGCAAACGCTGCAATACACCCATCATTTTCCTCAGCTGTAAGGATGATGAAGATGATAAAGTACGGGGATTATTGGCAGGGGGTGACGATTACATGACCAAGCCCTTCTCCATGCGTGAGCTGGAGGTGCGTATCTGTGCCCAAATCCGCCGGTCTGACAGAATCCTCTTTGACCTGGATCATAAAGCAGTCATGTACCGGAACAAAAGTGTATCACTGTCACAGGCTGAGTTTGATTTGTTCTTTATCCTGTACCAAAATAAAAATCACCCAATTTCCTCTGCGGAGTTGTATGCCGCGTTGAAAAACGGATTGAAGGACGACAGCAATACCATTGCGGTTTATATCCGCAGGCTGCGTAAAAAGCTGGAGGTGTTTGACACATCCTTCGGGGCAATTGAAACCGTCCGTAATGAGGGATATCGATGGATTGGGGGTAGCTCGTGAAAAAAGATGTGCTGTTTATCGTACTGATGGTTTTGACGTGTACTTTAGTATTTGGATATATTTGCCTGTCTCCCAATCAAGTGGAAGGGCATGCAGAAAACGGCGTTCTGGATTTGCGCGGCACCGGCCTCGCAGAAACCACCTTCCGGCTGACGGGTGAATGGCTGGTGAGTTTTAACGGCGGAGAGCAAACCGCAGTAAACTTTCCCCACAGCCAAAGCCTGTTTGATTTCTTTGGCTACAGTGTAGGGGACACCGCTGCTTACACCCTGACCGTGCTGACCGACAGGGATTTACCCATGGATCTGTTCATCCCGGAGATTGATGATTCCTGTGAAATTTGGGTTAACGGGAAAATGCTTTTTGCCACGGATAAAGTACAGACTGCTTTTGTAAGTTTCACTCCTCAAAATGGAGTCAGTGTGATCGAAATGATCAGCACAAAGCATATTGAAGCGAAAAACGGAATGAGAAACTCAGTTCCTGAAATTTCAATTTCTCCGTATCTGGACGACATCGGTTTGAAGCAACGAGTGGTGTGTATATTTATTTTGGGTGGCTTTCTGATGATAGGAATCTATCATCTGCTGCTGTACCGGTTTAGCCCTAAGGATAAAGTGTACCTGGTTTTTGCGCTGATGTGTGTGTTTGAAGTGGGACAAATGCTTTTTGAATATCATGGCATCATATCATGGATATGGCCTATCCATATCAACACATATTACCAAGTATATTTACTGATGGTATGTCTGCATGGGATCTGTATGTGTGTTTTTACCTCACTGGTATTCCCTCTGCGTTATAATAAAATGGAAATGGGTTTTATTACCCTGATGTTTGGAATGACCATTTTGTTGGTTTTGATATTACCCGTTAACATAGGCGCCAGATCAATTCTCTTAGGCTATCTGCCCATGCTGCTTTACGTAATCAAGATATTTACGGCGAGAAGCTATCAAAATAACAGGTCTTTACTGCTGTATCTGGCCAGTTTACTTTTGTTCATGTTATCCGGTATCGTTAAAATAACAATTGAAGAATTATATGATATATATATGTTTCCTCTTATCTGCGGACTGTTTATGATTCTCTCACAATGTTACTTGCTGAGCCGTAATTACATGAAGGTCATGCTGGATGTGGAAAAGCTAAACGAAAACCTGGAAATCCAGGTGCGAGAACGGACATATCAGCTTGCCCACGCCAATGAAGTGCTGACGATTTCCCAAAATGCCTTGAAGGAAATGATTGGAAATATATCCCATGACCTCAAGACACCGCTGACGGTGCTGGGCCAATACCTAGAACTGCTGGACGATGGTAATATTAATCTAGAAGATGCTGAACGTTCCGATTACATCCATGTGGCTTATCACAAAAACCTTACCATGCAGCGGCTTATTCGGAATCTGTTTGAGGCTACCCGGATTGAAACAGGGCAGTTAAATTATAACCTGGAATGGCTGCCGCTGTCGGAATTAGTGAATGATATCGAAGACCGGCACGGGAAATACCTGCGGGACCTGGGATTGCGATTCACAGTAGAATCTGCAGATGATTGCAGAGTGCGGCTTGACCATGACAAGATATGGAGCGTCATCGATAATATCATCTATAACGCTGCCAGACATACGCCCCAAAACGGCGAGATTATAATAACAGCAGGGATTGATGGCGGCAAATGTGTAATTGGTATAGCCGACACCGGGGAGGGTATTGCTGAAGAACATTTACCCAACATTTTCGATAAGTTCTACAAGGTGTCCAAGGCGCGAAATACAGGCGGCGACAGCGGGATGGGATTGTACATTGCCAGGACCATGGCCGAAGGCATGGGGGGGTCCATATCCGTACAGTCGCGATTAGGTGAAGGAACAAAATTTCTAATAAGTCTTGAAGCGGAGATTATTTTATGATATCCTTAAAATTGTTATATGCAGTTAATTAATTAAGATAATTAAACACTAAAAAACATACAATATGCGAACAGCTTCTTAGGAAGATGTTCGCATGTTGCGTTTTTGAGGAATATGAACAAAATCGTTCATATTGAATACATAAAGCAAAGTAGAGAGGAACTGATGAAATTGACTCGTATTTTAATCTGTGATGACAGCAGGGATGATTTAGAATATGTTTCCCATATAATAGAAAATTATTATGATAGTTTCTCAGAAAAAATGGTTGAGGCACCTTATGCAGTGTCAAAGTTTTCTGACCCTTATGAAGCAATCTCCTATCTGGATAACAATGCAATTGATATCGTGATTTTAGATATCATGATGCCTAAAATGAACGGCATTGAGCTTGCTTTTCAACTGCGCAAAATGAACTTTAGCGGTTACTTGATATTTTTGTCATCATTTAACGATTTTGCGGAACAAAGCTATGCTGTTAAAGCGTTTTCCTATATGGTCAAACCCGTAGACCCCCAAAAAATTTATGAGCTTTTGCGAGATATTGAAACGAGGCGCAAAACCATCGATCGGAATGGATTTGCACTGACCAGCAGGAGCGGAATTCGCTTTATTTCATATGCAGAGTTTATGTATGTTGAGGTAATAAGACATCATTTACATTTTCATCTTAAAGATGGCGGCGTGCCAAGCGTATATTCGTCTTTGAAAGCTTACTCGGATATATTGCTGCGTGAACCACAAATGATTAAAGTGCAAAGGAGTTTTATAGTAAATCTTGATTATGTAAATTCTTGCGAAAACAGTGCGGTTTTTATGCGTGACGGTACACGAATATCAGTACCGAAGGATTTTGAATCTGTTAGGGAAAAATGGCTGAGGCGGATGTTTGACGAAGCAGACTAAGGTATTTCCATGCTGATTCAGGCGTGTTTGGTGCTGAAACCATTGACGGCCGGGGGCTGATTTAAATATATTTAAATATATTTAAATAAAATATATAAAAAACAGGAGGCTGTATGAAGAAGAATACTCAGGAAAAGATGAAGCTCCAATCAAAGCTGACACAAATGACAACATTATCGTTTATTGTTATTATTGCATTATTATTTGTAGTTGTTTTTAGTGTGATAACAATGATATTATTTGGAAATTTAAAAGCGGAGCTGAAACTGAAGGCAGATGCCAATGTTGCTGCATTGAATTATACGGTATCGGATTTGATGAAGACAATAAATGATTTTGTTTTTGATCTTGAGAGTACCACGGATTGCTCGGAAGCAGTTATCAAAAAGGCAATCGACAGCAAGATAAGCCAGATGCCTAAAGATGTAATTACAGCTTTTTATGTGGCATATGGAGAGCGTAATTATCTATACGAAACATTAGGCTGGGTGCCGGCAGGGGATTATTCTGTAATTGGAAGGCCATTCTACGACGGGCCGATTCAGTCTGGAAAAATGAATGTAATAACCTATGAAGATGCCAATACCGGTATTTATGCTATTTGCGTATCCATGCCCATCAAAACCGACACCGGTGAGCCGGCAGTAATTGCCATTGATATGGAAATAACAACAGCCCTGGAAAGTATTTCCAGTGAAGAAAAAACAGAATATTTCTTTGTGGAAGATAGTGCCGGAAAGATTATTTTCCATCCTAATCATGAGTTCGAGCCCCACGACGGGCAAGTTACCCTGGTGGAAGAAGCACGGTCAAGCTATCGGAAATTAAACGAGATGAAGGAAAATGAAATCAAATCGATTTTTGATTATAACGGCAGATCATATTATTTTACCGTAAGTGAAACGGATAATGGCGGTTTCCGGATTTATACGGGAATTCAAAAAAGCACGGTAACCAATGTTGTGCTGCTGATCTTAGTGGCAGGAATAGCAATGGTGGCTTTGTTGCTCTACCTGATAAATAAGTATTTTAAAAGACAATTTGACAAGATATCCCATCCAATTGTGGATATGACCAATCAGATTGGCGAAATGTCAAAAGGAAATTTTGAGCTGCATATAGCAGATGATGATTCAGGAGTAGAGGAGACACATGAACTGCAGCAATATTTATTGGACTTCAGCAAAAATACCAGAGAAATGATACAGAATATAGGTTTAACCTTAGGAGAAATAGCCAATGGTCATGTATCCTATAAGACTAATACCGAATATATCGGAGAATATTCTCAAATCAGAATATTTTTGGATCAAATCAGTAATCAGCTGACCAATCTGACCCTTCAGATCAAAGGCGTTTCGTCACAGGTTGCAAGCAGCTCCACTCAGGTTTCATCAGCGGCCAATACCCTCAGCACAGGAATGGCCGAACAGCAAAATACGATTATCATATTGGCGGATTCCTTAAATGAAGTTTCCGATAATATCAAGGAATATGCACATATTGCCGAACAGGCAAGTAATCAGGCCCAAACCTCAAGTGAAATGGTATTAAAGTGTAATAACCAGATGAGCGATACCATGCACGCGATGGAGGATGTGCGGGCAGCTTCCGATCAGATCAAGAATATCGTCAAGAGTATTGAAGACATTGCCGGGCAGACCAATCTGTTGTCTCTAAATGCCGCCATTGAAGCAGCCAGGGCCGGAGAAGCCGGAAAAGGGTTTGCGGTAGTTGCGGAAGAGGTGGGAAAGCTGGCAAATGAAAGTGCTGAAGCGGTACAGAATACCAATAACCTGATCACAGCCACTCTGGCAGCAATTGAAAATGGAACTGTGATTGCCCAGAGTACAGCAGATTCGCTGATGGCAACAGTCTCAGAAATTCAGCAGGTCTTGGAGATGGTAGAGGGAATTACCGAGGAATCTCGAAATTATGCCGACCGATTGTCAGGGCTTGCGCAATCGGTAAATAAAATTTCGGGAACAGTAGAAGATAATCTGGCCATGTCCCAGGAAAGTGCCGCAGCAAGTGAAGAACTGTCCGAGCAGGCACAGTTATTGGATCAATTGGTGGAGCAATTAGATAAAGAGCAAGCAGAGGATATAAAATAATATAAATAAAATGAAAAGATATGAAAGCGGTTAGCGGTCATATCTTTTTTTGACCTTGACAGCTAATGAATGTTAGCCTATAATTGGGGTAACATTCATTAGCCAAAGGAGTTGAAACAGATGGAGCAGCAGTCCACAAAAACCAAAATTTTGCAAGAGGCCCTGCGCCTGTTTTCTGAGAAAGGATATGAAGCCGTCAGTGTGGCAGAGATTGCCGCCGCTGTAGGGATCAGGGCCCCTTCTCTTTATAAGCATTATCAGAGTAAGCAGGACATTTTTGATGCCATTCTGACAGAAATGAATCGCCGATATGAACAACAGGCGGCATACATGCAGATGAGTGGGAACGAACCGGCCAGGGATATGCCTATTTTCTTAAATATTGATGAGGAACAACTGATTGTCATGGGCAAAAACTTATTCTTATACTTTTTACATGATGAATACGTCAGCCGCTTTCGCCGGATGCTGACGGTAGAGCAATATCATAACCGGGAACTGGCGGCTCTCTACGCCAGACAGTATATAGAGGAGCCTCTTTCCTATCAGGGGATGTTATTGGGTCTGCTGATGCAGAACGGCATCTTCAAATCAGAAGAGGCCGATATCATGGCCCTTCACTTTTTTGCACCGTTGTATCTGTTATTGAATCTGTGCGACTGCCAGCCGGAACGTGAGGCAGAGGCCGTCAATCTGCTGGAGCAACACATTCGTCAATTCAATCGTTTATATTGCAGCGAAAGCTGAAAGAGTAATAAAGTCAGGAGGAGAAGCACAATGAAAATAACAGCAATACATGGCCAATCCCATCAAGGGGTAACCTATACCATGACTCAAGCGGTTCTGCATAACCTGGCAACAGCCGAAGACGAAATCAGGGAATTTTTCCTGCCGGCTGACGGTCCCGGATTCTGTCATGGCTGTTTTACCTGCTTTATGAAAGGGGAAGCGTTCTGCCCCTCAGCGGATCAGGTTCAGCCCATTGCAACAGCCATAGAATGGGCGGATGTTATTATTCTGGACAGCCCCAACTATGTTCTGGAAATGAGCGGTGCCATGAAAAACCTGATGGATCACCTGGCATACCGGTGGATTACCCACCGCCCGCATCCGTCCATGTTTACGAAAACCGGCCTTGCCGTTGTATCCTCTGCCGGGGCCCCTCCCGGCGGGGTTGCCAGATCAATGGCTAAACAATTAAGGTGGCTGGGCATTCCCAAGGTATATACATTTGCACTGGCTACTCAAACCATGAGGCGGCAGGACTTAAAGCCTGAAAAAAGAAATCAGATCGAAAAGAAAGCTGCTGGGATAGCAGAAGCCATAAAATATCGGGTGCTCCATCCCCATTCCAGTCTCCGTAACCGATTCCTGTTTAATATGTTCAGAAAAATGCAGGCCAATCCGGACGCTGCATGGAACCCCACCGACCGTAATTGGTGGATTGATCAGGGATGGACCACGGACCGTCGTCCCTGGAAAGGAGAGAAATGAAAATGGCAGGAAAAATTTTGCTATTGGAAGATGATGACAGTCTAAGCAGGGGCATCAGTTTTAAATTGGAAAAAGAAGGATATCAGGTATTTATAACCGGAAGTATTGGTAAGGGCCTGGAACTTTTTGAACTATACCAGCCTGATTTTATTATTTGTGATATCGGCCTGGAGGATGGCAGCGGTATGGATTTCTGTCGGAAGATTCGTGCCGGCGGCAATGGTGTCCGCATTCTTTTTCTGACGGCTTTGGATACGGAAATGGATATTGTCATGGGCTATGAGGCAGGGGCTGATGATTATATGACCAAACCCTTCAGCCTGTCGGTGCTGTTATCTAAAGTAAATGCGGTTTTTACCCGCATCCGGCATGAAGAAAAGGTGTCCGATGAAGCAAACTTGGCAGAGGTGATTAAGAGCGGTTCGCTTATTTTTTTCAAAGCCGAGATGAAACTGACAGATGCCGGAAATATTGTGTCTCTGACCAGGAATGAACTCCGCCTGATGGCATTATTTCTGGAATATCCCGGACAGGTTCTGACCAAAGCCCGGCTGCTGGAGAGCTTGTGGGACAGTAACGGTGAGTTTGTGGATGAGAATGCCATTGCGGTAAACATCAGAAGACTGAGGGAAAAAATCGAGGTCGATCCGTCCCGGCCGGTTTATATTAAAAATGTCAGGGGGATTGGTTATCTTTGGGACAAGGAGACGTTCAGGTAAGTTAGTATGAGGAAAAAACAGGAAAAACAATTAAATGATATTTTAGATGTACTGAATCAGTTTGCCATCGGGCGATATGACTACCGTAATCTTTCTTATCAGGAAGGTGTTAACAGTAAGATTCATAACAGGCTGGAGAAATTGGGTGAGAGCATTGTTTTTCATCATCAAAATCTGTTGGCTGAAAAGGAAGCCACAAAGTCCCTGATAACGGATATTTCCCATCAACTGAAAACGCCCCTGGCGGGTTTGAAAACCAGTCAGTATATCCTCCAGGAGGAGGAACTGACCGAGCAGGAGCGCCGGGAGTTCGTGGATTTGATGGGCCGCCAGATTGCTCATTTGGAAAATCTCACCAGTGCCCTGGTGAATGTGTCCCGGATGGAAACGGGATTGATAGCCATTCAGCCGGAAAATGCAGATATTCTGCAAACCATCAAAGAAGCCGTGGAAAGCATCCATTCCAAAGCAGAAGGAAGTGGTATCATTGTGGATGATTCAGAGACGCTATCTTTTATGCTGGATCATGATCCCAAATGGACCAGGGAGGCTTTGGCCAACATTCTGGACAATGCGGTGAAATACAGTCCGGCAGGCAGCCGGATCCGGATTCGTACGGAGCCGGGAAATTTCTTTTTCCGGATAGAAATCAGTGATGAAGGGATCGGTGTGCCGGTGGAAGAATGCAGCCGTATTTTCACCCGTTTTTATCGGGGTAAAGGGGCGGCCGTGAAAGAAACCGAAGGCAGTGGGGTAGGGCTTTACCTGGCTCGCAAGATCGTCGAAGAACAGCAGGGAAATATTACCGTTAAAAACGGCAGAAACGGGATGGGAACCATATTTATCGTTCAGTTACCGCTGCCTTAAAAAGTCTTACAAAAATGTAAGGCTTTTTGTTTTATTTTGAAAGCGAAATGAAAGCTTGGGGTGATATACTTTGTTACAGGATAAGCAATAGAGTTGATCGTGTAAAAGCACGCAGATGGGAGCAAAGTATGAAAACTATTTTAGAAACAAGGGGATTGTGTAAATATTACGGAGCCGGTGAAAATCAGGTGAAAGCTGTGGATGAGGCCAATATCAAAATCGGACACGGCGAATTTGTCTCCATTGTGGGGAAATCAGGATCGGGGAAAAGCACCCTGCTGCATATGCTGGGGGGATTGGACCGGCCCACGTCAGGTGAGGTTCTGATCGGCGATAAGCAGCTTTTTACCATGAAAGAAGAAGAACTGGCTATTTTCCGCAGAAGAAAGATCGGGTTTGTGTTCCAGTCCTATAATCTGGTTGCCGCAATTAATGTCTGGGAAAATATCGTCCTGCCCATTGGATTGGATAAAAGCCGGGTGGACCGGGATTTTGTCATGGACATTGTAAAAACCTTAGGGCTGGAAAAAAAGCTGGGTAATTTTTCTTCTCAACTGTCCGGCGGTCAGCAGCAGCGAGTAGCCATTGCCAGGGCGTTAGCCTCAAAACCGGATATCCTGCTGGCCGATGAACCCACCGGAAACCTGGATTCCAAAACCGGAGACGAGGTGGCTGCCCTGCTGAAGCTTTCGGCGGCCAAATACGGACAGACCCTGATTGTTGTTACCCATGATGAAGAGTTGGCACAAATGGCCGAGCGCACGATTGTTATTGAAGATGGGAAGGTGATCAGGTCATGAATGGAGGAAAAGAAAAATCAATAGTTGTCAGGACGGCACTGTCACAAATCCGCTACCGGAAGAGTCAGAGTATCCTGATCGCAATTTCCATTATGCTCACCACCGCATTGATTATGATGATCGGAAGCTGCACCCTTGGTATGCTTCGCTACCAGGAAGCGAATACCAAGACATTTTACGGCGATTATCATGGGATCTATGTTCGGATGGACAGCCGGCAATATGAGCAGATTAGGGATAATGAGGCTTTTGAACAGGTAGGAAGAATGCAAAAGGTAGCAAAAATTGAAGAAAATGATATATCCGGACTAGTCTACGAAGCCGATGAAACCATTTTCCGTATGCTGAACTTTTCCTTTGAAGAAGGGGGAATACCTACAAAGGCAAATGAAATTGCCGCTCCCCGAAGCTTTTTCCAAAAATGCGGATACCAGGGAGTGCTTGGCGAAGAGGTCTCTTTTCGCTATCGAGTTCTTGGTAAAGGTGAATATATCCAACAGCAATTTATCATCAGCGGCATAACCCACAGTTCGGAGGTACAGGAGCTGGCCGGAAGATTTCCCTGCTATGTTTCGGAACAATATACCAATGCGGCAATTGCCCCTGAAGATCGTCAGCTTTATATCTATTTTAAAATAGCCCAGGAAAAAAACTATAACATGGCAACCCTGCAGGAAAAAATCAAACAGGTAACTGATGCCATGGGAATCGAGGAAAAGGCATTGGACATCAACACCATGTACCTGATGTTTGCCGTTTCCCCCAATATGGAATGGATCGTTGCCGGAATCTTCATAGCTGTCCTTGTCATTTTTTTTTCCTCGCTGGTTATTTATAATATTTTTTATGTAGGGCTGGTCAGCCGGATTAAGGAATTCGGAAAAATCCGGGCCATGGGAGCTGCCAGAAAGCAGCTGAAAGGAATGGTTCTGCTGGAAGGAATATTGCTGGGAGGCTGTGGGGTTCCGGTGGGAATTCTTTTGGGCGGCATCCTTTCCCAGTTTGGTTTTCAGGCGCTTGTCTATGAGATGCAGAATGCCCAGAAGGGGGATATTCAACTGCTCAGGATCAGTACTTGGAGCCCGGAAATAATAATGATTACAGCAATTGCCGCATTTTTTACTATCTGGGTATCGCTGCGTAAGCCGATGAAGATAGCAGCCCGGGTTTCCCCGGTGGAAGCCATCCGGTTTGAAAACCAGAGCAGTCATCAAGGTAAGAACCGTCTCAAAAGATACGAAATGAACTTACTCAGATTATCGGCCGCTAATCTGTTCCGAAATAAGAAACGGACGGTTACTACTATTTTAACCATGGGCCTCAGCAGTATTCTGTTTATCGTAGTAGCCAACGTGGGGGCCAGCATGAGTGTCGAAGACCTGGCCAGAAGAGATATGGAAAAAGGTGATTTTGAGATTTGCCTGGAATATGCCACACATGATGAAACCTATCCTGAAAATAATCTCTATGCCTTGCAGGAGCGGGGACTGCTGAACGATGAATTTGTAGAAGCGGTAAAAGCCATCCCCGGCATTACGGAGGTGGAAGTCAGAAAAGGGGTGGCAGTTAAATTGAAGATTGGCGAAGAAGATGTTTACCGTACTGTCTCCGCTGTCAGTGAGGCCGATTGGGAAGCAAGAGGAAGGGATGTTACGGAAGGGGAAGAAACGTACAGTCAAATCCAGGCTGGCGGCGGGCTGATATTTACCAGTGGTTTTTGGATCGAAGAATATGATATGGAAGTAGGGGATGAAATTGCCCTGGTACTGCTCAATGGGAAAGAAGAAATTACCGTTAACAGGGAATTAATGACTGTTACGGAAAGTTACGATAATGCTACTTTCATCACTCCCCAGCAAAATTTTGAATCAATGGGGCTGCAGGGAAATACCAACTATCAGGTTTTTGTTTATTGTGATCCCAGAATGCTCAGTGAAGTGGAAAAGGCACTAAAAGAATTGACCGCGGCAGAAGAGGCTTATCACCTGGTTTCTTACGAGAAAATGTTCAGCGACAGCCAACTGGCATTACGGATTACCATTCTGCCGGCCTATGCCTTACTGGCAGCATTAGGCGCCATCGGTTTCATGAATATGGCCAACACCATCATTACCGGTATGATTACCAGAAAAAGGGAAATCGGTATGCTCCAGGCCATTGGTCTGACGGGACGTCAGTTGGAACGGATGCTGCAGATGGAAGGCCTGGTCTTTACCCTGGGAACCCTGGGGCTGTCCCTGACCGTGGGAAATGCATTAGGCTATCGGGCCTTTGTCTGGGCCAGAGACAATCACATTATGGGAATCCGACATTACCATTTTCCCATGGTGGAAACAATATGTTTTGTCAGTATCCTGATTGGTCTGCAGCTGATCCTTTCCTATGTCATGAGCAGATACATCCGCAAAGAAGCCATTATTGACCGAATCAGATATTCCGAGTAAAGCTGGCGGTATAAAATATATAGTTGAAAGGATTGCGAAATTGTGTGTTCGCAATCCTTTTTAGCGGAAAATTTATACAACTTTCAATAACTGAAAATTAAAGAAAAAAATAATTGAACTGCCTAAAAGGTTGTGCTATAATGAAACGATTATGCAGAAGGAAATGGAGGAGAGTGTGTATGAAAGCGTTTTTGATCTTAGAAGACGGTACCGTGTACCAGGGAACGCACATTGGTGCAGACAAAGAAATTATCAGTGAAATCGTGTTTAATACTTCCATGGCAGGTTATCTGGAAGAGCTGACCGATCCGTCATATGCCGGGCAAGCCGTATGTATGACTTATCCATTAATTGGAAATTATGGTATTTGCTGGGAAGACAGTGAATCCAGGCGGGCATGGCCGGATGGCATTATTGTCAGGGAACTATCCCGTACCGCCAGCAACTTTCGTAAAGACATCACCATTCAAGAATATCTTAAGGCTCAGGGCGTTACCGGAATCGCCGGCATTGATACCAGAGCACTGACTAAAATCCTTCGTGTAAAAGGAACCATGACCGGTATGATTACCGTCAATGAGAATTTTGATTTAGATGAAATCCTTCCCCAATTAAAAGCATATAAGTATCAGGATGCCGTAAAAAAAGTAACCTGTGAACATATATATGAAGTAAAAGGTGTTAAAGATCTGGCTGAAAACGGACCAATCTCCGGCAGCGCTCATTTTGATGAGGTGGCATATAAGGCTGGGATCAGGGAAAAGAGTCCCAGTATTATCCGCAAACTAAACGGAACCGGCAAGAAAGTAGCCATCCTGGATGTGGGGATGAAAAACAATATCGTCGAATCTCTGGCGATGCGGGGGTGTGATGTAAAGGTTTATCCCGCGCATACCAAGGCTGAAGAAATACTTGCGGACAAGCCGGACGGAATTATGCTCAGCAACGGCCCAGGGGATCCCAAGGAATGTGTGGAAGTCATCACCGAAATCAGAAAACTTTATGAATCCAATACCCCTATCTTTGCCATTTGCCTGGGCCATCAGCTTTTGGCACTGGCAACCGGTGGGGATACCTATAAAATGAAATACGGACACCGGGGCGGCAATCATCCCGTCAAGGATTTGGAAACCGGCAAGGTTTACATATCCTCTCAGAATCACGGCTATGTGGTGGATGCCGATAAGATGGACCCCAAGGTGGCGGTATCTGCTTTTGTCAACGTCAATGACGGTACCTGCGAAGGCCTGAACTATGTGGGCAAGCGTATTTTTACCGTCCAGTTCCATCCCGAAGCATGTCCCGGACCACTAGATTCACGAAACCTGTTTGATCGTTTTATTGCCATGATGGAGGAGGGAAAAAATGCCTAAGAATATGAGTATTAAACGAGTAATGGTTATCGGCTCCGGTCCTATCGTCATCGGACAGGCAGCAGAATTTGATTATGCAGGCACCCAGGCCTGCCGCTCCTTAAAAGAAGAAGGAATCGAAGTTATTCTGGTAAACTCCAATCCGGCCACGATTATGACCGACCGGAATATTGCCGACAAGGTATACATTGAACCATTGACCATTAAGGTGTTGGAACAGATTATTTTAACCGAAAAACCGGACAGTATTTTACCCACTCTGGGGGGGCAGGCCGGTTTAAACTTGGGGATGGAGCTGGAAGAATCCGGATTTTTAAAGAAACATAATATCCGCTTGATCGGTACCACGGCCATGACCATTAAAAAAGCCGAGGACCGTCAGGAATTTAAAGATACCATGGAAAAAATCGGGGAACCCTGTGCAGCTTCTTTGGTGGTAGAGACAGTGGAGGATGGTGTGGCTTTTACCAAGACCATTGGATATCCGGTAGTGCTGCGTCCGGCCTATACTTTGGGCGGTTCCGGCGGTGGTATTGCCCATAGCCAAATGGAACTGGAGCAGATTTTGGAAAACGGCCTGCGCCTTTCCCGGGTCGGCCAGGTTCTGGTGGAGCGCTGTATCGCCGGATGGAAGGAAATCGAATACGAAGTGATCAGGGATGGTGCCGGCAACAGTATTGCCGTCTGCAGTATGGAAAATATTGACCCGGTGGGCGTCCATACCGGCGATAGTATCGTAGTAGCTCCGGCTCAGACACTGGGGGATAAGGAATGTCAGATGCTCCGCAGTGCGGCCCTGAACATTATTGAAGAGCTGGAAATCACCGGTGGCTGTAATGTGCAGTTTGCCCTGCACCCCACCAGTTTTGAATATTGCGTAATTGAAGTAAATCCCCGGGTCAGCCGTTCGTCGGCTTTGGCCAGCAAGGCCACCGGTTACCCTATTGCCAAGGTGGCAGCCAAGATTGCCCTGGGTTATACCCTTGATGAAATCAAAAATGCTATTACCGGCAAGACTTACGCCAGCTTTGAGCCGGCCATAGATTATTGTGTCGTGAAACTGCCCCGGCTGCCTTTTGACAAATTTATTACGGCCAAACGGGCATTGACTACCCAGATGAAAGCCACCGGAGAGGTTATGAGTATCTGTGATAACTTTGAAGGGGCACTGATGAAAGCCATTCGTTCTCTGGAACAGCATGTGGATTGTCTGCTAAGTTATGATTTTAGTGATCTGTCAGCAGCAGAATTGAAAAAACGTCTGGAAATCGTAGATGATCAGCGGATCTGGGTGATTGCCGAAGCCATCCGTAAAGGAATGGATTATGATACCATCCATAACATCACTATGATTGATCACTGGTTCATAGATAAACTGGCTATTTTGGTGGAAATGGAAGATGCCCTGAAGAAAGGCCCTTTGACTGTTGAATTATTAAAAGAGGCGAAAAGAATCGAGTTCCCCGATACTGTGATTGCCAGACTGACCGGCATGAAAGAAGCGGAAGTGAAAAAGCTTCGTTATGATAATGGCATCGTGGCAGCTTATAAGATGGTAGACACCTGTGCGGCTGAGTTTGAAGCAAGCACGCCTTATTACTATTCCGTATTTGGCAGTGAAAATGAAGCCCTTCAGACCAATCCTCCTAAGAAGGTGCTGGTACTGGGTTCCGGTCCCATCCGAATCGGCCAGGGAATTGAATTTGACTACTGTTCGGTACATGCCACCTGGGCATTTTCCAAGGAAGGCTATGAAACCATTATTATCAACAACAATCCGGAAACCGTAAGTACTGATTTTGATATTGCCGATAAATTATATTTTGAACCCCTCACTCCGGAAGACGTGGAGAGTATCGTCAACATCGAGAAACCTGATGGTGCGGTGGTCCAGTTCGGCGGCCAGACGGCCATCAAACTGACGGAAAGTCTGATGAAGATGGGTGTTCCGATTCTGGGAACGGCAGCTGAGGATGTGGATGCAGCCGAGGATCGGGAGCTGTTTGACAAGATTTTGGAAGAATGTAAGATTCCCCGTCCTTCCGGCGGCACGGTTTACACCACAGAAGAGGCAAAGGCAGTAGCCAACCGGTTGGGTTATCCGGTATTGGTTCGCCCTTCTTATGTATTGGGCGGTCAGGGCATGCAGATTGCCATTTGTGATGAAGATGTGGAAGAGTTTATGGAGATCATCAATCGCATAGCCCAGGATCATCCGATTCTGGTAGATAAATATCTACAGGGTAAGGAAATCGAAGTAGATGCCGTTTGCGACGGTACCGATATTCTGATTCCCGGGATTATGGAGCATATCGAGCGTGCCGGAGTACACTCCGGTGACAGTATTTCGGTATATCCGGCGCAGTCCATCAGTGATGGGGTTAAAGCAACTATTGCAGAGTATACCCGTCGGCTGGCCAAATCCCTGCATGTTATCGGGTTGATCAATATTCAGTTTATCGTGGTAGGTGAGGATGTTTATGTCATCGAAGTAAATCCCCGTTCCTCCCGGACCGTACCTTATATCAGCAAGGTTACCGGTATTCCCATTGTGGATTTGGCTACCGAGGTGATTATCGGCAAGAAGATCAAAGATCTGGGATATGAGCCGGGCTTACAGAAGGAAGTAGACTATGTAGCCATTAAGATGCCGGTATTTTCCTTTGAGAAAATCCGCGGTGCGGAAATCAGCTTAGGGCCGGAGATGAAGTCTACCGGTGAATGTCTGGGTATCGCCAAGACCTTTGAAGAAGCTTTATATAAAGCATTTTTGGGAGCAGGCATCGATCTGCCCAAGCATAAACAGTTAATCATGACGGTGAAGGATGCGGATAAGGGCGAGGCTATTGACATCGGCCGCCGCTTTGAAAAGCTGGGATATACCATTTATGCCACCAGAAGTACGGCTCAGGCATTGATTGATGCCGGTGTAAAGGCCAGAAGGGTTAATAAGATCAGCCAAGAATCTCCTACGGTAATGGATTTGATTCTGGGTCATAAGATTGATCTGGTAATTGATACCCCCACCCAGGGACGGGATAAGTCCAGAGATGGCTTTCTGATCCGCCGGACTTCTATCGAGACGGGAGTGAACTGCCTGACCTCTATCGATACGGCCAGGGCGCTGGTGACCAGTCTGGAATCGGCACAGAATGATTTGACATTAATTGATATTGCGGCTTTGTAAGATTATGAACCATTAATATTTGAAGTGGAACAGAGATTGTATTGTGATGCGGTGCAGTCTCTGTTTTTGTATACAGAAAAATATGCATTTAGAAGTTTAAATAACAATAAAAATATGCAAAAAAATATTTTTTGATGCCCTAAAATATGCATATTAATTGACCATGATGCCATAATATGTTATTGTTATTGGAAACAGATTATAGGTGAGAATAATGTTAAAACGTAAATTTTATAGTACTTTGATGGAATGGAAGAATAATAAAGCTCAAGAATGCCTATTGGTAAAGGGTGCGCGGCAAATCGGAAAAACATATATTATTGATTATTTCGGCAAGAAAAATTATAGCAGCTATATTTATATTAACTTTATTGAATTCCCGCAGTTTATAGATATTTTCAGCGGTGATTTATCAGCAGAAGAAATATATAAAAGGATTACATTAGTTTTGCCGCAAACAAAATATGTGACAAAAGACACACTTATTTTTCTTGATGAAATACAAATGTGTCCTAGTGCCCGTACTGCATTGAAATTTTTAGCATTGGATGACCGATATGATGTGATCGCATCAGGTTCACTTTTAGGTATAAATTATCGAGAAGTAGTATCGATTCCGGTGGGATATGAAACGCAGATTATTATGCACGCCCTTGATTTTGAAGAATATCTATGGGCAATCGGTTATCAGGCAGAAGCCATTGAAGATTTAAGGGAATATTTTGAAAAACCTCACAAAATCCCCCAGGCGGTTCATGAAACAATGATGAAGCATCTAAGGGAATATATTACAATAGGTGGAATGCCAGCCGTTGTAAATAGATTTGTCGTAAACAAGCATTTTGGCGAAGTATGGGAGCAGCAGCAGAGAATCTTAGACAGTTATATGGAGGATATTTTCAACTATGCTTCTAATACCGAGAAACCAAAGGTGAAAAATTGCTACATGTCAATTCCCAAACAGCTGGCAAAGGAAAACAAAAAATTTCAGTTTTCAGTGGTGGAAAAAAAGACATCTGCAAGAAAATATGAAAATAGCATTGAGTGGCTAAGAGACTCAAATCTCGTACATCTTTGCTATAATGTATCAGCACCCCAATTTCCGTTAAATGCATATGAAAAAAGTGATCAGTATAAATTGTATGTATCGGATATTGGTCTTCTGGTAGCCATGTATGGATTTGATATGAAGATGGCTATTATCAATGACACATTGACGGGAGATGTGAAGGGCGGAATTTATGAAAATTTAGTTGCAGATATGTTGGTAAAGCGCGGATACCAGTTACACTATTTCCGTTCCCAAAAGGGCTCGATAGAGATGGAGTTCCTGATTACCGGAAATGCGCAGGTGATTCCAGTGGAGGTGAAGACAAATAACGGTTCCACCGTTTCACTGAATGAAATGCTGAAAAGGGAGGATATTCCTTGTGGCTATAAACTCATTTCAGGTAATGTTGGGGTGAATGATAAAAAAATTGTATTGCCGTTATATATGGCAATGTTTATATAAAGTAAGCCATACAGGAGAGGTGCAGGATGATCAGCAATCTGGAATATTATAAAGTATTTTATTATGTAGCCAAACATGGCAGCCTCACGGTGGCGGCAGAAAAACTGTCCATTTCCCAGCCGGCAGTCAGTCAGTCCATCAAGCAGTTGGAGAGCAATGTCGGCACCAGACTGTTTATACGGGCATCCAAGGGAGTTCGCCTGACACAGGAAGGAGCTCTTTTATTTGATTATATTTCAAAGGGATATGAACAGATGGAACTGGGGGAGCAGAAGCTGAAGAAGATGCTGAATCTGGAACTGGGGGAGCTGCGGATCGGAGCCAGTGATATGACCCTGCAGTATTACCTGCTGCCTTTTCTGGAGAAATATCATGAGAAATATCCGGATATCAAAGTGCAGGTCAGCAATGCCCCGACACCGGAAACCCTGATGTTATTACAGGGGGGAAGCATTGATTTCGGGGTAGTAAGCGCACCTTTTGAGGGAAAACAGTGGATAAGGTCTGTTGAGGTAAAAGAAATAGAAGATGTTTTTGTGGCAGGACGTAAGTTTATTCAATATAAAAACCGCATGCTGGATTTACAGGAGTTGGAAAGCCTGCCCTTGATTACATTAGAAAAAAGAACCAGTACTCGTTCCTATATGGATTATTTCCTGCGTAAAAACGGCGTGGAAATCCATCCGGAATTTGAACTGGCCAACAGTGATCTGATCGTGCAGTTTGCTTTGCGGAATCTGGGGGTTGGCAGCGTTATGAAGGAATTTGCCAAAGAATATCTGGAATCAGGCAAGCTGTTTGAATTGCGGTTTAATAAGATTATTCCCAAGCGGCAGTTTTGCGTAGTTACCCATACCGGGAATCCGCTTTCGGCGGCGGCCCGAAATTTTCTGGAAATGCTTAATCTTCCTTCCGCTTGAGTTTGCCCATAGACCAGATACAGATCCACAGCAGGATCGGCAGGCCGACAGTAGCCACCAGGCAGGCGGCAAACATATGTCCCTTATCAGGCAAGTCCAGGCAGGCAACGATAAAGGTTCCCACATAAAGAGCAACCAGCAGAACAACACAGATAATAGCAGCAATTTGTTTAGGTGTTTTTTTCATAATGATTTCTTTCCTTTTTTATTTGACCTTACTATATCACAATTTGTTCTGATTGAAAACCTAAAAGTCTTATTGTATACTATTTGATGTGCTGATTTTTGATTTGGCATTAAAAATAGATATTTAATGAAAGAGAATGTTATGAAAGATAAAGGGATTTGGTTCAAGCGAGGATTTCGGGATGGTTTCCCCATTTTCTTAGGGTATTTTGCGGTATCATTTACGTTAGGCATAGCCGCCAAAAAAATCGGCTTGACTGCTTTTCAGGCAACTTTGATGTCGGTAACCAACTATACGTCGGCAGGGCAATTTGCCGCCATCGGATTAATTGGGGCGGGAGCTTCTTATCTGGAACTTGCAGTAACTCAATTGGTGATCAATATCCGCTATTTCCTGATGTCCTGTGCCTTGAGCCAGAAGCTGCCGGCGGATCTGCCTTTTGTTCATCGATTATTTCTGGCAGGGGATATTACCGATGAAGTATTTGGCGTATCCATTGCAGTAGAAGGGAAACTGCATCCTTTTTATACCTATGGGGTAATGGCTTTTGCGGCATTGGGCTGGGGGGGCGGCACCTTTTTTGGAGTGATTACCGGTAATGCCCTTCCGACGCGAATATTAAGTGCTTTTGGGGTGGCCTTGTATGGGATGTTTATTGCGGTAATTATGCCGCCGGCCAGAGGAAATAAGATTTTTGCCGGACTGATTGCCGTGTCCATGCTTTGCAGCCTGTTATTTGCCAAGCTGCCGCTGCTGCGGGAAATTTCATCGGGCTTTCGGATTATTCTGCTGACGGTATTGATTGCCGGTGCGGCAGCTGTTTTATTTCCGGTGAAAGGGGAGGAATGTGATGCAGAATAATATCTACATATATATACTGGTGATGTCGGTAGTGACCTATTTGGTTCGTTCCCTGCCTTTGACATTGATCCGGAAAGAAATCAAGAATACCACCATCCGCTCTTTTTTACATTATGTTCCTTATGTGACATTGGCAGTGATGACTTTTCCGGCGATACTGTCGGCGACCGCCAGCGTCTGGTCAGGACTGGCAGGATTTGTTACCGCGGTGCTGATCGCTTATCGGGGCGGCAGTCTGTTTAAGGTGGCAGGTGGGGCCTGTGTGGTGGTGTTTTTATTGGAACTTATCATATAGCAATCATAAATAAATACATCAAACGCTGATCTTTTCCAGATATTCCTTGCGGTAATATTGGGGTGATACCCCATAATGTTTTTTAAACAATTTGCTGAAATGATAAACATCTGCGTATCCGACGTTATTGGCAATATTTTTAATACTATTATCAGGCGAAGCTTCCAGCAGGGACTTCGCTTTTTGCATTCTGATTTTAATCAGGTAATTAATGGGTGATTCACCGGTTTCTTCCTTAAAGATCTGGGAAACATAAACCGGACTTAAGTACATATTGTGGGCAATCTGGTCCAGGGAAATCTTGTCTTCATAGTTTTCTGTCAGGTAATTGATAATGCGTTTGACGGCATAATTCTTATTATGATTTTCAAAAATACAGCCTTTTTGCTGTTGCTCGGGGGCTTCTATGATTTCACGTACCATCAGCAGCAATATCCGAATCAGATGAGCCTTTAGCATAAAATATTTACCCAACTGATTATCTTCGTTTTCGGCCACCATTTCATAACAACTCTTGAAAATCTCTGATTTGGTGGTACCCGACAATTTCATAATATAGCCATTGTCCCGCAGGCAGATACAGTTGGGGGGCATCTGTTTAAAATGAAAACCGGAAAAACCGGTGTAAAATTCCACGGTGGGTTCATTTTTATTAACAACAATATTGCGGTGGCGGACACCGGGATTGCAGACGATCACATCACCTTCCTGGATTTCATACAGATTTCCTTCCACTTCATAAAGACCTTTGCCCGAAAGGATAAAGGTCAGTTCAGCAAAATCGTCGTGGGCATGATAAGGACTGTTGTTCACAGCCTTGCATTTGGAAGCAAAGTAAACAGTGGGGTTCAGATCGCTGTGAGTAATATCGAAATGGGTGTCGCACATAGAGCACTCCTTAAATTAGACTTTAGTAAAACATTTCACTTAAAATTATAACACACAAGATACTACATGGTAAGCATAAAAATATACATTTTCTTTTCCTTTTTTTAGATTATAATTGAAGGTCGGAGAGTAAATTCTGGAGGAGGAAACCCATGACTGCTATGCAATGGTTCTTTTCGTTTTTAAAAAAATACCGGATGCGGATCGTATTCGCATTGATTTTGGTAACGGTATCTTCTTTGTGTACCATTATCAATCCCAAGATATCCGGTATCATCATTGACGATGTGGTGAAAGGGGGACAGTATGGGTTGCTGCCCAGGCTGATCATTATTTTTATTGTGGTCACCATCTTCCGTTCGGTGGTGAAATATTTGTATCTTTATTTGTTCGAGCGTTCTTCCCAGGATTTGCTGTTTAACATGCGGGATTATGTTTACCGTCGGTTACTGGAGCAGGATTTTGCTTTTTATAATAAGAACCGCACCGGCGATCTGATGTCCAGACAAACCGGTGACATGGAAGCCATCCGGCATTTTGTGGCCTTTGTCATCTATAATATTTATGAAAATATATTATTGTTTCTGATCGCCATCGTGATGATTTTTACAGTAGATTACCGGTTAGCCCTTTGTTTGATTGCGGTAGTGCCTCTGACGGCACTGACCACCGGGAAGCAGTTAAAAGCCATTAAACCGGCTTTTCAAAAGATCCGGCAGCAGTTTTCCAGTTTGAATGCTTTCGTTCAGGAAAATGTCAGCGGCAATCGGGTGGTCAAGGCTTTTGCCAAAGAAGACTACGAAATTGAAAAATTTAACAAAGAAAATGATGCGTATCGGAATTCCGAACTGGCGGCTGCCGGTATCTGGAAAAAATATGTACCGGTATTTGAGTTTTTTGCCAGTATCTCTACCGTAATCCTGTACCTGGTGGGAGGCATTATGGTCATTCAGGATATGATATCTCTGGGTGATCTGGTTATGGTCAACGGTTATCTGTGGATGCTGAACAACCCCCTGCGTATGGCCGGCTGGCTGGCTAATGATTATCAGCGTTTTGTGACCTCGGTAGAAAAAATATATGCCACCATTGATGTGGAGCCTAACATCAAGGAGCTGGAAGGCCCTTATGCCATTCCCAAGCTCAAAGGCGGGGTGGAATTCCGCCATGTTTCCTATACGGCCGAGGATGATGCCATACTGAAGGATGTCAGTTTTAAGATTGAACCGGGACAGACTGTCGGTATTATTGGGGCTACCGGCTCCGGTAAATCCACCTTGATGAACCTGCTGTGCCGTTTTTACGACCCGACGGATGGTGATATCCTGATTGACCGGGTGAATCTGAAGAATTATGACTTATATTGCCTGCGAAGCAATATCGGGATGGCCATGCAGGATGTTTTTCTGTTTTCCGATACCATTGAAGGCAATATCGCCTATGGCAATCCCGGATGTTCCTTTGAACAGGTGCAGGAAGCAGCCAGGATCGCCAATGCCGATGATTTCATTATGAAGATGCCGGAAAAATATGATACCGTGGTGGGGGAGCGGGGGATCGGTTTGTCCGGCGGACAGAAACAGCGTATTTCTCTGGCCAGGGCCTTACTTAAAGATCCTTCTATTGTGGTTTTGGATGATACCACATCAGCTGTGGATATGGAAACCGAATCTATTATTCAGGATTCCCTGCAGCATTTGGGAGGAGACCGGACAGTGTTTATGATTGCTCACCGGATATCTTCTATCAAGGATGCCGATATCATACTGGTACTGGAGGATGGTCAGATCGTGGAATCAGGAACCCACGATGAATTGTTAAATCAGGAAGGTTATTATCATAAAGTATTTAATCACCAATATGGTGAGTTCAACCGTATTAAAAACGACAAAGGAGGTGCATCCAAGTGGCAAGGAATAAAGTAGAGATTGATGAAACACTGGACACGGAATTCAGCATGGTCCACTTGAAGCGTCTTCTGGGTTATGTCAAGCCCTACCGTAAAGACATGGGGATTACGATTTTTATTATGTTGATTTCCAGTGCTTTAGGGATGCTGACACCGGTAATATTAAAACAAATCATGGATGTCTATATTGTAGACAAAAATATCCGCGGCATTGTCTGGATCAGTGTATTGTTTCTGATGATCAATTTTGTTATTGTAATAGGCATCCGGCTGAAGATAACCTTGACCTCCAGGGTGGGGCAGGGGATTATCCATCAAATCAGAAGCGATATTTTTAACCATTTGCAGGAACTGCCTTTTTCCTATTATGATGACCGTCCCCATGGCAAGATTCAGGTGCGGGTGGTGAATTACGTCAACAGCTTAAGTGATCTGTTAAGCAACGGTATCGTGAATACCATTACCGATCTGTGCAGCTTATTTTTTATCATTGGCTTTATGTTTGCATATGATGTCAGACTGACATTGGTCTGTCTGGTGGGCCTGCCGTTATTGATGGCAGTGGTTTTTATCATTAAAAGGAAGCAGCGCCGGGCCTGGCAGATTTTGAGCAATAAATCTTCTAATTTGAATGCTTATATTGCGGAGAGCATGAACGGTATCCGGGTAACCCAGAGCTTTGTCCGGGAGCAGGAAAATATCCGTATTTTCAACCACTTATCCAATAATTACAGTCAGGCCTGGATGGAAGCGGTGAAGCTGAACTTTGTTTTATGGCCGGCAGTGGATAATATTTCCACATGGACCACGGCGATTATTTATATATTGGGGGTCAACTGGATCTCCGGCGGGGATACCCTGACCACCGGAACCCTGATTTTATTTACCGCCTATATCGGCCGCTTCTGGGCACCTATCAATACCCTGGCGGGTTTTTATAATTCCCTGCTGACGGCCATGTCTTATCTGGAAAGGATTTTTGAAACTATCGATGAGCCGGTAGAGGTGAAGGATGCGGAAGGTGCGGCTGCGATGCCGGTGATTAAGGGAGAGGTGGAATTTAAGGATGTAGTCTTCAGCTATGAGGACGGGGTACGGATTTTAAACGGAATTAACTTTAAGGTAAAGGCCGGTGAAACCTTTGCCATTGTAGGACCCACCGGAGCCGGTAAATCTACCATTATCAATCTTCTCAGCCGCTTTTATAATCTGGATTCCGGACAGCTATTGATTGATGGTATCGATATTAACACTGTTACCATCAAATCCCTACGGAAACAGATGGGGGTCATGCTGCAGGACAGCTTTATCTTTTCCGGCACCATTGCTGACAATATCCGTTACGGAAACCGGGAAGCCACCGATGAGCAGGTAATTGCAGCAGCTAAAACGGTTTGTGCCCATGATTTTATCATGACCATGGAAAATGGTTATGACACGGAGGTAAATGAGCGGGGAACCAGATTGTCAGCCGGGCAGAGGCAATTGATCTCCTTTGCCAGAGCCTTATTGGCTGATCCGAAGATACTGATTCTGGATGAAGCAACCTCCAGTATTGATACCGAAACGGAAATTCTGCTGCAGGAAGGTCTGGCGCGATTGCTCCGGGGCAGAACCTCCTTTATCATCGCCCACCGACTGTCCACCATCAAGAATGCCGACTGTATTCTTTATGTGGAAAAAGGGCAGATTCAGGAAATGGGCAATCATGAAGTATTGATGGAGAAAAAGGGACTTTATCATGAACTTTATATGTCCCAATATGATTTTTTGGAAGCGAAATAAATTTATGCCCCTCTTACAAACAACTGTGAGAGGGGCTTTTCTCTGAAGCGGGGATGTGATATAATTTTTAAAAATGTGTGGTTGAAGAAGAGTACAGCAGGAGGAAAGGATGGATAAAAAAAGGAAGGCGATTATTGCCACCAACCAAGTATCAAAAATGGCAATATACCAATTGGGCGGATATAAACAGAAGATACTATTGGAAGGGAAAAACCGGACATTACCGGTGCTGATAACACTTCATGGCGGGCCTGGGATGCCGATCCCTTTTTCGGCAGGATGCAGAGGACTTTTTCCGGAATATACCGATCGGTTCATTATGGTATATTGGGATCAGTTGGGATGCGGCATTAATAATTATGTGATCGATGATCGTTTTTCAGTTGAAAATTATGTGGATATGACGGTCGATTTAATAAAGGAACTGCACAAAGAATTTCCCGGCAACCAGCTGATTTTACAAGGAACATCTTGGGGATCGCTTTTGGCGGCCAAAGCGGCAGCAAGGGTTCCGGAATTGATTGATAACGTGCTGGTATATGGGCAAATAATCAAAAATCTTTTTTTTAATGAGGAAGTATACAAAGAGCTTGGTCAGGCTCGGATACCAAGCAAAGCTCGGCAGTATTTGGAGCAAATCCAAACCACCAAGAGGGACTTTGTTCCGAAGCAGGAAGATGTCAAGAAAATGGCGGCATATATCCGTAAATATACGGAAGGATATCAGAGCAGGTCGGGCGGAAAAATGCCCATCGGCAAATTTATCAAGGGTTTGCTGACCGGTCCCGATTATACTTTCAAGGACTTTGTTGCAATAATAAAAAATGGCTATATGAAAAATAGAAGCTTATGGGAACAATTAATTCAGATTGATATAGAAGATACCCTTCAAAATATAAAGGTACCCTATCGAATATTACAAGGCGGTACGGATATTGTGACTTGTACGAAGGCAGTTTCGGTATTTGTGGAATCAAGCGGAAATCCCAATCTCAGTTTCAAAAGAATAGAAAGCAATGGTCATATTCCGGGTACCAGAGGAATGGATGAGATTTTTGCAGAAAGCTTAAAAACAATTAGATAGAATAAGAAAACAGGAGGTAAAAATGGTTAGACATATTGTGACATGGAATTATGGAGATGGTTTTTCTCCAGAGGAAAATCAGGCCAATGCGCTGAAGGTGAAGGAGGTACTGGAAGGACTTGCCGGGGTTATCGACGGACTGATTGAGATTAAGGTTTATACGGAAATACTCCCCAGCGGGAACAAAGATATTATATTGAACAGTCTGTTGGAAAGTGAAGAGGCGCTGGCGGCTTATCAGATCCATCCGGAGCATCAAAAAGCCGCGGCATTTGTGCGCACGGTAGTAAAAAACCGGGTTTGCATAGACTATTGCGAATAGTAAAGCGAAAAGGAGTGGGAGGATATGGGCGACTGGTTTTTTGTGAAGGATAATAAAATCGTGGATGCATCCGGGAACGAAGTATGGATCACCGGTGTCAACTGGTTTGGATATAATACCGGAACCAATGCCTTTGATGGTCTCCGGTCAGTGAATATGACCGAAACCCTGGCCGGTATTGCCGACCATGGCTTTAATCTGCTGCGGATTCCCTTTTCAGTGGAGTTGATCAAGGCCTGGCAGAACAATACCTATCCGGAAGCAAAAGTGGATACGGAGATCAATCCGGAACTGCGGGGACTGAACAGTCTGGAAATATTTGACCGGGCGGTAGCCGGATGTAAACAAAACGGCATGAAGATCATGATCGATATCCACAGTGCCGAAAGCAGCAATATGGGGCATATGTACGGACTGTGGTATAAGGATGATTTTACTGTTGAAGATTATTACTCTGCACTGGTGTGGATGGCCAAAAGGTATGCAGAAGAAGACACCATCATTGCGTATGATCTGAAAAACGAACCCCATGGCCAGCCCACAGAAGTAGCCTATGCCAAATGGGATGGCAGTAAAGACAGCAATAACTGGAAATATGTCGCCCAAGAGGCGGCGGCAAAAGTGTTGGAGCAGAATCCCCATGTCCTGATCATGGTGGAGGGAATCGAACACTATCAGGGCAAGAACAGTTGGTGGGGAGGCAATCTGATCCCCGTGAAGGACCATCCCATTGATTTGGGGCAATATCAGAATAAGCTGGTTTATTCACCTCATGATTATGGACCGGCAGTTTATGTCCAGCCCTGGTTTAAAGAAGGTTACAATTATGAAAGCTTATATCAGGATTACTGGCGGGATGCCTGGATGTTCATTTATGAAAATCAGACAGCGCCGCTGCTGATCGGTGAATGGGGCGGATTTATGGAAGAACCCAATCTGACCTGGCTACATCATATGCGGACTCTGATCGGTAATTATAAACTGCACCATACATTCTGGTGCTTTAATCCCAATTCCCACGATACCGGTGGACTGGTAGAGGATGATTTTAAAACCTGGGATATGGAGAAATATCAATTTGTAAAGGAAGTCCTGTGGCAGCAGGATGGTAAGTTTGTTGGGCTGGATAAAGAGATTCCGCTGGGGAAAAACGGAATTGTGCGACCGGCTGTGTAAAGTGAATTACAGGCACCTGAGTGGTTGCTAACAGCCCTGTAAAATCATATAAAGTAGGAGGGAGTACAGTGCCAATTAATATAAATTCCAAAATCATCTGGATGCGGAACAATCAAAATCTTTTTTGTCGGCAATGACAAAAATAGCCCAATATGGCATGAATGGAAAAGTAGGACAAAATGGGAAAGTATTATTTAATATTGAGCAAGGGCCGATGGTAGAAGGAATGGATGATCCACGTGAGGTACTAAAACAAAGATATCCAGAATTGTATAAAGAGATAGAAGAAGCGGATGATGAACTACATACAGTTAATCAAGAATATATGAAACACAAAACAGCGAGTGCAAAAAAAAGACTGTCTGAAATTGGGGGAAAACTGATCGAATTATGGAGGCAGGCAAGAGAGTTTTTGTATTCTCCCGATAAGTCAGGAATATCTCCAATGGAACAAAGTCATATTGCACATAACAATTGGAGTCGCCGAATGGCGGAAACAAAGTTGTCAGAGGTATTTGAGAAAAGTGATTGCTCTACTCAGGAAACATTTTTGAAAAGCATCATGGAAAAGAATGCATCGGGAAATATTTTTGACTCCGATTTTTTGAATGAAGATTTAAAGAAGTTTTATGATCTGGTTAATAAAAAAGAATAATGAGCTAGTCCACCAGTGCCCAAAGCAAAGCTATATGAATGCGGTAATAACGTTAACCAGTATCAAAGTGTACATGGTGGCAGAAATGAAAATTATTTGCATTACTTTGATGAGATGGTATCAATGATATAGATGAACCTATGATGACAGAAGCTAAAAGCCCGTAAATAAAGACCTTCTGAGAATAAAAAAGAGTTCCCCGCCCAATCCCGGACGGGGAACTAATGATTTAAGCCAATATTATATCAATAATAATGATCCGGATATAAAGCAGGTGGTTATGAGTACAGTACATGCAGATACCCAGGCAGGCTTAGATACGGATGATGAGATGATAATAAGGCATGGTGGAGCAGCAATATTGTATCATGAACTGGGACATTATCTGGATGATGCCCTCCCCAATGAATGGTACAGTAAAAAAAGCTATGGATCCTTTTGCATCAGGAATATAAAACTTACGCACACAGCAGAAGTGTAAGCGGCCGGAAAATACTCCCTTCAGGTGATCGGGAATTAAATCAAACCAAAATGGATGACATATCAGATATTATTGATGGTATTACAAAAGGCTCGGTAAGCGGAATGTTCGGACATGGAGCCGAATACTGGAAGAGCTCAAACGAAATGCTTCCGGCAGAGACAGTTGCTCACATGTTTGAAGCGGTATTTGAATCCGGCAAAAAAAGAACCTTAAAAGACTGTTCCCCCTCTCTTATCAATATCTCAAAAGTGAATTTGAAATTGCCCTGGTCAGAATGACACACAAAGACCACTCCACAGCATGGCGTAAGCTGGAGCAGACCCGAGAAGCCAGAAGAAGCATGGAAACTCCGCCGCTTGAAATAAGCAGCTTGTTTGAAGAGCCTTCCCCTTGAGCAATTTTGTGTCAATATTGAAACAAAGTCACTTGGGGATTGTGTAAATTATTTGTTTTGTGATATAATATGACTAATACAGAATCGAATTCAGGATTAGTCAAAAGGAGAGGTGATAGATATGAAATATATTCATAGAACAATTGAAGATATCATTGAGAAATCCTCAAAGACTTTTAAAGCAGTACTTGTCACGGGTGCAAGACAAACCGGTAAATCTACAATAATAAAGACAATGTATCCAGAGAGAAAAGAGATTACATTCGATGATCCTTTTGTGGAAGATCAAGCTAAAAATAATCCGGATATGTTTATGATGATGAATGAACCGCCAATATTTTTTGATGAGATACAGTATGTCCCTTCCTTATTTCGATATATCAAAATGATATGTGATCAAAATGAGGAAAATGGATTATTCTTTCTTTCAGGATCGCAGCCTTTTAAATTAATGGATATGGTTTCAGACTCTATGGCTGGAAGGATTGCGATTTTGGAGTTAGCACCATTATCATTACGGGAAATACTAAGATGTACATGTACTGATCCATTTCTGCCAACATTTGATTATTTGAAAATACGGAAAGAAAATGCAAAAAATCCAGGAAACATATGGGATATTATACATCGCGGTGGTTATCCGGCATTACAAGATACTGAGGCTGATTGGTCTTTATTTTTTGCAAGTTATATTAAAACCTATCTGGAACGTGATGTAAGAGAATTAGCTGCAGTTCAAGACCTGGATATTTTTCGGAGATTTATGATTGCATGTGCGGCTAGAACAGGTCAAATGCTGAATTACTCAAACATTGCAGACGAGATTGGGAAAGATGCTAATACAATTAAGAACTGGATTTCAATATTGGAATCTTCTGGCATCATCTATATATTAGAACCATTTTCATCTAATGTACTAAAACGAGCTATTAAAACGCCCAAGATGTATTTTAGAGATACAGGTCTTGCTGCATATCTAACAAGGTGGTTGACGGCTGAAACCCTGGCGAATGGTGCCATGAGTGGAGCATTTTTTGAGACATTTGTGATATCGGAAATTTTAAAAAGTTACTCTAACTGTGGGATGGATTATCGCTATTTTGTATCCTATTATAGAGGGAAAGATAAGAAAAAGGCCAGGAAGAATGGAGAGATCGTAATAGAAGAGGCGGAAATCGATTTTATTATTGAACAAGATGGTGTTCTCTATCCAATTGAAATCAAACAAAATAGTAAAGTGACGTCAGATATGACTTCTGCCTTCCAAATACTGGATGATATACCAGAAAAGAAGCGCGGAATGGGGGCGGTTATATGTATGTGCCCAGCACCGGGAGCATTGAGGGAGAATATTTTACAGATTCCTTATTGGTATATATAGAGTGGGAAAGAGATGCTATTTATGGTGGTATGATGGGAAAATATGGATTTCTCAAATCCAGGCAGATGCTTTGGAGGAAGACTAAAAAAGAATTCCCCGCCACATCCATGGCGGGGAAATACTTAAGGGGAGGATAAGTATTCAATTTATCGGGTGTAAAACTCAAACCAATGTTTGAATCTATCAAAGGAGGGGGATCCATTGATTAATCATAGTATGGCCTGATAAAACCGCTTTATACACAAAAAATAAAAAAATTTACATTTTCTCCAAAATATTATATACTATCCATGTAAAATAAAGTACAAAGGTGGTAATTAACGATGGCATTACTTAAAAAATGGCGTGACATGGCCTATTCCGAGACAGCAAATAAAGGCGATTTGCAAAGATTATGGACAACTTATTTTGAACAGGAAAAGGAAATCTATGCACAGTTGCTGCAAAATCCCGATCAGGCAGTTACCGGAACGGTAAAAGAACTGGCCGAAAAATATGAAGTTGATATTATGACCATGACCGGTTTTCTGGATGGTATCAATGACAGCTTGAAGGAGGCCAATCCCATTGAAGAGATGGAAGAGGATACACAGGTAAGCTTGGGCATTGATAAAGAACTGTTATATAAAAATATGGTGGGGGCAAGCGCAGACTGGCTGTACGAGCTTCCTGAATGGGAAGCGGTTTTAGACGAGGAAAAGCGTAAAGAGCTGTATCGTGAACAGAAATTGTCCAGTACCGTGGTAAAAGGCGATAAAGTGTACCCCAATGATCCCTGTCCTTGCGGCAGCGGCAAAAAATATAAGAAGTGCTGCGGCAGAAATTGATAATAATGTATTAACAGTACCATTTCATATGAGAGTAAGACAAGAGTTTTCCATATACTACAAGTAGGAGGTAGGTATATGGAAAACTTTATGCTTTTTACAAGTGAATTTGAGCAGAGTGACGAATTGTATTTTGACAATACACCGGTTCTGAAATATTCTGTAATATACCCGCAGTTTTCGGCCGTGGGAGTATCCCTTTTTGCAGGAAGGCTGAATACCTATTACAAAAGTAAAGCGGATTTATTGGTGGAACTTTGTAAAACCACATATTACAGAGAGGCAGTTTTAAGTTATCAAACGTCCAATGAGATGGGATATCCGTTTCATGAGCATGAGTTTTACTCGGACTATACCATTACGAATAACCGGGATTGCGTTTTGAGCCTTTATATGGATGAAAGCAGCTATACGGGCGGAGCCAACGGCAGTAAAAAACAGACTTCGGATAATTGGAACCTGAAAAGTGAATGTTTTCTCTCTTTGGAAGATTTATTTGCAGGCTCAATGGACTATCAGGAAATCATTCTTCATGAGATTAATTTGCAGATTTCCTGGCAGATCAGCCATAACGAAGGCAATTATTTTGTCGATTATGTAAGCCGGACAAAGGAATTTTTTAGTGCTCAGAATTTCTATATTACCCGGAAGTCGTTGGAGTTTTACTATCAGGAAATGACTATAGCCCCGCATTCCAGTGGCATTGTAACATTTTCGATCCCTTTTGTAAGCGGTCCTTCGTATCCACGGGTCTGTGACGCAAACAATGTTTGATAATTGTGCAAAGGTGTCAATACTATTTTGGCACCTTTTTTCTTACTGCATAAAAAGATTGTCACTATACAAAAAATAAGTTACCATAAAAGAAAAGCAAAGGAGAGCGAGTATGGCAGAAAACTTGGAACGGATATTAGACAATATTGATGCACTGATCTATGTGTCGGATATTGAAACCGGAGAAATTCTTTTTATCAACAAGAAAGCGGAACAGGAATTTGGTGTTGTTGATGCGAAAGGACAGATATGCTGGAAAGTTCTGCAAAAGGGGATGACGGAAGTGTGCGGGTTTTGTCCGGTTTATCGTTTGCAGCTAATTGAAGAGGAACCGATTACGTGGGAGGAGCATAATACTCTGACCGGCCGCTTTTATCAAAATACGGACCGCTTAATCCCGTGGATAGATGGTAGAATGGTACATATTCAACATTCGGTGGATATCACCGAGCAAAAGGAATTTCAGCACAAATTGGAAAGAATGAACGAGCAGCAGAGAATTATGGGAATCCGCAGACAGGCGATGCTGGATGCCTGTCCTTTGGGGTGTCATTTCAGAAACAGCAGTTATGAATTGATTGATTGCAACAGTGCATCCTTAAAGCTGTTTGGATACGACTCTCAGGAAGAGTATCTGGATAAAGGCGTAAAAAATATATTTTCCAGGTTAAAACCGGAGGAGAAGCTGTCGGCGGATGAAATTAGAAATTATTTTGACAAAGTCAGGGAAGAAGGAAGACTGCGTAAGGAACTTATTATTGAGGACAAAGCGGGAAACGGAATTCCCTGTGAGGTAACGATGGTCAAACTGGAAACCGAGGATGATTTTGTGATTGTTTCCTATATTCGGGATTTGCGTGAAATCGAGGAAAAAGAAGAGCGCATTAAAGAAACGAAATTTGACGAACTTACCGGTATTTACAGTAAGCGTTATTTTATGGAGGAGGCGGGCCGGCTGCTGGAATATTGCTGTAAGCAGGAAGTGATGTTTAGTGTGATCCTCTTTAGTATTGACCGGCTTAAGAGAATAAACGGTGAGTTTGGACATGCTGTGGGTGATGATGTCATTTTGAGGATATCGGAGATTATGCGTAAGAAATTGGATATAAATCATGTCTACGGACGATTCGACGGCACCGGTTTTTTGATCGGTTTGACCGGTTATGATACTTCAGGCACATGGAAGCTGGCTGAGGAGATTCGTGAGGAAGTGGCGGCTGCCAGCTACCGGGAAGCGAACGGTCCGGTACAAACTACTATTAGTACGGGAATTGCCATCCGAAGGGATGAGAAGATAAAATTGACGGAGTTATTGGAACAGGCTGATAAGGCCATGTATGATGCCAGGAAGGCAGGCCGCAACTGTACGCGCATCTATGATAAAGAGACAAATGCAGGAGTACAGTTTTATGAAAAACAATAATAATTTTATTGCAAGCAAAAAAAATTTTATTGCAAGCAATAAAATGCAAATAATGCCATAACTGTCAATAGTCATTGTTCAAAATTTCATTTATAATTAAATTAAAATGAACCTTTGGGAGGGTTAAATAGTATGAAATACGGACATTTTGACAATGAAAAGAGAGAGTATGTGATAGACAGGATTGACTTGCCGACTTCCTGGACCAACTATCTGGGTGTGGAAGAAACTTGTGCGGTTTTAAATCATACGGCTGGCGGATATATGTTCCATCAATCACCGGAATATCACCGGATTACCCGTTTTCGGGGCAATGGTGTACCGATGGACAGGCCAGGGCATTATGTGTATATCAGAGACAATGAAAATGCGGATTATTTCAGCGTATCCTGGCAGCCGGTGGGGAAACCCCTGGATCAGGCCAAGTATACCTGCCGTCACGGTATGTCTTATACTGTATATGAATGTGAATATGATGGTTTGAAGGCATCACAGCGGATGACCATCCCCATGGGCGAATCGGTGGAACTTTGGGATGTTACTATTAAAAACGATGGTGACAAGGCCAGAGATTTGAGTGTTTTCAATTATTGTGAATTTTCTTTTCATCATATCATGATCGATAATCAAAATTTCCAGATGAGCTTGTATTGTGCCGGTTCCAATTATGATAAAGGCATTATTGAGTATGACCTTTTTTATGAAGAGTTCGGATTCCAGTATATGGCTGCCAATTTTACTCCGGATGGATATGATTGCTTAAGAGATACCTTCCTGGGACTGTATCATACCGAAAGCAATCCCGTAGCAGTAGAAAATGGCCAGTGTGCCGGTTCTGCCGAACTGGGCAATAATCATTGTGGTTCCCTGCAAAAAAATGTTGTGCTGCAGCCGGGTGAAGAAGTTCGTCTGATCTTTATGCTGGGTGAAGGCCCCAGAGCCGAAGGGGAAAGGGTAAAAGCAAAATACAGCGATTTTGCGGCAGTAGATGCCGCTTATGAAGAATTACGCAGCTTCTGGCAGAACAAGTTCAACAAACTGCAGATTGCCACTCCTAATGAAGGGATGAATACCCTTATCAATACCTGGACACTCTATCAGTCAGAGATCAATGTTATGTTCTCCCGTTTTGCTTCCTTTATCGAAGTGGGCGGAAGAACCGGATTGGGATATCGCGACACGGCACAGGATGCCATGACCATTCCCCACTCCAATCCTGACAAGTGTAAAGAACGTATTGAACAGTTGCTGAACGGTCTGGTTTCCAAAGGTTATGGTCTCCATCTGTTCCAGCCGGAATGGTTTGAGAAGAAAGATGATAAGAAGAAACCCTTTAAGTCTCCTACCGTTATTCCGACAATGAATGCAGACAGCTATGTCCATGGTCTGGAAGATGCCTGCTCCGATGATGCCCTCTGGCTGGTAACATCAATTGTGGAATTTATCAAAGAAACCGGCGATTTCAGCTTCGCTGACAAGATTGTCCCTTATGCGGACGGCGGCGAAGGCAGTGTTTATGAACATATGACCAGAATTCTGGATTTCTCTGCCGAGCAGGTGGGAGAAACCGGTATTTGTAAAGGTCTGCGGGCTGACTGGAATGACTGTCTGAACCTGGGTGGCGGTGAAAGTGCCATGGTGTCCTTCCTGCATTACTGGGCGCTTCAGAATTTCCTGGAGCTGGCCAATTATCTGGGCAATCAGGAAGATGTTGAAAAATATACCGCAATGGCGGAAAAGGTAAAAGCTGTATGTGATGATCAGCTGTGGGATGGAAAATGGTATATCCGCGGGATTACCAGCAAAGGAAAGAAAATCGGTGTACAGACGGATAAAGAGGGTAAAGTTCATTTGGAATCCAATACCTGGGCGGTACTTTCCGGAGCAGCACCCCGTGACAAAGGGATGCAGGCCATGGACAGCGTGGATGAATATCTGTATACCCCTTATGGCATCATGCTGAATGCACCTTCTTACAGAACACCGGATGATGATATCGGATTTATTGCCAGAGTATACCCCGGCGTAAAAGAAAACGGTGCCGTTTTCTCCCATCCCAATCCCTGGGCCTGGGCAGCGGAATGCATCTTAGGCAGGGGAGACAGAGCAATGAAGTTCTACGATGCCTTATGTCCTTACTATCAAAATGATAAAATTGAAATCAGAGAAGCAGAGCCTTATTCTTATTGTCAGTTTATTATGGGAACCGAGCACACCGCTCACGGCCGTGCCAGACATCCGTTTATGACCGGTTCAGGCGGATGGTCCTACTTCAGTGCTACCAGATATATGCTGGGCATCAGACCGGATTTTGATACCTTGATCATTGACCCCTGTATACCTGCGGATTGGAAAGAATTCAGTGCCACCAGAGAGTGGCGGGGTGCGATGTTTAATATTCAGGTAGAGAATCCTGACGGTGTTATGAAAGGCATTAAGGAAATTTATCTGGATGGCAGCAAAGTGGACAGTATACCGGTACAGGCAAGCGAAACGGTTCATCAAGTTAGAATTGTAATGGGATAAGGAGGACAAAAACATGGCGATTAAATTTGGAACAGGCGGCTGGAGAGCCATTATCGGTGATGAATTTACAAAAGCAAATATTCAGCTTTTGGCCAAAGCCGTAAGTGATAAAATGAAAGCAGAGGGTGTGGCGGATAAAGGAATGGTTATCGGATATGACCGCCGTTTTCTGGCTAAGGAAGCAATGCAGTGGGCAGCAATGGTATTTGCGGCAGAAGGCATTGTAACCAGACTGGTAAATAAATCATCACCGACACCTTTGATTATGTTTTATGTAATGAAACATGATCTTCCCTACGGAATGATGATTACCGCAAGCCATAACCCCGCCGTATATAACGGCATCAAGGTATTTACAGCAGGGGGGCGGGATGCCGATGAAATACAGACGGCAGATATAGAAGAATATATCAATAAGATCAATCCCCAGGATGTGTTGGAGCTGGAATATGATAAGGGCATTGAAAATGGATTGATTCAGGAAATTTACCCCCTGAATGAGTATCTGGACAATATTATCGCAGCGGTAAATATGGAGAAAATCAGAGAAGCAGGCTTAAAGGTAGCACTTGACCCGATGTATGGTGTAAGTGAAACTTCCCTGACCACGATATTGCATACGGCCCGTTGTGAGGTGGTTACCATCAATGACCGTCATGATACGTTGTTTGGCGGCAAGTTACCTTCTCCTTCGGCAGCAACCCTGCGGGCATTACAGAATGCGGTAGTGGATTATAAATGTGATATCGGCCTGGCTACCGATGGTGATGCCGACCGTATCGGTGTGATTGATGATACCGGCAGATTCCTTCATCCCAACGATATTCTGGTGTTATTGTACTATTATCTGGTGAAATATAAAGGTTGGACCGGACCGGTAGTGCGTAATATTGCCACCACCCATCAGTTGGATCGGGTTGCGGAGAGCTTCGGTCAGAAGTGTTATGAAGTGCCGGTAGGCTTTAAGCATATTTCGGCCATGATTTCCCAGCGGGATGCCGTATTGGGAGGGGAATCCTCCGGCGGACTCACGGTGCGGGGACATATTAAGGGGAAAGATGGTGTTTATGCGGCCGCCTTATTGGTTGAAATGATTGCCGTAACGGGTAAAAAAATATCACAGATATATAAAGATATTGAAAAAGAATATGGTGAAATTTTTATGGAAGAGAGAGACTATAAATTTTCTCAGGAAACCAAGGAACGTATTTTCCACACCTTGATGGAAGACCGGGAACTGCCGGTATTGCCTTTTGAAATTGAAAAGGTTTCCTATTTGGATGGAAGTAAGGTATATTTCCAAAATGGCGGTTGGGTCGTCGCCAGATTTTCGGGAACCGAACCATTACTGAGAATCTTTTGTGAAATGTCGAATCCGAAAGATGCCGAAGCAGTCAGCAAGGCATATGAAGAATTTTTGCAAATCGGTTAATTGAAAAAGCCGGGGAGTTGGGGGTGTTCCCGAACGCCCCGGCTTTTATAAGGGGGGCATTGCATGTTTTTGCGGTTACAGGTGAAGAAAGAAAAGAAATTGCAGTGGAGTATGGTAGTCATGCTGTTATCAGGATGGCTTTTGCCATTGATGCTGGTTGCCCTGTTGCTTCTTTATTTTGTATCAGCGATGTTGAACAGGCAGATTGAAAATACCATTGAAGTATCTGCCGACAAGGCAGTGGAAATATGTGAGATTCAGCTTGCCGAAGTGGTTGCGGCATCAAAAAATGCTTCCTATATTCCCACGGTGCGAACCAGCTATAATCAATATCTGGCAGATAAGAAGAACCAGGTAGACAGGCGGGGGCAAAAGCTTTATGAAGATATGACCAATTTTCTCAATCAGCATTATCGATATGATGAAAGTTTTATATGTACCATGCTCTTTTTCATGGACAATCCCGAACAGATCTATTATGTGGTTAATTCCTATCAGGAAAACGGTAAAATAGCCGGTGGATATTCTACAGTCCGATGGTTTAGGGAAAAAAACCTGCAGGAGGTCATTAAGCGGGGCGGCAGCCTGGATACCGATGTGGAATTGGTGTATTTAGAGGGACGGCTTTACCTGATTCGCAATATTGTGGATACCAATTACCGGCCTTATGCCATGATTGTTATAGAAGTGGATCCCAATAGGGTATTTCGAAGCCTTGACAGTGTCTGGGGGGCCATGCGGCATGAAGTCTATATCGATGGGGTTCCGACAATAAAAAACGATGCCGGCAGCCGGTTTGATGTGGCTCGCTATGAAAAAATGGCAGGTGAAAGTACCTATATTCGCAAGGGCAATGATGCCTATGCTTTTAAAAACGTCAAGTTTGGAAAACACCAGCTGACTTTCCTGGTGGAACTGGACTCCAAGGCTATTATCGACGAGTTGGCTATGGTCAGGTATAGTTTTATTTTGGTCATTATCTTCCTGATTCCCCTGATCGGAATGATTTTTTATTTTTTCCATACTAAAGTTACCAAGCCGGTAGCCAGTTTGATAACGGCATCTCAGAAGATTACGGCCGGTGAATACGGTTATCAGATTGCGGAGAAGGGTAATAGTGAAGAGTTTATTTTTTTAACAGAGGCTTATAATGCCATGTCCAGGGAATTACAGCACCAGTTCCAGCAGATTTTCCTGGAGGAACTGGCTTTGCGGGATGCCAGCATTATGGCACTGCAATCTCAGATTAATCCCCATTTTCTGAATAATACCCTTGAAGTTATTAATTGGGAAGCCCGTATGGGCGGTAATGAAAAGGTATCAGGGATGATTGAGGCATTAGGGACGATGCTGAGCTTTACCATGAACCGTAAGCAGCTTCATTTTCATTCCCTTGCGGAGGAAGTGACTTACGTGGATGCGTACTTATATATTATCGGTAAGCGGTTTGGAAACCGGTTTCATGCCGATAAGGAAATTGAGGCACAATTATTACAAGTAGAGGTACCTCGTCTTATTATCCAGCCGGTAGTGGAAAATGCTGTAGAACATGGCATGAAAGGAAAGCAAAAAGGGAAGGTATTGATCCGGATATATTCTCGTGAAAAGGATCTGTATATTGAAGTAGTGAATGACCGGGAATTGGAAGAGCAGGAAAAGGAACGAATAAAAATTCTTCTGAGCGGAAGAATAGATCCTGAGGAAGCACGTGCCAGTCTGGGGATTCGAAATGTAAATGAACGGTTGAAAATCATTTATGGCGAGTGCAGTGGATTGTCTATTGCAGGAGATGAAAACGGAAATACCGTGAGCACCATTAAAATCAGGATGTCAGGCTGGCAGAAAAGATAAAAAATACTTTACTTATTTGTGAAAGTGGAATAGAATAGCAGTAGAAAGTTAAAAAGAAAATGTTGATGAGAAGAGTAGGATGGAGAACGTACCCCAGAGAGAGATATCATGGCTGCGAGTATCTTGGTACCGAACATTTGAAAACCACCTCTGAATGACCCTAATCCGGTCCGTTTTGTCCCCGTTACAGGACCAAGAGAGGCTAAGGCGAAAGTTGCCTGGCAAATAGGGTGGAACCGCGTGAATCACGTCCCTTACATTGCTTTTGTGATGTAAGGGATTTTTTTTACAACAAAATCAAACTAACAGGAGGAAAAGAAATGAGAGAAAAATGGGAACTGTGGCAGGAAATGCTGGAAGAAGTGAGAAGTCTGACCAAACGGGAGTATTTTCTCACCCTGGCTGTTTGTATTTTATCAGGTATTTTGTTGGGAATTTTATTTTCCCCTAAAAAAAGAATGGTAATCGGCAGCTTTAATGGAAATACGGATGATATGGGAATCAATAACTGTGAATGTGACTGTGAAGACGATTGCTTTGCAGAATAGGAAAGGTTGGAGTGCATTATGAAAATAACGTTAAAAGACGGTTCGGTAAAAGAGTATGCCGGAGCCATGAGCATCTATGAAATCGCCGTCGATATCAGTGAGGGACTTGCCAGAATGGCCTGTGCCGGAGAAGTAGGCGGAGAAGTGAAGGATTTGCGGACGATAATAGAAGAAGATTGCGAGTTAAATATACTGACAGCTAATGATAAAGCGGGGCTGGCCGCTATGCGCCATACCACCTCTCATGTCATGGCCGAAGCAGTAAAAAGGGTCTTTCCGGAGGCTAAACTGGCCATCGGCCCCAGTATTGAAAACGGCTATTATTATGACTTTGAGCATGAACCTTTTTCCCGGGAAGACTTGGACAAAGTTGAAGCTGAAATGAAAAAAATCATTAAAGAAGGCAATAAGCTGGAGCGTTTCACCATGGCCAGAGAAGAGGCCATCCGTTTTATGGAAGAAAAAGGCGAACCTTATAAGGTGGAATTGATCAGGGATCTGCCGGAAGATGCGGAAATCTCGTTCTATAGCCAGGGTGATTTTGTGGATCTGTGTGCCGGTCCTCATCTGATGAGCACCAAGAATATTAAAGCATTTAAGCTGACCTCCTCTTCCGGTGCTTACTGGCGGGGAAAATCCGAAAATACCATGCTGCAGAGAATTTACGGAACGGCATTTAATAAAAAAGAAGAGCTGGCGGAGTACCTGGAGTATCTGGAAAATATCAAGCTCCGGGATCACAACAAACTGGGCCGGGAGATGGAGCTGTTTACCACAGTCGATGTAATCGGACAGGGACTGCCCCTGCTGATGCCCAAGGGAGCTAAGATCATCCAGACCATGCAGCGCTGGATCGAGGATGAAGAAGACAATAACCGCGGTTATGTCCGTACCAAAACACCATTAATGGCCAAAAGTGATCTGTATAAAATATCAGGACACTGGGATCATTATCTGGAGGGTATGTTTGTAATGGGAGATGAGGAAAAGGACAAGGAAGTATTTGCCCTCCGTCCTATGACCTGTCCTTTCCAATATTATATTTATAAAGCCGGCCAGAAATCCTATCGGGATCTGCCGCTGCGGTATGGTGAAACTTCTACACTTTTCCGTAATGAAGATTCCGGCGAGATGCACGGTCTCACCAGGGTACGTCAGTTTACCATTTCCGAAGGTCATTTGATCGTTCGTCCGGACCAGATGGATGCAGAATTTAAAGGTTGTCTGGATCTGGCCAGATATTGTCTCCAGACCCTGGGTGTGGAAGAAGATGTCAGCTACCGCCTGTCCAAATGGGACCCGAATAATAGGGAAAAATACATCGGTGAGCCGGAGGTTTGGGAAGAAACCCAGAATCGGATTCGTAATATTCTGGTGGAATTGGAAATTCCCTTTACCGAGGAAGACGGTGAAGCCGCTTTCTACGGACCGAAGGTGGATATCCAGGCTAAGAATGTGTATGGCAAGGAAGACACCATGATTACCATTCAGTGGGATGCCATGCTGGCAGAGCAGTTTGATATGTATTATATTGATCAGAATGGTGAGAAGGTTCGTCCTTATATTATCCATAGAACGGCCATGGGCTGCTATGAAAGAACACTGGCCTGGCTGATTGAAAAGTATGAAGGAAAATTCCCTACCTGGCTGTGTCCGGAACAGGTGCGTGTGCTCCCGATTTCCGATAAATATGAAGGATACGCCGAGCAGGTAAGAGCCGAACTGGCACGGAACGGTATTCTGGCAAGTACGGATATGCGTTCGGAAAAGATTGGCTTTAAAATCAGAGAAGCAAGATTAAATAAGATTCCCTATATGTTAGTGGTGGGGCAGCAGGAAGAAGCCGATGGAACCGTATCGGTAAGAAGCCGTTTTGCCGGTGACGAAGGCGTAAAAGCATTGGATATATTCATTCAGCAAATCAGTAAAGAGATTCGGACCAAGGAAATTCGCAAGGTGGAAGTGACTGAGGAAAATAAGTAAATGGTATCCAAAGTTAATTGTTTAAAATCTAAAAGAACTAATTTTATAAGTGGAATGGTGCTGTCGGGAATCTGTGTATTCCTGACAGCAGTTTCTGTTTATTTGTGTTTCAGTCAGGATATTTGGTATGATGAGCTGTTTACTGTGGGACTGGCAGAAAGTTCCTGGCGGGATTTACTGGCCATCGCTGCCAGGGATGTGCATCCGCCGTTATATTATTTGATTGTTAAAGCAGTACTGGAAATGGTCAAAACCCTTGGTGGAACAGCTGATCCGGTAATTGCGGCAAAATGCGTATCGGTGCTGCCTTTTGTGTTATTGCTGGTTTATGGGGTAACCAGGGTGCGAAAGTATTTTGGTATGCTGACAGCAGGGATTTTTGTTTTTTTAGTTTTCACCATGCCGCAAATGTCGCAATATACCGTAGAAATCAGAATGTATAGTTTCTGTCTTTTTTTCATTACGGCAGGTGTCCTGCATGCATATGAGATTACCCGGGCAGAAGCGGAAAAAAGCCAATACCGGGAGTGGATATGGGTAACCTTATATTTGCTGGCGGCAGCATACACTCATTATTTTGCCTTTTTTGCAGCGGTGCTGGTGTATTTGGCGCTCTTTTTATGGCTGATTTATGAAAAATGCACGAAAAAACATTGGACAGCCTTTGGAATCAGCGTGGGAGCGGCGGTAGCGGCCTATTTACCCTGGCTGGCAGCAGTATTGCGCCAGGTGGGAGCGGTAAAAGAAAACTATTGGATATTACCCCTTACCTGGAGAAGTATCGGCGGCTGTGTTAAATTTTTGTTCAAGCCTTCTTTTTCTAATGACCGCTTTAACTCGGTACTGGCAGTTTTGCTCTTCATATTGTTTGCGGCGGTGATATCCTGGGCCATATGGACAGGAAGGAAACAAGCCGGGAATCAGCTCCTGTTAGTGTATGCCGGTTTGGGAATCCTGGCGGGTGTTGTGATTTTTGGTTTTGTGGCATCATTTTTGCTGCGTCCCATATTTATATATCGATATATGCTTCCTGCCATGGGAGTATTCTGGCTGGCTTTTGCCATTGCATTGGGAAGGCTGATTGGGGAAAAACCGTTTTGTTACGTAATACTGGTACTTTTTCTGATTGTCGGACTGCGGGATTACCGGGCGTTTTACGGGGAAGAGATGTGGAAACAGGTGCAGATGCAGGCAGCCGGGGAAGTCCTTAAGCAGATAAAGCCTGCGGATATCCTGATTTTTAATTTTAATCATACCCAGGGGGTAACCTCCTATTATCTTCCTAATGAAACTTTTCTTTATGAGGATATGCCGGAAGAGCTGATCAGAGAAATGTTTCCCAGGGTGCAGGGGATGGGCGGTGAAGAAGATATCCGGAAATGGCTTGCCGCAGGAAAGACGGTATGGTTTCTGGGCAGCGGCAATGCCCGTGAGGAATTGCGGGTGAAGTGGGCAGACGCCGGTATTCAGTCGGCGGAAGAAGCCAGTTGCCTGATTGAACGTTACTGGTTCAATTTATATCAATTATATCAATAATGAAAGTTTTATACGGAATATGTATAAAATGGTAAAATCCGCCTATACTACCTATGAAAATACTTATTTTAACTCATAGGAGGTAGATTATGTCCCAATTAGATTGTACCGTAGACAGTTGTCTCTATAACAAAACCCAGTGCTGCTGTAAAGGAGATATTATGGTAGGCGGGCAGCATGCCGATAAGGATGAAGATACTTGCTGCGAAAGCTTCTGCGAGCGGCGCAGCGATTCTTATACCAGTGCCATCGAACATCCCAGTAAAACCATCAGTATCGATTGTGAGGCCGTAAAATGCACTTATAATGAAAACTATAAATGTGTGGCCGAACACGTGGATATTGTCGGAAGTGCTGCAAATACCAGCGAAGAGACCATATGTGCGACCTTTGAAGAACGATAACTGAATAGTAATTATAGGAAATTTATGAAAATTTAAACACCTATGAAGCTGATGAAAGCTTTATAGGTGTATTTTTATGCGTAAAATTCGGCGTATTTACAGACATTTAAATATAAACTAAAAAAACAGGAATAATTTACCATGTATAAAAAAGGGAAAATTAACAATTTTACATATTTTGGATGGGCTGCGAGAATTGTTATTTTAAGTCCTGTTTTGTATAATTAGGAGACGTCTATACGAAAGGGGCACAAATATGAGTATGAAAAGAATAAAAATCATTCCGATCATTTTGGCATTGGCAGTTGTTATAAGTGCCAATCCATATTTTACAGGTACCGTAATGGCGGAAGAAAATGCCGAGCGGGCAGAAGGCGGCGCCGGGGAGGATATGGTTGAAGAGAATATATCTGAAGAAAATCCGGCAGAAAAGAAACTGTCTGAAGAGATAACGGACGAAGAAACCGGAACGGTTGAAAATACAGAAGAAAATAACAATTTGACAGATGACAAGGAGGCCAAAGAAGAGGGGGAGGAGTTAATCCTTGCAGAGAACAATGAAAATAAACAAATTCAAAATGAACAAATTCAAAATGAACAAGCTCAAATTGAGCAGGCCCGGAGTGCACTGGCTCAAATCACTCAGGATCATCCCATTATGGCACTGGTTTACCTGAGTGATGAATATCCCGTCAGACAGGAGGCTTCTTATGACAGTGACACGACTGTAACGGTTTACAGCGGACAACAGGTACAGATTCAGGATGTTTTTAAGGATGAAAATAATGAAGCATGGGCCGGTGTTGCTTTATATTGCCGGGGTGAACTGTATCAGGGATATATCCCCAGGTCATATCTGGCCTGTTCCGATGAACAATTTTTACAGTGGGAAGCCACGTATATCAGTCAAAGCAATACCGGTCAGCGAGTTGGCCGCATGTCATTTGCAAGACAGGCAACTTATGCAGATATTGAACAGTTTCCCGATAGTTATAAGGAAGCTCTGACAGCATTAAAACAGGCCCATCCAAACTGGACATTTGTAAAAATGAATACCAATCTGGATTGGAATGCGGTCCTGACAGAAGAATTGAAGGATGGCCGAAGCCTGATCGAATCGGTTTTTCCGGCTTATATGCAGGATGGGCTTTACAGTCAGAACTGGGCCTATGCAACCAGGGATGCGCTGGCTTATTATATGGATCCCCGAAATGGTTTAAATGAATCCACCATTTTTCAGTATGAACTTTTGACTTACAACGAGACTTATCATACAGAAGCAGCAGTGCAGAGCTTTTTGAACAATACCTTTATGGCCGGCAATGCACCCAAAACTTCCATGAGTTATGCCCAGGCCTTCTGGACATCAGGGTCGGAGCTTAAGGTAAGTCCCTTCCATCTTGCCAGCCGGGCATATCAGGAGCAGGGGAATGGAACCTCTCCGTTAATATCCGGAACCTATCCCGGTTATGAAGGGTACTATAATTTTTTTAATATTGGAGCTTCGGGAAATACCGACAAAGCGGTTTATGAAAGCGGGCTGACCAAAGCCAGACAGGAAGGGTGGACCGATGGTTATAAGTCGATTTCGGGAGGGGCAAAAATCATCTCCCAGAACTATATATTAAAGGGACAGGATACTTTGTACCTGCAGAAATTTGATGTGGATGGAAGCTATGATGGTTTATACTGGCATCAATATATGCAGAATATCTGTGCGCCTTCCAGTGAAGCTCAGAATATTAAGAGATTATACAGTAATGCAAATTCCCTGGATAATACCTTTGTTTTTAAGATTCCGGTTTATAATGATATGCCGGCGGCGGCCTGCGCCATGCCTACCGCATCCTATAACGTATCGCTGACACCTCCGGCAGGATATACAGATGCCAATATCTATCTGGACGGAGTGGGATATGGAGCAACCGTACAAAACGGCCAATATACAGTAAATGCCGGGGGCAGCAATGTCAAAACCGCAATCATGTATCAGTATAATGAAGCGGGGGTGCCGGTGGGAATGTATGTCTGGACTTTGCAATACAATAACGGAAGATATGTAGCTACGGCAGTGCCGGAACTGGAAAATCTTTTGTCCTATCATGGCTTTTCCATCAGAATCACAGGGAAATCCGGGATTCGGTTTAAAACCGGAATTGCCGCCGATCTGCGGTCGCGGCTGATATCTGCCGGTGTTGCCGGATATACCTTAAAGGAGTACGGAACGCTGGTAATGAATAATGCCAATCGAAGTCAATATCCAATGATTAAAGGCGGAGAAAAGGTTTTAGGAGGTATGTCTTACGGTAAAAATGCTTCCGGTGCGCTGGAAGATGTTATCTATGAAACGGTATCGGGAAGACACCGGTTTACATCCGTTTTAGTGGGGCTTCCGGCCAGTCAGTATAAGGTTGATTATGCCTTCCGAGGATATATTACCTTGTGGAAGGATGGCAAAGAAATTACCCTGTATGGTCCCATTGTCTGGAAAAATATCTACAGCATGGCTGGGCAGGTGGTTTCCGGCGGACAGTATGAAAACGGATCCGAGGCAGACTTATTTTTAAGGCAGCTGATTGCGGACGCCGATGGTGTCTAGTTTATGAAAGGAAAGAAAAAGATGAAAAAACCAATAATAAAACTGATATTACTTGCTTCCTGCATGTTGATTTTGGGTGGGTGCGGCAGTAAAGATGAAAAAACAGGCTCTCCATCACCTCAGAAAGAGGATGGAATCAGTGCAAACAGTGAAAATGATGCCATAAAGGAATATGAAATGAAATATGCCGCAGGTGAATTCACAATAGAGGATTACCAGGAACTGGCAAAACTATATGCCACCGAAGATATGCGGAAGCAACAGCGGGATCTTCTGGAAGAATGCTACCGCCTATACGATGATCAGGAAAGTCTGGATATCCTGCAGGGCATCACGGTAAATATTGCGGAAGAAAATGAACGAATTCAGGAAGAAGCAGGGCGGATGCTGTCCAATATAAAAACCTCTGAGTATCTGAATGAGGCGGCCGGAATGCTGATCAGCAATGACTGGAGTAACCTCATGATGCCGGTACTAAGGGAAGGCAGCCGTAAGTATTTTATGACCGATCAGGAAGGACAGCCGGAGCTTTATCTGGAAGTTGGTTTCGACCCTGCCGGAGCATCTTATTCTACGGTATGGTATCTGGAAGAAGATGGGAAAATCCGATGCCTGATGCAAAGTGCGGAAAATATCCAGATGCTGTCCACCGGGGTGGCAGACGGCAACTATCATGGGGAGTTTGATTTGTGGCTTTGTATGGCGGGCAGTGGAGATGTTTATCATGAGACCGGAACCTTTGAACAGGGAATCTGTGTCGGTGATTATACCGCCCGGGTAAGGTATGGAACAGAATCCACTGACTTATTTGCCTTATGGTGTGATCGGGAAAATATGGCCATGACGGAATATCAGGGTAGTTTTAGTGATGATGGTGTGACGACAGTGGTTTTGGATGGTAATGAACAAATAAATGTGACAAATGGCGGAAATGGAAATGGAAATTTCGTGATATATGCGGCAACAGAGGATAAAAGTAAATACTTGTTCATGAATGTGCCGGAAGGCATAGAGAAGGAAACGGTTGTATTTGACTATGCCATTTTAGGTATCGATGGGTATCCCCGGATAGAAGTCTATCAGCCGAAACCGGCCGAGGCAGAAGCGGAAGCGGAAAAAATGATCAGCAGCAGTGATGTGAAAGTAAGGGTATATGATTCCCGGATACAATGGTTTGATGGAAACAGCTGGCATATTTTGGATACAGTGGCGGAATATGTGAAGCAGGATCCTTTACTGGCATATCAGGAATCAACAGCCGGGGAAAATGAACAACAGGAAGGAACCAAAGCAGAGGTATATAAAAACCGCGGAACCGCAACGGTAAAGAAAGAAATTTCCGATAATCAGCCAAAGAAGGCGGATAATAAGGCCGGCAACAAGTCCAAGGCACCGGCTGTACCGGCACCGACACCAACACCTGCGCCGGTGACGCCCCAAAAACCGGTTGCACCGCCGGCCAATAACAGCGGTAACAGCGGTAGTGACAGCGGAAGCAGCGGCGGTGGTAGTGATAGCGGCAGCAGCGGAGGAAGCGGCAGCAGTAATAGTGGCGGCAGCAGTGGCAGTGGAGGAAGCAGCGGCAGTGATAGTGGCGGCGGCAACGGCGGCGGCAGCGATAATGGCGGCGGAAGCAGCGGTGGCGGTCAGGATAGCGGCGGCAGCGGCGATGTGGATATTGAATGGACCAATGATATCCTGTAATTTATAGATACCTGGATAGATGCAGTTCTGGGAGGTGACCAAATCACCTCTCAGAACTGTATAAACAGGTTATAGTTGTAAATAAAAACGGTTTATAGTACAATGATTTTACTGCTTTTAAGAATAACGAAAAAGGTAATTATAAATGAAAAAAATAAAAATGGTATTTTGCCTGTGTATGTCCGCCGCCCTTTTGTTTGGCTGCGAAAAAAAGGTGGTTACGGTTGCGGATATTTATTCGGAAGATAAAGAGGAAACCAGTTACATAGAGATTAAGGAGCTGGAACTGAAGACCACCGACAGCGTGAGTGAAGGAGAGGACGCGACACAATATTGTGTGGTGGCCATACCGGCCGGTTATATAGAATCGGAAGAGATTCCGGGAATGTACATACATGAAAGGAATCCACTGGATTCCTCTAATGTGTATTATTCGGTTTTCTCTCAGGATCAGGCCGACATAGATTACAGTAACCTTACTGCCGCCAGTTATGAAAAGGCCATTGAAAATGCTTATGAAAAAAGTCTGGACACAAAGGTTGATATCAAGGTCAGCTCTTTTGAAAAACAGGAAGTAGAAGGCTTTCCTTCCTATATAATTCGGACCAGCTTTGCTAATGGTGAAGCGGAAGTGGAACAGCTCATCTATTTGATTATTGCCGATAAAATCTATAGTATTACGTATTCCCAGGCGGCAGATGATGAGTTGCTGGCGGATTTTGAAGTGCTGGAGGGTAAAATCCGGTTGGTGCGAAAATAATGGTTGACAGCGTGATAGGAACATGGTATTCTATTAAAGCGTGTTGAAGAATACGCACTACATTCAAGCAGAGTATCCACTCTCACCCTGCGGCAACAAGGCTGGCAGGTGTTCATAAATCCGGAAGTTAAAGATGAGGTTTTTCCTCAGGGAACGTTTGCATTAAGGCGTTTGTAATATTTGGATGATTGATAAGTGGATAGGTATGCTATTCACTTTTTTTTATTAGGGAGGGTAAAACTATTAGCGATTTATTTATTAACGAACAGATCAGGGACAAAGAAGTACGTGTTATCGGTGTCGACGGTGAACAGCTCGGCGTTATGTCATCCAAAGAAGCAATGCAGCTTGCGGAGGAAGCAGGGGTAGACCTTGTTAAGATTGCACCTACCGCTCAGCCGCCTGTTTGTAAGATCGTTGATTACGGTAAGTTCAAATACGAGCAGACCAGAAAAGACAAGGAAGCCAAGAAAAAACAAAAAGTCATCGAAGTGAAAGAGATTCGTTTGTCTCCCAACATTGATACCAATGATCTGAACACCAAGCGGAATGCCGCCAGAAAGTTCCTGACCAAAGGCGATAAGGTGAAGATTACCCTTCGTTTTCGCGGACGTGAGATGGCACATATGGGTAAGAGCAAGCATATTTTGGATGAGTTTGCCGAAGCCCTTGCCGATATCTCAGTGATTGAAAAGGCAGCTAAAATAGAAGGCCGCAGCATGACCATGTATTTGACTGAAAAACGCCAGTAAATCAGTTATTACTGTATTCAGTTAAAATAGAAGATTAAGCATATTACAGGAGGAATCAGTTATGCCCAAAATGAAAACAAGCAGAGCAGCAGCGAAGCGTTTTAAAGTAACAGGTACAG
>JAVBUF010000029.1:0-20372 GCA_031555615.1 Lachnospiraceae bacterium | reverse complement strand
TCCAAATATTTTTTTCTGCCGGTAACACGATATAATTTAGCCAATCCAATTTCTATTTCTTCATGACCATCATATCCATGAATTTTTCCTTTTTCTTTTCCAAAATTCCGTACAATATAATCTGCCAGTTTACAAGCAGTTTCCAGTACCGTCTCATTTTCCGTCACTTCATAGTAAGCTACAGCTGCTTCCATAAAATGACCCGCACAGTATAATTCGTGACTTTCGCTTAGTCGTTTCAGCTTTCTTTCCGGCTCTTCTATCGTAAAATACGTACCTAAATACCCATCCTCTTCCTGTGCTGCGGCAATCAAATTAACTACTTTATCTGCAAGTTGTTTCAAATCTTCATTCATACATTCATTTAATGAATAGGCTACTGCCTCCAACCATTTATAAACATCACTGTCTTGAAAAACCCAGCCATAATGATGTCCTTCTTTTAATCCTGCTGCAATTCTAAAATTCTCTATCGCATGACTCTTTTCATTAGGTATTGATGCATCATTTCTTTCTCTTTCAATATGAATACTTATTTCATCATTCAAAACCTTCCACTGATATGGAATCATTTCCTTTCGGATAAGTTCTCTGTATTTTTTCCAAAATTTATCTTGAATTCTTATTTTCTCTCTCATCCCATATAATCCTTTCAAATACGTAACGCCAGCAAAATAGCTGGCGTTACAAAATTCTAGGTTTTAATAATAATTATTTCCCCAAAATTGTATCAATTGTTTTCTGTGCCTTTGCTGCGGCATCTTCCGGTGCTGCTGCTCCAGTCATAACTTCGTTAAATGCTAACGAAATAGCATCTGAAATTTCCGGCCATTCCGGCAATGGTCCTCTTGCATTCGCATAATTCATTTCTTCAACGAATGCCTCATAAACAGGGTCGCCTGCAAACTGACCTTCTGCAATCGTAGCGTTAGAAGAAATATAACCCATTGCATTCATCATATACTTACATGTTTCATCACTCGTAGCATACTCTAAGAACTTAATTGCACCTTCTTCATTTCCACCGGCAATTACCGCATAGTTTTCTCCACCAAGGCCGGATGCCTGCTGTGCATCCATTGGAATTGGAGCAACGTTCCAATTTAAATCAGGCACTTCACTTCTCATAGTAGGAACCTGCCATGTACCATTAATCATCATTGCAAGGTTGCCGGCGATAAACTGATGCATTGTATCACCCTGTGTCCAGTTAATCGCTTCTTTTGTCATAGCACCAGCATCCACAAGATTCTTAACTGCTGTTAATGCTTTAAGACCACCTTCTGAATTGATTTCATAAGATGTTGCTCCTGTTGACCATACCCAAGGTAAGAAATTGAATGTGCCTTCTTCATTCTGTAATGAACAATGAGCAAATCCAGATACCGTATCCGTTGTACAAGCTTCTGCAACCTGCTGTAATTCTTCCCATGTAGTAGGAACTTCGCAACCTGCTGCGTCTAACATATCTTCATTATAGAATAATAATAAACAGTTGCTTCCGAATGGAACGCCGTAAAGTTTGTTGTCTAAGGTACAGGAATTAACCGGTCCATCATAATATGTACTAACATCAAAACGACCTGTTAAATCTGCAAAAATTCCCATTGCTGCATAAGATGCATGGTCTGGATTATCCAGGATTACCAAGTCCGGTAATACATCTGCAGATGCACCAATAGAAAGCTGCTTCTTGAAATCAGCAAATGGTACATATTTTGCTTCTACAGTAATGTCTCCCTGAGAAGAATTGAACTCCTGAATAATATGGTCAAGAGCTTTCTGATGTCCTTCTGTTTCCCAATAATACCAAATCGTTACATTTCCACCTGCTGCTGCAGCTTCAGCCACTTTTTCTGCTGCCGGTTCCTGTGCCGTTTGTTCTACTGCTTCGTTTGTTTGAACTTCTGCCGGTGCTTCTTCCTTTGCGCCGCAGCCAACAAGCATTGATCCAAATAAACATGCTGCCATTGATAATGCCATTAACTTCTTCATGAAATACCCTCCTATAAATAATTTTTCTGTGTTTGTAATTTTTATTATACAGTTTCTTCACAGCATTAAAACTCGACATATCTTTAAAATAGGGGATGATTCTAAACTCTTTTTACACTAATCGCAGGTTGTTATTGGTAATAACAGTTTTATTTCTGTCCCTTTTCCCAACTCACTATTCACAAGGATTTGGGCTTTTCCTTCACAATACATATTAAGACGCATTATCGCATTATCCATACCAATATGGCTCTTTTCTTCTGTTTTTATCTGCCGGCTGCTATTTATTTTCTCTACTAAATCCGGCGGCATACCACTTCCATTATCACGAATGATAATGATTAAATTACTGTTTTCCTGGGTGATAAATACTTCTAAAACATATTCATCCTGTTCTCCGCTAAATCCGTGAATAATAGCATTCTCGATAAATGGCTGAAGCAACAGCTTGTGGATTTTTACATCCAACACTTCCGGCGAAGCTTCTATTATACGTATAAACTTATTTTTCAGGCGAAACTGCTGGAGATAAATATATTTTTTTAACCATGCGATCTCGTCCCGCACACAAACAGTTCCGTTACTATCCGTTATTGCATAACGAAGTATATTTGCTAACGAGCTAATTGCATTGCTAATATCAAACTCATCTCTATCTATTGCCATCCAATTAATGGTATCCAATGTATTGTATAAAAAATGCGGATTGATTTGAGCCTCCAAAGCCTTGATTTCTGCCTTTTGCTGTTTATGTGTTGCTTCTTTTTCTTTTTCTTGTGCATACACTAATTTCTCTAATGTCTCATTAAATTGCAATGCCACTGTCTCTATTTCCATTGGCATCGTTTCCGATACCGGTATTCTGGTAAATAAATTTCCTGCCCCTGCTGATTTCATAGACGCAACTACTGTATTAACAGATTCTACTAACTGATGTGATAATTTCCATATCAGAAATAATGTAACACATAATAATAACGCACCCATTAAAACAATAATATATGTATTATTATTTATTTCTTTCATATAGCTGCTTTGATTTGCTGCACTTACAATTTCCCAATGCAAATCCTCATTTCGATAGGGATATACAGATATGTAATCCTTATCTGTCTGCAGCATATCACTTACAAAATCTGTGAAATTAAAGATTTTTTCCTCTTCCGAACTATCTTCATCAAAAAGAACTGTTCCTATTTTCTCTTTTTTATTACATGAAATTACTCGTCCCCTTTCATCTACCAGAATATTTGCACTGATATTTTCATATGAGGATTCTAAAATCCTTTGTAATAATTCCTCGTCTAAACTAACTATTACGATTCCATTTTGTTTTTCCAAATCCCGATAGTCTATAATTCTATTTGCAATATGAAATAAATAATGATCCTCACTGGCAAACGTAGTTCCATATTCTGTGGAATAAATATGCATCTTGTTATCTGACGATATTTCTTCGTATAATTCATCCATAGAATAACTAAAATTATCAATCCATGAATTCGCATACGTTGTTGACGTTATACAATCATAAGCAACTTCTATTCCTGACTCTGTAATGATTGTGATGGAACGAATATAATCTTTAGCGTTCAGTATTCCCCGCAGATATCTGCGCAGCTGATTAACCGTTACCGGAATATCTTCTTCTGCATTAAGCTTATCCAGCCACTCAACAACCTCATCTCCGGTATATAATTGATATAAAATATCCTCATAAGCCTCTAACTGTATATTCAAATTGTCATTTAACTGTTTTAAACTGTTTTGCATCAATGTATCTGTATTTTTCTTCAACAAGTCGGTTGTGTTATAAAGCATAAATAAACACAGCAATATGATCGGAATTGTTGAAGTCACGATAAAAATAGATATTAACTTTCTCCACAAACTGACTCTTTTAGACTGTTTCATATTTCCTCTTATCTCCTGCCTGGTATCAAACTTTAATTTCATAGTAAATGCTCTGCTTTCCATCTGTCAATGTCGTATAGTGTAAGAACCATTCATCACATTTGACAAATGGTTCTTACACGATACATTTATTCTACTTTTTCAAATATTGGCATACTGTCTAATGTCACCTTGACATTAATATACTGCCCGCCATTATATATTTGGTTATTCTCACATTCCTTCCACCTTGCTCCAGGCGGCAGATAAACTTTTCGCTCTCTTGCACCTGCAGCCAAAACAGGTGCCACCAATATTTTATCTCCATACATATATTCATCTTCTATTTCCCAGCATTCTTTATCTTCAGGAAATTCATAAAACAATGTACGCATAATCGGCGTCCCATTCTTATGAGCCTCTTCCATAAGCTTTCGGGTATATTCTCTCATTTGCTCTCGCATGTTCATATACTTAACGCAAATCTTATATACTTCTTCTCCATAGCTCCAAACCTCATTCGCTGCTCCGGAACAGCAATGTGCCCCGCCGGTGGTTCCATACTGAGGCTGTCTTGGTTCTCTATCTCCATGTAAACGCATTACCGGGCAGAAAGTTCCCCATTGAAACCATCTGACAAATAGCTCTCGGAATGCCGGATCATCTGGGTTCCCGCCATGAAATCCACCGATATCCGTGGTCCACCATGGAATGCCGGCCAGTCCCATATTTAATCCTGCTGCCAATTGATTCCGCATGCTTTCAAAACTGGATGCAATATCTCCGGACCAGACGAGGGCACCATATTTTTGGCTTCCTGCCCATGCACAGCGAAGTAAATTTACAATATTTTTCTGTCCTTCACCTTCCATTCCTTCATAGAATGTCTTTGCATATTCTAAGGGATAGATATTTCCTATTTCTAAATCAGTACCCCTGTAGTATCGATAATTATCAAAATCATATGCCGTGTACTCCGGTTCCGCTTCATCCAGCCAGAAAACTTGTATCCCTTTATCATAATAATTCTCTTTTACCTTTCCCCACAGATATTCTCGTGCATCCGGATTGGTTGCATCATAATGAACAGTAGCTCCTTCAAAATTTAAACCTGTACGGAATCCTCTCTCTGTTCGAATTAAATATCCTTTCTCCAGCATTTCTTCGTAGTTTTCTGATTCTCTATCCACTGTGGGCCAAATAGAAACCATCAGCTTAACATTCATTTTATCTAATTCACGAATCATCTCATCCGGATTTGGCCAATATACCGGATCAAATTTCCAGTCACCCTGTTTGGGCCAGTGAAAAAAATCTATTACAATTAAATCTAACGGTAAATTTCTGCGCTTATATTCTCTTGCTGCCTCTAATAATTCTTCCTGTGTCTGATAACGGAGTTTACACTGCCAAAACCCTAAACCATACTCCGGCATCATGGGTACTGTTCCCGTCGCTTTTGCATACGCTTCTTCTATCTGTGCCGGTGTATCTCCGGCTACAAACCAATAGTCTAATACTTTTGTTGCATAGCTTTCATAACTGGTAATGTTATTTCCAAATACAACACGCCCTACTCCCGGATTATTCCAAAGAAGACCATACCCTAAAGAGGAAACTGCAAACGGAACACTTGATTGAGAATTTCTATGTGCCAGCTCCAGGTCTGTACCCTTTAAATTCAAATACGGCTGCTGATACTGTCCCATCCCGTAAATTTTCTCATTTTTATCTACGGATTGAAATCTCATTGTCAAATGATAATCACCACCGATATTTGGACGAAACTCTCTTGCTTCTACTTCAATGGCACTGCACTTAGGATCTAAGAGATCTCTGCGATTACGCCAGTATTCTTCTAAAAGCAATTCTTCTTTTTGATTGTAAATCATAATCTTTCCGCCATGCGTAATATATACTTTTACTTTCCCATTTTTCAGCATGGCTCCCGTCTTACTAATATCTACTTCACATGCAGCGTCCTCCGGAGAAAGTAATGCCCAATTATCTTCAGGCATATTTGCATTTTTAGTTGCACGGATACGAACTGCATCTCTTCCCCACGGCTCTATCCATAGCTCCTCTGCATCATAATGAAAAATAATACGGTTATCGATCTGCTTTAACATGTCAGTTTCTCCTTATTACCCTTTTACAGCACCGCTCGTCATACCTGCAATAATGTACTTCTGCATAAAAATAAATATCAATGCAACCGGAATAATTGTAACAATAGCAAATGCGGTTAAATAACTCCATGTAGTACCATACTGTCCCATAAAGTTAAAGATTCCTGCCGTAATCGGACGTTTCTGCTGATCCAAAATAAATGTCATACCATAAGCCAAATCTCCCCATGAATACAGGAAAGAAAAAATAGCACATACAACAACTCCAGGTTTCGCTACCGGGACAAGTACCTTCATAAAAGCCTTTATTCGTCCGCACCCATCAATATAAGCTGCCTCTTCTAATTCTTTGGGAATAGAAGCAAAATAATTCTTCAATATTAGCACCGAAAACGGAATCCCCAAAGTTGCATCTGCAAGAATTGCTGAAATACTTTTATTATATACATTCATTTCTTTAAACATAATGAACATGGGTGTCAGTAATACAGATACCGGCAGCATCTGTGTAACTAAGAATCCCAATAACATTGCCTTTCGACCAACAAATCGATACCTGGCAATTGCATAAGATGCCGGTACTGCCAATACAACCGCTATCAACATTGCTCCTGTGGAAATAACAAAACTGTTTCCGAATGCTCTAAACATGTTGAAATCTCCCGTTTCGACTTGTGCCGCATAAGATTTCAAGTTTAATTCATGAGGATAGAATGTCGGTGGGATCCGGAAAATTTCCTGCTCCGTTTTTAGTGACGTAACCAAAATCCAAAATAATGGAAACAAGAGAACGCATAATATAACAATTGAAATTACACAAAACAATATATTTTTTTTCTTGTTCAGTTTCTTTTCTTCACTCATTACTCATCCTCTCCTTTCATTGTAATTTTAAGATAAATCATACCTACAATCAAAAGAATTACCAACAATACATTCGCCGCCGCAGAACCCATACTATAATTAAACATCTCGAATGAAAGTTTATAGGAATATGTAGACATCAAATGAGTCGAATTAACAGGTCCGCCGCTTGTCATAACATATACTAAATCATAGCATTTAAATGTATAAATAAATCCCAGAACCAAAACAGATTCGATTGTTGGCCTTAATAAAGGTAATGTGATTTTGAAAAATCTTTGAATCCCATTTGCCCCATCAATTGCCGCACTTTCATATAAATCCTGTGGTATAGTTGTCAGACCTGTTGATAACAGAATCGTATTGAATGGAATTCCAATCCATACATTGGCAAAAATAACACATCCCAATGCAATATTCGGATTGGTCAGCCATTCAATATTTTCTGTTACCATTCCAAGGGAGCGAAGAAAATAATTCACAATTCCAACATCGGTTGAAAACATAAACTTAAAAATCAATGCTGTGACCGTCATGGGAATCATCCAGGGAATCATCAGCAATCCTCTGATTGGTTTTGCAAAAGAAAAGTTTTTATTAAAAAATACTGCAAGAGCAAATCCAATAATAAACTGGAAAAGCAAACTATAGATCGTAAATTTTAATGTATTTGAAATCGTTAATCTAAATACTTCATCCTGAAATAATGCAATATAGTTATCTAATGCAATAAAATTCTTAGTCCCTTTCGCAAGATTTCTTACAGTAACATCTTGAACACTCAGCACAATATTACTTAATATTGGATAACCAACGAATATCAGCATATAAACAAATGCCGGAAGTGCAAACAAGAGTCCAACGTTACCGTATTTGAAAAAATAATTTATTTTTTTCACAGAATTATCTCCTTTTCTTGTTTTCATAAATGTATTTTATATTTAAGACGCAAAATACAAAATAAGAGGAACCTCGAAAAAGTGGAATATTCTAAACTCTATTTATAAGTTTTTCTGAAATCTGTTGGTAATTGACCTGTAATTTCCTTAAATACTTTGCTAAAATACTTGGGATCATTATAGCCTACCCGTTCTGAAATCTCGTACAATTTATACTGTGTTCCATATAGCAATTCTTTTGCCTTATTAATTCGATAATTTTTCATATAGGTACTAAATGTCATTCCTATTTCCTTATGAAATAATGTACCTATGTATTCCGGCGTCATATTTAATCTAATACTTATTTCTTCTAAAGTAATACCCGTCTGATAAAACTCATGAATAATACTGATTACCTTTTTTACTGTCAAATGAACGGTTTCTTCTTTTTTCTGTTCCAACATCATTAAAGATACAAGAAAATCAGAAGCACTCCACAGTTCTTCTTTTGTCTGGGCATTCATTATCATCTCAAGTAATTTTTGGGAATCTAATCTTTGTGCCTCAATGCATCCGACTTCCTTTGCAATACTGATCATAACCCACATAAAACGAACATAACATTCCTTAATTTCTTTAGGAATATATATTTGTCCATCCAAAAAACTGCTCTGAAACTCTTTCATAATATTAGATATCTTATCCCAATCATAAGCACATATCGCTGTCTTTATTTTTGTTTCCAATTCTATTGGATAAACACAGGATGCCGTTTGTACTTGTGTTATTTTTGGATAGGAAATTAATATTTCTTTATCCAGTGAAATATTCCAGTCCATATATGGATACAACAATTCAACACTATGTTCTAATTCCGTAATTCCATGTGCCTCAATCCAGCCTATGGCAGATTTATTAAATTGTTTGTTTAGTATTTGATACTGTAACCATCTTTCCAAATCGCGGGAATTACTGTAATGATACAAAATCAGTAACAATGAATTTCTATACGGCGCTTCAACAATACAGTACGAAAGGGCTCCGTACATAGAAAGGGCATACTTAAAATCCGACTTGGTTTTCTCCCATACCTCTTGGTAATTACCTCCTAAATAGGTACATACAATTACAAATGATTGCTTCCTGTCAATCTGATAATTATTCGACAAATATGCCATTAATTCATCATTAATATCTAAACTCCCATCAATCAGAAATTGGAATATTTGCTCAATAGTACCAATTTGAGCTGGTTTATCCTGTCTTTCTTTCTCTACCTGATGTTTAACATTTTCTAATGCCTGCAAAAAATCATGGTAAGCAATTGGCTTTAGCAAGTATTCTGTAACCCCGAGCTTCATTGCCTTACGAGCATATTCAAACTCCGAATACGCACTTAAAACAATTGCCTTTGTATTTATTCCCTCATCCAGCATCGCTGTTAACATTGCCAAACCATCCATCAATTTCATTCTTATATCTGTTATCACAATATCTGGCCGCAGATCTCGCAAAAGCTGTAATCCGGCTTTTCCATTTTCAGCCTCTCCAACCAATTCAAATTCATCATTTGTTTTCGATAACAGTTTTATGATTCCTTCGCGAATACGAATTTCATCTTCAACAATTACAATCCTCATATCGTCCACTTATCTTTCTGCAACTATATACTATTCGGCACTTTATTTTATCACAAGATAAATTATTCCAACATGCGATTTATCTAAAAAAGGAGGAATTTTCTAAGCTCGCAAAATATTGCAATTCAATCTAAAAGACACATACTTGTTATCTAAATCAAAATGCAAATGTTTCTTATGATGGTCAATGTACTGCATAATAACTAAGCCATTTCAAATAAAAATCTGACTAAATTTATAATAGTCAGATTTTTGTAAGTGCCTAATTTTGCTGAAGCAAAGCAAAAACAGCCGCTGTATTTTATAATTTGGAATATCCGTAGCCGTTCACCATCGCATCCAGCTTCTGTTTCGCTTTGCACATGGGGCAGTTGTGTGGCTCGTAAGCCTGGTAGCTGGGTACGTCGGACATGTCGAACATGGATTCCACCCTAATTCCCTTGATGGAGGAAACGGCACTGAATACAGAAAAAATCGCCTGGATGCTGCCGCCGTAATATTCGATACATTCCACGCTTCTGCGCAGCGTCATACCGGTGGTGGTAGTTGCCAGAAGAAGGATGATATTCTTGTTGGCGATGGCACCCACCAGATTGTCGCGGAAGATCATCTGGTTATTCATATTGAATTCTGGTGTTACCACATAAGTGGTATTGTGCATGTTCAGGGACTGAAAGTTCCCTTTTTCCAGTTCTTCCGCCACGTATGCGCCGATTACTTCACAGCCGTCCAGACAGCAGATGGTATCCACCACCGTATTCAGCGGAAGCCGCCGGACGAAAGCCTCACCCACAGCGGCGGCTTCGGAGCGTCTTGTTTTCAGTCCTGTCATGTCCACATAGTAGTTAATGTGAGAGTGGCTGGTTGCAAAATGTCCTGGAATTGCTCTGAGAATAATGTTGTTGCCTGCTTTTGAGTAGAACTTCATTGCCTTATTATCCATACCTTCTCCTTCCCTGTGCGGTCTTTGGTTTCCAAACACACTTTTTGAATATTTCTTGCAAATTCCGGAATTAAATTCCTAATTTTATTATATATGTTTGTCATTAATTTTACAAGAAATAACCTGGCACATAACCGAATAACCCATAATTGACAATCCTATAAAATATACTAATACTTCTACTGATTAAGCATAATTGCAAAGAAATCCAGCGCCTGGGCTTCACTGCGTTTTACGGCACGTAAAAAACAACTGCATTCATCGCAATCTCCTATTCTTTTCCCAGCGCATCCAGCAAAGCGATACCAAGGGGCGGCGTTTTCAAAAATGCATAGTTGGTTAAGATGACACAGGCAGTTTTGCGCTGCTCATCAAAGCCTGCAAAACAACTGAAGGAACCGGCAGAACCGTCATGCCAGAGATACGGCTTAGCCCGCTCCCTGCGCCACGCAAGGCCCAGGTCACACTTTTTGTCACCATTGCCGTGCTTTTCGTGTGTCAATGCAAAGTACGGCTTTGCTTTTTCGGCGTGCATGACCGCATAGCGAAGCAAATCCTCGGCATCCGACGACAGCGCACCGGCGGCGGCAACAAGATCGGTTGTTTTCCACTGCCAGTTACGGCACTGCACATTCTTGCTGCGATAGCCGGCAATGGAACCTTCCGGACCAAGCCATGTGTTCTTCAGATCCAGCTCGTTTTGGGCAAAGTCGTTCATCGCCGTCCAGTAATCGCTTCCTGCCGCTTTGCCGACAATGTAACCCAGCGTGCCGAACGCAAAATTTGAATATGAATAGGGATAATCCTTATCCTGCAGCGGGTGTTCCGTCAGCACCTTTCGCATAACGTTTTCGTTGACACAGTCGTAATACGGGTTCACATTCAAAAGTCCATCCGGCTTGTTCATATTCATCAGCTTAATAAGGGTTTCCAGCGTAGTATGGGGCAGGCCGCCGTAGCCTGATACATGTGTCACAAGGCGGCGCAGGCTGGGATAATAGCGCGGGGGCAGGCCGTCAATATAGTCGGAAAGCGGTGCATCCAATGACAGCTTTCCTTCTTTGATTTGCTTTGCCATCAAGCTTGCGGTAAAGGTTTTGGTGATGGACCCCACATCGTAATGCCGTAAATGTGTATCAAGGGGGTTGCCGGCAGCATTCATAGTATAAAAGTGGGTTTTGCCATTCCGGTATGTTCCGACTGTCAGTTGCAAATGTGTTCTTCCTTTGCTGGCCTTGGCCAGCAGTGTGTCAAATTGTGGTGAAAAAGATTTCATGTGAAGCTCCTTTCCTACTTATATAAACCAGGGATTGTCGGGGTTTATCCTCTACTTGCATACTCACCCTCCAGCACATTTTAAATACTGTGCATTGGCCATTTTCCATAATGCAAAACAATTAAATACTAATTCCAAATTAACAATTATTATAACAAATTCAAATATGAAAATATAGTCTTAATGTATTTACATAATATTTTCTTTAAACGCTATTGACATCTTCACTATTATGTAATACTATATACCTAACTACTAAGTAATACTGCATACAAGTCAAACAGAATAGTGAGGTGACTAATTTGGAAAATTTAACAGAAATGCTAAAAGGGGTTTTGGAAGGGTGCGTACTGGAAATTATCAGCCGGAACGAAACCTATGGTTACGAAATTACAAGGAAGCTTAATGCTTTAGGATTTTCGGATGTTGTGGACGGGACGGTTTACACCATTTTGGTACGGCTTGAAAAAAACAAGCTCGTTGAGACCACAAAGAAAACGTCCGATATGGGACCGCCGCGCAAGTTTTTTACATTAAATGACGCCGGCCGCGAAGAACTGCAAAAGTTCTGGGCAAAATGGGACTTCGTGTCATCAAAAATTAATGAGTTAAAGGAGAAAACACAATGAACTTTTGGGATACCATCACAGGCAATGATTTAACAAGAGAAATGAAGGATTTTGAATCCCGAGCCAAAAAGCTGCCGGATGAATACCGGGACGCATGGGAAAGCATTAAGAATAATCTGTGGCAGCACTCGGACTTCACCGGCCGCAACCTTATGCCGATTCTTGACGGCGTACTTGGACTGCTGGAAGAAACCGCGGCGGACAGTCAGAGTGTTCATGAAGCTTTGGGCGACGATATTAGCGGGTTCTGCTCAGCCCTGGTGGGCGGCGAAGGGGCCAAGACCTACCGCGACAAATGGCGCGATCAGCTAAACAGAAACATTTCTAAAAAACTGGGATTATAAGGAGGCTTTTTATGAGCATACAGGATATTATCGAAGGAAAAAAAGAATGGCGGGGGCATGTTGCGCGGGTGAAAGCGCTCCCCCAGGATTATCAGATTGTTTATAAAGAAATGCAAAAATATTTTTATAAAGTCGGTCCTGTTGAATTAACCGACGGAACTACCTTTCTCTCAGGGATTGTTGATCTTTTTGAAGAAGGGGCAGCCATGGGAAAGGGCGTGCTTGAGGTAACCGGCCGTGATGTAGCGGCTTTCTGCGATGATTTGATCAAAGACTCAAAAACTTACACCGATCTCTATCAGGAAACTGCCAACCAAACAGTAAACAAATCCATGAAAAAGTTCACGGATAAATTTGAGTAAGGAGGATTTGGTATGGAAAATGCAATCACGGTTAGGGGTTTAAAAAAATCATTTAAAAATACCGAAGTTTTAAAGGGTGTTGATTTTGAAGTGAAGCCGGGTAAGATTTTCGCCCTGCTGGGCTCTAACGGTGCAGGAAAAACGACAACCGTAAATATCCTCTCTACCCTTATGAAACACGATGACGGAGAGGCTTTCGTCTGCGGATATGACGTATCCCGCCAGCCGGATCAGGTGCGGCAAGCCATCAGTCTTACCGGACAGTTTGTCGCCGTGGATGAAATACTGACCGGCCGGGAAAATCTCATATTAATCGGCAAGCTCTGGAACATCCAAAACCCTTCCCAGCTTGCCGACAACCTGCTTGCCCGTTTTGGGCTGACAGATGCGGCAAATAAGCGGGCCGGCACTTACTCAGGCGGTATGAAAAGAAAGCTGGATATTGCCATGAGCCTGGTGGGAACACCGGATGTTATTTTTCTTGATGAACCTACAACCGGTCTTGATCCGGAAGGACGGCTTGAAGTCTGGAAAACCATCAAAGGACTTTCCGATAATGGCACGACAATCCTGCTTACCACCCAATATCTGGAGGAAGCGGAGCAGCTTGCCGATCAAATTGCCATCCTGCACGACGGTAAAATTATTGCTAACGGAACACTTGATGAGCTAAAAAAACTATTTCCGCCTGCCAAGGTCGAGTATGTGGAAAAGCAGCCCACCCTGGAGGAAATATTCCTGGCCATCATCATGCCGCAAACCAAAACACGACCCTGAAGGAGGCAGATAGAATGAAAAACAAAACCTATATATTATTCGAGCGGTTAATGAAGCATATCCTGCGCAGTCCGGATACCATTATCACCGTTGCGATAACACCGATTGCCATCATGCTGCTTTTTGTCTATGTACTGGGCGGCTCGGTTAAAGCGGGCATCGCCGGGAGTACGGGCGTTGCCGTAAGCGACATAAACTATGTGAATTACCTGCTGCCGGGCATCCTGCTGATGGCTATCGCCAGTGGTATCGCTTACACCGCAATGCGACTGTTTGAGGATATGCAAAAAGGACTGTTCTCACGGTTTCATTCCATGCCTATCAGACGTTCCTCAGTACTGTGGGGCCACGTACTGACTTCTCTTGTGTCCAACACGATTACAATTATTCTTATTTTTGGTGTTGCCCTGATCATCGGATTTCGTTCAGGGGCGGGAATATTGAATTGGCTTGCGGCCGCAGGAATCCTGCTGCTGTTTACACTGTCCCTGACGTGGCTGGCAGTCATTCCGGGACTTTCAGCCAAATCCATGGAGGGAGCCACCGCATTTTCCTATCCGCTGATATTTCTGCCCATGATCAGCTCGGCTTTTGTACCCACCGAAACCATGCCTGCCGCCGTTCGGGCCTTTGCGGAGCATCAGCCGGTGACTTCTATCGTCAATGCGATACGCTCCTTGCTGAATGCCGAGCCTGTCGGCAGCGGCATCTGGATCGCCCTTGCCTGGTGCATCGGGATTACCGCTATAGCTTGGTTTTTTGCCATCAGGATCTATCAACGCCGAGCATGAATCAATTTCATTTAACGCATAATCAGCCTCCGGTTACTTCAAACATAAATTGGGTTATATCATCAACACTTTCCATCGTTCCGCCTTTCACCCACTCCAGCAACACCCTGAAAAGCCCGGAGGCAATGTACTGCGGTAAGTACTTTTTATAAAGAGGAGATTGGGCAGATTTGTCCGTCTGAGTTTCAAAAAAATCAATTACATATATGCAAAACTGCTCATAAAAAATATGTGATAATTCCGCTGCTATTAAAATCTCAATCAAATTACTATACTCTCTAAAAAAAGAAAAGAAAAGTTTTGTTCGATTATATTTGGTCTTATTCTCTAATTCCTGTGATTTTAACAAAAATTCTTGGAACAACTCTCTAAGGTAGAAAATGAGTATATCCTCCTTGGCTGCATAATTTCTGTAAAATGCAGCCCGTGACACTCCTGCCACTCTGGTAATCTCTGTTATTGTTATTTCACTAAAAGTCCTCTTTTCCAATAATTTTAGGAGTGCGGTAAAGACCGATTCTTTGGTAATTCTTTTTTGCGTTTCAGAATATGGTTCAGACATGACAGATTCCCTCCCTTTGTAACATATCAGCTATATCCTATTGACTTCTTATACTTGCAAGTATACACTATCCCTATAAGCGTTACAAGTGTAACGTTTGAAAAATCGGAGGGAAATTAGCATGAATTTACAATCAGATACCATTTTAATTACCGGAGGCACATCAGGAATTGGCCTCGAGATGGCCCGGCAGCTGATATCACTGGGAAACACGGTCATCATAACAGGGCGGGATATTTCCAGGCTTGAATCAACAAAAAAAGAATTGCCTGCCGTTCATATATATCCCAGTGATGTAAGTGATCCGCAAGCTATATGTGAGTTGTATGCAAAAATAACGGCTGATTTTCCCCACCTGAATATACTAATAAATAATGCGGGAATTATGCGTGCCATTGACTTTAATGATACTGACTACGATAACATCTGCGATGAAATCGACATTAATTTAAACGGGCCCATCCGCATGGTACAGCAGTTTTTGCCTCACTTAAAGAAACAGCCTGAAGCGGCCATTGTTAATGTTTCTTCGGGTCTTGCCTTTATTACATTTCCCCAAGCACCTATATATAGTGCGGCAAAAATCGGTATTCACGCATATACCAAATCCCTTCGCCTGCAACTGAAAAGTACCGGCATCAAAGTGTTTGAACTGGCACCGCCAAAAACTTCAAAGCCTCTTTTTAACCGCGACAATCCAGGTGCTGACAAAAATAATAAGCTTCCAACAATGGATGTTCCCAAAGTGGTTACAGTTGCCATTCATAATATCAAAAGGAATAAGCTTGAAATCAAACCGGGTATGAGTAAGCTCCTTAAACTTGTAGGACGATTTACACTCTAAAGGGGCTAAGATAGCCCCTTAAATATCTTTGCTGCCTGAATCATTTCGTTCTTTTAAGGAAAGTCCTGATATTATCCTCTTCCTTTTTTAGATTAGCACCAACACGTCCCATTCTGTCGCACAGTCCCAACAGGGCAATATCCTGCACGTTAACCTCCCTTTTCATATTGGGGATGTCCGCATAGGGCAATGCCTTTACCACATACAAAATCTGCATATGCCAGCGAACCATGACTGCTACTTTTTCGATAAAAATGTCATCCTCGATAAAGCACTTTAAAAAATCCCGTGTCATACCCACTCCGGCTTTGTCATGATCATATGCTGTTATTTTTCCCTTACGTTCTCTGGTGGTTACAGACTTGCCGATATCGTGCAGCAGGGCGGCCCACATAAAGGCCCGGGTATTGCTGCTTTGATCCCTTCGCTTTGCCGCCTCACCTACCACCAGCATGGTATGATTCCAAACATTTCCTTCCGGGTGATGCTTGGGAGATTGCTGAATATCCTTCAGCTTGCTTAACATGGTAAACGGATATTCCGATTCAAATACCGGTTCCTGCAAACTGTTCAGATATTCTTCCGGTGCAGTATCCTCACATAAGTGACGATTAATTTCTTTATATAAACATTGTTTTTTATTCATAGCTTTATTATTACTGATAAATCATATATTTATTAATAAATATATGGCGATTCGAATTTGCTGGAATATTAAGAATATCATCTTAGATACAGAATTTATTTTTATTAAATTCGTGGTATACTATATATATGCATATACTTTTATCCAAACAAGGAGACAATCACAATTATGAAAAGATTTATTAAAGCCGCAGCTCTGCTGCCAATAGTAATCGGCGCAGTCATCGGCTCACTACTATTTACGCTGGGAAATGCAGATGACGCACCGGGATTGAGTTTCATCGGCCTTGTCGCCGGATTCCTGCTGATTATGTGGGGGATTCATAATTCCGGTGTAATTAAGAAAGGCTTTTTTGTTCCCATCCTCCTGCTCTGCTTTGGATTTGGTGGGATCGTTTTCTCTGTTGCTTTGTTGCTTGACGGTGAATTTGAGGACGTCCCGGGCCTGGGACTTATGGGAATTATTCTGGGTATTATACTGATTGGCATTGGTACAATCAGATTTAGAACACTAAGCAAAAAAAGATAGCATGAAAATTCTTTGCCCCCGGAAATCGGTATCCGGGCAACGGTACTCATACCTTTGCCAAAAGAATCTTTGCCGTATACAATCCCACAACCACACCCATCAGACTGAGAAATAAATTCAGCAAAACATTTGCAGCACCAAAGAAGTATCTCCCCCCTTGAAAAAGGGTTATGGTTTCAAGACTAAACGTTGAAAATGTGCTTAATCCTCCCAGCATCCCTGTTGTCAAAAAGAGTTTGCTTTTAGGTGATATTCTCACGGCTTGCTGTTCAAGTCCTACAATAAAGCCAATCAGCAATCCGGCGATAACATTGGACAGCAACGTACCAAAAGGAATTTTATCTGAATAATTCTGCATCACTCTCGTTAATGCAAATCGTGCACATGATCCAATAAAGCCGCCTGCTCCTACTGCTAAAAATTCAAACATAAAAATTCCTACCGCCAATCTTAATATTTTATATCATTGAAACAATTACCAGAATACAATCCTCACAACCATCACCACCACCAACAGCCAGACCAGGGCAATGGGTACGGCATAATACCACTTCTTAGGTTTACCATCAGCCCAAAGTCCGGCTGCTTCTATCCGGCATTCTTCAAAAGTATCCGTCGGGATCAGCTTAATCGTCAACGCCACAAGCCCCGGCAGGATAATCACATCATCCAGATAACCCAGCACCGGGATGAAATCCGGAATCAGATCAATAGGAGAAAGTGCATAGGCCACCGTCAATCCGGCAAATATTTTTGCCAATATTGGAGTTTCCTTTTTTCTTAACGCCAGAAAAACAGCCGGTACATCGGTTTTAAGCTTTTGTGCTTTTTCTTTTAAACTCATTCGTCTCTCCACTATTATCACTCTTCCCAGGTCTGCCATAAACCTTTAAAGCACTCCATAAAAAATCAATGCCATTATGTTTGATAGAAAGTGTGCAAATCCTGATATCCAGGCATTCCTGGTTTTATGAAATACGATGCCGTATAAAACACTGCTGACAAATACCGAAACCATGTCAAAAGATACATCGAAAAGATTGCCCGCGGCGTAATGGGATAAGGCAAATAACCCAGATGTAATAATAATTGCCCAAGGGACATTCATTATTCTTTGCAGATGGTTTTGAAAAAATGCCCGCCATGCGATTTCCTCTCCTAATGCAAGTATGAACAGCATGAGAATTGTCATAAGCTTGGTATCATATGTGATGAGAGCAGCCGCCCTGTCTAAAATATGTTCTTTTGCAGACGGCATAAAATTTTCAACTGCCAGGGCCACTAAATTCCACATGAGTGGTGTCAGCATCCAAAATACATTAACTTTATTGGTTAAATTAGCAGGAATTGCGTGAATGCTAAAACCACTGCCTTCAAATGGCTGCTTCTCCACTTTTTTAATGATAAAGAAAAAAATAACCCCAATAATTGTACTCAATCCGGCAAAACCGATATTTTCTCCAATTGTTAATTCAAATATATTTGCAAATGATGTAAGTGCAAAGATAATCAGAACCGCCATACCCAAATTTGTAATTTTTCTTGTTTTCATAATATTTTTCCTCCGGTTGTTTGATAATGTCAGTATAGTCATAAGGACTTACCGCGTCAATGGAACGGAGGGTGACTTACATTTCCGGATGGTAAGATGCATCTACAGACAGATCTCTTTCCATTTTATTTTGCCTTTCTGTTACCACCAGTAGTAACCAGTTTTCATCCAACAGTCATAAGCTGATTATAGCAAAAGCGCCTTTCTGCTTCAATCTCTATTGACTTTTTTAAATTAGTAAAATATAATTTAGTAAATCGTAGCTTACTAAATTATTATATAGGAGGTCTGTCATGTTTATTGGCCGTAAAAAAGAGTTAAACAAATTAAACGAACTTTATCATACAAACGGTTTTCAGTTTCCTGTCATTTATGGGCGGCGACGTGTGGGCAAAACAGCCCTTATTAATGAATTTATAAAAGACAAAGAGGCAATATTTTTTACAGGAATCGAAAGCAACACCTTGCAGAATCTGGAAAATCTCAGCAGGAGTATCCTTTCCTGCACCGATTCTGTTCTCGAAAATACCGTTTTTTCTTCTTTTCAGGCTGCTCTTGAATATGTTTTTACTGTGGCGGAGAAGAAAAGAATAATTCTTGTTATTGATGAATACCCTTATATCGCCAAAGCCTCTAAAAGCTTTGCTTCCACACTTCAAGCCTTAATTGACAAAAACAAAAACACTTCTAATTTATTTTTGATTTTATGTGGTTCCTCCATGTCTTTTATGGAAAATCATGTATTGGCTTATAAGGCCCCCTTATATGGCAGAAGAACTGCGCAGTTTAAAATTTTGCCTTTTGATTTTTTTGAGAGTAGAAGTTACTTTAAAAATTTCTCTGATATAGATATGGCTGTTGTATACGGTATAGTCGGCGGAACACCACAATACTTGCTTCAAATAGATGACCGCTTATCAATCGAGGAAAATATCAAACGTTGTTTTCTAGACCCGGTAAGTCCGCTTTTTGAAGAACCAAATAATCTTATTAAACAAGAGGTGCGTGAACCGGCTATTTATAATGCAATCATTACCGCAATTGCTGCCGGCAGCACAAAATTATCAGAGATTTCCACAAAAGTAGGGGAAGAAACAAGTGCCTGCGTTGCTTATATAAAAAATTTAATTTCCCTTGGTATCGTCAGAAAAGAAACTCCTTTTGCTGAGAGTTCTTCCAAAAAAACCATTTATAAAATTGATGATAACCTTTTTCGGTTTTGGTACCGCTTTATTCCCGATCATATTGCACCGATTAACCGTGGTTTCGTGGATTCCGTATACCAAAAAATCTCTCCGATGATCAGTGATTATATGGGCGCAGTTTTTGAAGACATATGTATTCAATATTTATGGGCACTGCGAGCGCAGGGAAAATCCCCAATAGAGTTTACCGACCTGGGGCGCTGGTGGGGCAACGACGCCAAAAATAAATGTGAAGCGGAAATTGATATTATGGGAACTGATGGTTCAGAATCCGCATTATTCTGTGAATGCAAGTGGACAAATGAAAAAGTTGATTTAAACGTGCTTAATACACTTATAGAACGCAGCCAGCTTTTCCATTATATCAACGTACAGCTTTTTATCTTTGCTAAAACCGGATTTACAAAAGGCTGCATCGAAAAAAGTATCGAACTGGATAATGTAACGCTGATTACATTTGAAGATATTGTAACTTCCCTATAAATATTTTCCGGTAAAAAGTGTTCCCGCT
>JAVBUF010000109.1:0-6887 GCA_031555615.1 Lachnospiraceae bacterium | reverse complement strand
CTGCCACAATGGCTCCCTGGCCAGAATATCCAGATTTCTGCCGGTACAGCCATGTAAGAATACTGCCCTGCTCAGGCCCAGCATACCTCTTACCACTGCCGTATACTGCTTTTTGATCTCCGCACTGATTTCCCCTAACACAAGGGTTCTGGTCACATCGGTGGTTCCTCCCTGATACTGCCCTCCGGAATCAACCAGCAAAAGTCCGCCAGGCAGGATTGTACTGTTATGCTCTTCCCTGGCCTCATAATGCATCATTGCAGCATTTTCACCGTAAGCACAAATCGTCCCAAAGGACAAATCCAGAAAACCGGGAACTTGGGTCCTTAACCTGTCCAGATATGCGGCCGCCTCCATTTCTGTGATGACAGTCTCACCCACCCTCTCTTTGATCCATTTCATAAACCGGATAAGGGCTGCACTATCCTGACAGAAACATTCTTTTATGTGTTCCAGTTCCACCTGATTCTTCACTGCTTTTAAAGCTTCCGTCGGATTTTCTTTTAAAACCGTTTGATTACTTTTACTGAGCATTTTATATAAAAAATAATTACATTTATCGCCATCCAGCAAGACCTTTTTATCCTTCAGGTCTTGCAGCCAATCATAAATCTTTTCGTAATCCCATATGGTTACCTGTTCCTCTATCAAGGCCCTGCGGCATGCTTCTGATAATGCCTTTTTCTGAACAAACACAACTGACTGATTCCTGTCGATATATCCATAAGACAATGCCACCGGATTGCAGGGAATATCACTCCCCCTGATATTAAACAGCCACATCAGATCATCCAGTTTCGTCAGCACCAAGGCCTCCGCACCGTCTCTGCCTAGTGCTGCCCTGACCTCGGCTATTTTATCCCGGCTGGACTTCCCACTTAGCTCCAAGGGTAGATTCCAGATTGGCCGGCAGGGAAATGCCGGACGATCCGGCCATATTTTTTCCGTTAAATCCTCATCATATTTCAGGACAATATCCAGTTCCTTCAGCTCCTGTTCGTAACCCATGCCTGCTTTTGCACTGATGCACCGGCCATCAAAGGCTAATGTCTGCCCGGGACGCATCTTTTTCTTCAAGTATTCCTTAATGGTGGGAACCCCTTCTTCCTGCATTTTGAACAGCTGGATGCCGCTGCCCTTCAGCTCTCTTTCGGCCTGAATATAGTATCGGCCATCAGTCCAAAGGCCAGCCTCTTCCATGGTCACCGCCAACGTCCCGGCCGAACCGGTAAATCCTGATAAATATTCTCTTGCTTTAAAAGCATCACAAACATACTCGGAACCGTGAAAATCACTGGTTGTCACCAGATAAACATCAATTCCCGCTTTCTTCATCTGCCCGCGCAGCTGCTCTATTTTTTTTTCATTCATTTTCATACCCCTTTCAACATGTCTACCCTATTCTAATATGACTTTTCATAAAAATCCAGTATAAGAATAGGATAAGAATAAAATATAAACAAATTGTTAAAATATTTATTTTTTTTTATATTTACTTGTCTGTTAACTAAAAATCGTGTTATTATTAATATAATTTTTCGACATTAAAGAAGGGAGTGTATATTAATGGATCAAAATATATTTTCTAAAATTACACCCGAAATTGTTCGCCTTACCAAGTTAAGTGAACAGGCTAATCTGATCGATCCCGAGCTTTTCACCAAATATGATGTGAAGAGAGGGTTACGTGATATTAACGGCAAAGGTGTTCTTGCCGGTCTTACCAACATTTCGGATGTACGTGCTACCGCAACTGTAAACGGCGAGTCTGTACCTGCCGATGGTAAGCTTTTTTACCGCGGTTATGATGTGGAGGACCTTGTAAACGGCTTTTCTAAAGAAGGCCGCTTTGGCTTTGAGGAAATCACCTATCTTTTATTATTTGATAAATTACCAGATCCTAAGGAACTGGCTGATTTTCGTGATATCCTTGCCAGTTACCGCAGTTTGCCCACCAGCTTTGTCCGGGATATTATTATGAAAGCGCCCAGCAGTGATATGATGAACACGCTGGCCCGCAGTGTCCTGACTCTGTACTCTTATGATGACCGGGCCGATGATACTTCATTAACCAATGTCCTTCGTCAAAGCTTACAGTTGATCAGTTTATTTCCGTTGCTTTCCATTTATGGTTATCAGGCTTACTGCCATTACCATGATGGCAAGAGTTTATTTATTCACCAACCCAATCCGGAACTGTCTACTGCGGAAAATATCCTTCACATTCTGCGTCCGGACAGCTCTTATACCCCTTTGGAGGCCAAACTCCTTGACATTGCCCTGGTTCTTCACATGGAGCATGGCGGTGGTAATAACTCTTCCTTTACCACTCATGTGGTTACATCCTCTCTTACCGATACCTATTCAGCCATTGCCGCTGCTATCGGTTCGCTGAAGGGACCCAGACATGGTGGTGCCAACATTAAGGTAGTGCAGATGTTTGAAGAGCTGAAACAGGAAGTTTCTGACTGGAACGATGAAGATGAAATTACAGCTTATCTGCGCCGGCTCCTACATAAGGATGCTTTTGATCATTCCGGTTTGATTTATGGTGTCGGTCATGCGATTTACTCCAAGTCCGATCCCCGGGCCGAAATATTCCGTTCTTTTGTGGGCACGCTTTCTGAAGAAAAAGGATTAAAGAAAGAATTTGATTTATACTCTCTGGTTGAACGCTTAGGCCCCAAGGTAATTGCCGAAGAACGCCAGATGTATAAAGGTGTCAGCTCCAATGTTGATTTTTACTCCGGCTTTGCTTATCATATGCTGGGACTTCCGTTAGAGCTGTATACTCCCATTTTTGCCATCGCCCGGATCAGCGGCTGGTGTGCGCACCGTATGGAGGAACTGACCAATAACGGTAAAATCATCCGTCCGGCCTATAAGCCGATTTGCCCGGAAAAACAATATATTGATATGGCTGACCGCATCTAACGATAATAAAAGCTCCCCGTCAGGGGAGCTTATTTACTGATTGAATATCGTATGTAATAACATATTCGCTATGACTTTTCTTTTTCTGATACTTATTCAAAATACGTTCAACCACTCTTTTACCGTTATCCAGACTGGCATCCATTAAAATAACCACATATTGTGATGCACTGAATTTGGTTGCCACGTCACCCCGCCTGAGGGATGCGGTTATCGCTTCCTCCAGTTCCTGCATGGTCTTTTCCATCCTTAATGTAACTTCCTCGTTCTGTTGACTGCCTTCTTTATACTCCTCTGCCGAAGCACTGAACAATACAATCTGCACATCCTGCTTTGACCGCTCCACACACCTGGCCACAAAACGATAGATTCTCTTAAAGCCTCCATATTCCACCCGATATGCCCCATTACTGCTGTCAGTTTCCTGGATCAGCATCTGCAGGTGCATTAAATCAATCAAATTATTTTCACTATTAATTGACTGAACACTATTATTGTATTCATGATAAAAATGATATCCTCTTTTTCCGTTTCGCTTGACAAAATATAACGCTTTATCCGCATTATTGTAAAGTGTCTTAAAATCTTTGCCGTCCTCGGGTTTCATGGCAATACCGATGGATACCGAAATTTTTAATTCCTCTTCAAAATCTAACATTTTATTAATTTCAAATTCTATAGAGGCAATTAAATTTCTGGCAATTTCCCGTATTTTGGCTTCTGAATAATCATCATTCAAAAAAACCACAAACTCATCCCCGCCGATGCGGCAAACACTGTTCTCCTCCCCTGCGCTTTCCCGCAGGGTTTTGGCAAACGCCACCAAAACATTATCTCCCATCAAATGTCCGAAATTATCATTGACGCTCTTGAAATTATCCATATCAAGCAGCATAAAAACCCCTTTTCCATCCTTGGGGTTGCCTTTTTCAACATACTCCTCCATATACCGGCGATTCCATAATGTTGTAAGGCTGTCTTTATTGGCCATGGTTTCCAAGGTTTTCTTCGTTTCATGCATTTGCATGACCTTGGCAACTCTGCTCAATAAAACATCAGGATCAAAAGGCTTGCGGATGTAATCCATCGCTCCCATTTTCAATCCCTTAGCTTCACTCTCCATATCACTTTCGGCTGTCAGAAAAATAATTGGAATATCGACATATGACTTTTCCTTCTTCAATATCTCCAACAACTCATAACCATTCATATCCGGCATATTGATATCCAGTAAAATCATATCCGGCTTGGTATGTGACAAAAATTCCAACGCTTTTTCCCCTGATTTGGCTGTGGATAATTTATACTTCTTTTTCAGCACCTCCGCAGCACATTTTAAATTAGTTGTCACATCATCAATCATTAGAATATGTTTCATGTGTCCCCCTTGTATGATCGGACTGACTGGATTTACATATTTAAATCCCCAGAAAATCCAAAACCACCTGCTTCATTTCATCAACTTCGCATTCTTTGGTATGAAGGACGGGTGCAGTTCTTATTTCATCAATTGCTGCCGGTACTGCCACCTGTGAAAGCTCCGACAAATAATCAATCAGCTGAAAATCATCTCTGTCACTTACAGAAGAATCAATAGCATCCACTACACTTCTGCCAAATTTATATGGACTGGCCGTTGACACGATTACCGAAGGCTTATTGTCTTTGGTCGCTTTCTTATATTTGTCATATACACAGGCTGCTACTGCCGTATGAGTATCAATTACATAACCGGTCTGTTCATATAATCCCCGGATGGCCGCTGCCGTTTCGGCTTCGGTGGCATAGTTACCATAAAAATCTCTAAGCCCGGTTTTCATCTCCTGGGTAATCTGATAGCTTCCATCCTGGCTTAAGGCATTCATAAAAACCAGATTCTTTTCAGCATCATTACCTGCAATGTAATAAATCAAACGTTCCAGGTTACTGGAAATTAAAATATCCATGGAAGGAGAAGAAGTTAAAATAAATTCCCGGTTGCGGTCATATGCTCCGGTTTCAAAAAATTCATATAAGACCTTATTGTCATTCGATGCACAGATCAGCTTGTCAATGGGCAATCCCATCTGTTTGGCATAAAATGCCGCCAGAATATTACCGAAATTACCGGTGGGTACTACGGCATTGATCAGCTCCCCGCTCTGAATACGTTCTTCTGCCAGCAGTTTAACATATGCATATACATAATAAACAATCTGCGGCACTAAACGGCCAATATTAATGGAATTAGCCGAAGAAAACTGAAAACCTTTGCTTTCCATGTAAGCCGCCAGCTCTTTATCACCAAAAATCCTCTTCACTCCGGTTTGGGCATCATCAAAATTACCATGAATTCCAACCACATATGTATTATCCCCTTTTTGGGTAATCATTTGCTTTTCCTGAATGGGGCTAACGCCGTTTTTCGGATAAAAAACCACAATACGGGTGCCTTCAACATCTGCAAATCCCGATAATGCAGCTTTTCCGGTATCACCGGAGGTGGCCGTCAGGATCACAATCTCTCCCTTTACCTGATTTTTCCTGGCCGCAGTGGTGAGCAAATGCGGCAAGATAGACAATGCCATATCCTTGAAAGCAATGGTGGCACCATGGAACAGCTCCAAATAATAAGCTCCGCCGGCTTCTGCCAGAGGGGCGATTTCCTCTGTGTCAAACTTGCTGTCATAAGCTTTTGCAATACAGCTTTTCAGCTCGTCCTCAGTAAAATCATCAAAAAATAATTTCATCACCTCATATGCTACTTCCTGATAGGTCATACGGGATAATTCTTCCAAGCTTTTATCTAAGGCAGGAATCCTGTCCGGTACAAATAACCCGCCATCATCGGAAAGCCCTTTTAAGATGGCCTGTGATGCGGTAACCGGATGCTCCTTACTTCTTGTACTGTTATAATTGATCTTCATCATCTTCTTAACTCCTAAAACATATTTGTATGATACAGGAAATAATTATAGCACATTCTCCTCTTCTCCGCAATTGAAATCAGTTAAGAAAAAAATTCATGTCCGCCATAAGAAAACAGCTTAGTCAGATGATTGTCAAACCATTTCATTTTCTCCGGATTGGCATATTTTCGGGAAGCAAAATACAGAGCCCCTTCCGTAACATCCTCGCCCGCCAGTACCTTATCCACTGCTTCAATGGTTTCCGCACTGACCTTTACCGAATAATAACGTCCGTTGGCTATCGGCGAAAACTGGCACGTCCCATTTTGCTCTTGAAAAACGACTTCCCGCACCGTATCGGGGAATTTTTTACTTTTTACCCGGTTTAAAACAACTCCGGCTACCAGCATACGCCCTTTTTCATCCTGATTTCCGGCTTCCGCCTCGACGATTCTGGTAAGTACTTCATATTCTCCCGCCGGCAGTTCCAGGCTTGTCTGCTCCAGTACATTATACTCCACCACCCGTTGGCCGGAAGAAGCACTTTTCAGCATCCCGAAAAAACTGTCTTTACTGACCATATCTGTTTCTTCTTGGGCAAATTGAAGCTTAAACGCTGTCGTTGCCGCAATCCGATTGACCTCGATGGTCTTGACACTGAACCAGCACACCATAATAATCATGTTACACAGAATAATCTGCACTGATATTCGTTTATACATTACTAATCCTTCTTTCCGCAAATCTCTTTGCCTTGTACCTAAAGTTGTCACATTTACGTAACACTTCTTTAATATTTTATACAGCAACTGGCAAAAATATTTCTAAAACTTTCATTTTGCGGAAAAAAATCTCTTATTTGTATTCTTTTTTATTAAATGGTATACTGTAGACAATGCCCAAAACACTATAATATTCATACTATTTCAGAGGTATTTATGGAAAAAAGACTTCCTGGGGTTTATCCCCAGCAAAAAAAAGATAAAAGCATTTATTATCGTTCTTCCCTAACCTTCAAACGCAAACATATCAGCCTGGGAAGTTACGAATCCATGATAAAAGCCC
>JAVBUF010000025.1:0-34665 GCA_031555615.1 Lachnospiraceae bacterium | reverse complement strand
CCCAACGAAGTTCAGGTTGTAACGACGTGTTCTACCGTTCGTCCCAGTCTTTACATTGCCGTAGGTATTTCCGGAGCAATTCAGCATTTGGCCGGTATGGAAGAATCCGATATCATCATTGCCATCAATAAAGATGAAACAGCACCGATCTTTGAAGTGGCTGATTACGGAATCGTTGGCGATTACAAGAAAATCCTTCCTACTTTAACGGAAAAGTTAAAAGCAGAAATGGCTGCAAAATAAATAAAAATATTAAAATGCTGTCTGGCTTATGCCGGACAGCATTTTTTAATGACGTCACTCCGAAACCTATCGGCGCATCTCCTACATTCTGACGAATATCGACTTATTCACTTTGTTTATCGCACCTAATGGCAATCTTTTCATAATATAATATGAAGGAAAAAGGAGGATATTTTAAAATGTCCAACTGTTCAGATTGTAACAACTATTCAAAATCCACAGAACTGGAAGAAAATAAAGTCAATTGTGATTCATATGAATGTACTGTAGTGGCCGGCCCAAGAGGGCCTCAGGGTTATCCGGGATGTCCCGGTCCGAAGGGGGACACCGGTGCCGCCGGCCCTCGCGGATTAGTGGGCCCGGAAGGCCCGGAAGGCCCGCGTGGACCCATGGGTCCACGCGGTGAAAAGGGTGAAAAAGGTGATCCGGGATGTCAGGGTCCAGCGGGGCCAAGGGGGGCCGCCGGTCCCCAGGGTGCCAGGGGCCTGCAGGGGGTCAGAGGAGATATCGGTCCCCAAGGCGATCCGGGATGTCAGGGTCCTCAGGGAATCAAAGGGAATCCCGGACCAGCCGGACCAGCCGGTCCGCGCGGGCCCATGGGTCCCAGAGGTGACAAGGGTGCGATAGGCCCTCAGGGACCGGCTGGCCCGGAAGGCCCTCAGGGTCCCCAGGGGCTGATAGGCCCGGAGGGACCAATGGGACCGGAAGGCCCCGAAGGTAAAGTTGGCCCCCAGGGACCAGTTGGTCCCAAAGGATGCGCCGGACCGGAAGGCATTCAGGGGCTGCAAGGAGATATGGGTCCTACCGGAGATGCCGGCCCCGCGGGTCCCCAGGGAGAAATTGGTCCTACCGGCCCCCAGGGAGAAATTGGTCCCACCGGTCCGCAAGGTGAAATAGGTCCCACCGGTCCCCAGGGAGAAATGGGTCCCACCGGTCCGCAAGGTGAAGTGGGTCCTACTGGTCCCCAGGGAGAAATCGGTCTCACTGGTCTGCAAGGTGAAATTGGTCCCACTGGTCTGCAAGGAGAAATTGGTCCCACCGGTCCGCAGGGAGAAATCGGTCCCACTGGTCCGCAGGGAGAAATCGGTCCTGCCGGTCCCCAAGGTGATCTGGGTCCTACCGGCCCTCAGGGAAATCTGGGATTACCAGGTGTTGCCGGTGAAATCGGTCCTACGGGTCCGCAAGGAGAAATCGGCCCCACCGGCCCACAAGGTGAAATGGGTCCCACCGGTGCTGACGGTCCGCAAGGTCTTCAGGGAGAAGCCGGAACTGTGGGTACCATCAAAGGTTCTTACCCGTCGTTGACGGATCTGCAGAATGCACATCCTACCGGAGATCCCGGCGATTTTTACTATATAGATCCTGATCTCTATGTCTGGGATGCGGATAACAATGATTGGGTAAATGTTGGTGAAATTGCCGGTCCCCAGGGAATCCAGGGGATTCAGGGCGATACTGGCCCCACCGGCCCGGCCGGTGATACGGGAGACACCGGCCCTACCGGCGATGCAGGAGACACCGGCCCCACCGGCGATACAGGAGATACCGGCCCCACCGGCGATACAGGAGACACCGGTCCTACCGGCGATACCGGACCGACAGGTGCTGCAGGCCCGGCCGGCCCCCAGGGACTGCAGGGAGAAGCAGGTACTGTCGGAACCATCAAAGGTTCTCACCCGACGCTGGCTGATTTACAGGCGGCCCATCCGGTGGGAGAACCCGGAGACTTCTATTATATCGATCCGGATATTTATGTTTGGGATGAGGATAACAGCGAATGGAGCAATGTCGGCAAAATTGCCGGCCCTCAGGGACTGCAGGGAGAACAGGGTGTGGAAGGTCCAACCGGCCCCATCGGAGATACCGGTCCTACCGGCGATACCGGCGCTTCCGGCCCCACCGGACCAAGAGGCAGCGGAACGTTGATTCCTTTTATCTCCCCCACTTCCACAGTACTTGCCATGGTAACCGGGACCAATGCTGTCTATATAACACCGATGTCCTACGGCAGATACCCCGGCAGTTATATTTTGCTGAACGGTTCACCTGATGGGGGAGGCACATTTACCCTTGCGGCTAATACGGACAGTATCAACTATATGTTTCCTCTGGCCTATGAGGCAACAATCACAAATATCTATGCCTCATTCAGTAACTACCAGACATTTACACCATCTGCGGGTTCAAATTATCATCCATTCGTTGCAGTTGCAACAGCAGATTTCGACAGCCGTACCTTTACCATTTTGAGTGAGACTGTCACCACACCGACAGTACCGTTTACAGGCGGTACCCAATATACAGCCGGCAGAATGTTAACCGGAACCAGTATAGATATCGGTACCGTTCTTCCGGCAGGCACACAATTTATGATTGTCGGCGGCTGGTACTGCTCAGGCACCATCCGGGCATTGAATCAATATATTTATATGAATGGAAGTATCCTGCTGAAGTAAAAAATTAAGAGTGAAAATTAATGAAATATAAAATTTGTGTTTATGCAATCTGCAAAAATGAAGAACAGTTTATAGACCGCTGGATGGATGCCGTATCAGAGGCTGATATGGTAATTGTTACCGACACCGGCTCTACCGACCTTACCGTAGAAAAGCTGCGGTCACGGGGAGCTGTTGTATATCAGGATACCATTGCGCCCTGGCGCTTTGATGCTGCCAGAAATACCGCTCTTGCCCATATCCCAGAGGATGTTGATATCTGTGTGTCAAATGATATCGACGAAGTCTTCGAGATGGGCTGGCGGGATAAACTGGAAAACGCCTGGACCAGTGAAACCACCCGGGCAAAGTACTGGTTCTCGTGGAGCAGGAACATCGATGCCGGAACACCGGAAAAAAAATTTACTATGGAAAAAATACACGCCCGTAAAGGATTTCGTTGGGTTCATCCGGTTCATGAAGTGCTGGAGTATTCGGGCCGGATTCCCGACAGATCCGTTTTTATAGAAACCATCACCCTGAGACATCTCCCGGATCCGGCCAAATCCCGAAGCCAGTATCTTCCTTTGCTGGAATTGTCGGCGCGGGAAAATCCCACAGATGACCGGACGATGTTCTGGCTGGGCCGGGAGTATATCTTTAAGGGGATGTATAACAAGGGTATTGCGACACTGAAGAAACACCTGGAAATGCCTTCGGCCGTCTGGGATGAAGAACGAAGTGCTTCGATGCGGTTTATAGCCCGGGCCTGCCGTGCCAAAGGCGATGATAAGGAAGCCGAAAGATGGCTTTTCCGGGCAGTTGCCGAATGTCCCCGGATACGTGAACCATGGCTGGACATGACAAAAATGGGATATGACCGGCAAAACTGGGAACTTACTTTTTTTGCAGCCGAAAATGGATTAAAGATTATCACCTCCACCAACAGCTATCTAATTGAACCGTCTGCCTGGGGATACAGTCTTTCCGATTATGCGGCCATCGCCTGCTACAATCTGGGATTATATCTGAAAGCTTTAAAATATGCCGGAACGGCGTGCCGGTTTGCACCCGAAGATAAGAGACTCAAAAACAATTATCAGCTAATTCTTTTAAAATGTCAGGAAGCTGGGCGGTGGCAAGAAAATGAATCGTTATAAAATATGTGTTTATGCAATTTGTAAAAATGAAGAAATATTTGTTGACCGCTGGATGGATTCCATGAGTGAAGCCGATCTGGTAATCGTTACGGATACCGGCTCTACAGATCAAACCGTTGCGAAGCTGGAAAGCCGGGGCGCATTGGTTTGCCGGGAGAGCATTCACCCCTGGCGGTTCGACACTGCCAGAAACATTTCATTATCCCATGTACCTGATGATATGGACATTGCCGTATGTACCGACCTGGATGAAGTATTTCATCCGGGTTGGCGGCAATCTCTTGAAGAAGCCTGGACAGCAGATGCAACAATGGGAAACTATCTGTATAACTGGAGCCTGAATGCGGATGGGATACCGCAAACGCAGTTTACTTATTTCAAAGTCCATGACAAACATGCATATTCCTGGACCTGCCCGGTTCATGAATATCTGAAATATATCGGTAAAAAGCCGGAGAAGAAGGTTTTTATTCCGGGTATGGTTCTGGATCATTATCCGGACCGAAAAAAATCCAGAAGTTCTTATCTTCCCCTGCTGGAAGTGGCCGTCCGGGAGAACCCCGGCAGCGATCGGATGATGTACTACCTGGGACGGGAATATATGTATTCCAAAAGATGGCAGGACTGCATTGACACCTTACAAAAACATCTGAAGTTGCCAACCGCATCCTGGAAAGAAGAACGGTGTGCATCCATGCGGTGGATTGCCAGAGCATATGATGGCCTGAACCGAATTAAGGAAGCGTATAGCTGGTATTATCGTGCCATCGCAGAAGTACCGTACATGAGAGATGCCTATATTGAATTTGCCAAACTGGCTTACCGCCGGAACGACTGGCCGACAGTTTTGTTTCTTACCGGGGAAGCCTTGAAAATAAAGGAAAGATCTAAAATATATGTTAATATGGGATACGCCTGGGACTATACCCCTGATGATCTGGCGGCAATTGCCTGTTATCATCTGAGGCTGTATGAAAGGGCCCTTACCCATGCCGGGAAAGCATTCCGTATGGCACCCGCTGACCGGCGGCTGGAAAAAAACTATCTAATTATTAAGGATAAATGGAAAGGAGTGCAGGCAAATGGCAAATAGATATCATAACCCCAATTGTCCCCCATGCAGCAACTGTAAATATAATAGCATTTGTCCACAGCCTGCAAAGCCTTGTCCAACCTCTCCGTGCCCGATACCCGGTCCTCCGGGTCCTAAAGGAGATCCCGGGAGGCCAGGATATCAGGGACCGGCAGGACCAAGGGGGGATGTGGGACCGCAGGGAGATCCCGGCTGCCCGGGTCCCCCCGGCCCCCGGGGAATTCCAGGCCCTGCCGGGCCGCCGGGTCAAAGAGGTCCTCTGGGTTATAAAGGAGATCCCGGCATCAGGGGATGTCCGGGGCCCCCCGGCCCCCAGGGAGAATCAGGCCCAATGGGACCTGTGGGTTCAGAAGGCCCCATTGGGCCCCAAGGCCCCCCCGGCCCTATGGGAGAGCAGGGACCGGCAGGACCAAGAGGCTGCCCCGGTTCTATGGGAGAACAGGGTCCGCCCGGTTATCCGGGCCCCCCAGGGATGGCAGGAGATCCCGGGCCCATGGGGGATACAGGTCCCCCCGGTCCCAAAGGCGATACACCTGAGTTAGTGGAAAACTTAGCGGAAATAATGACCGGAAAGGCCCTGGATGCAACAATGGGAAAGGTGCTGGATGATAAGATCAGGGAGGTAAACAGCAATTTAGTGAACTATCAAAAAGTTGTCATTAATACCGTTAATGAAGCAGCCCTTTCTTTTGCAGATGGGTTTAAATTAAATAATATCGTTAATTTTACAGCCTGTATTATATTGGCGGTACCTTATATACCGTCTAATTACCAATTTGCGCAGTTATCCTCCGGATTCAGGCCGCCCTTTGACATATATGTACCGATTCTGCTGCGTAATAGAGCCAATGAGTCAACCGCAAGTTCTCATGCATGGATTGATACAAATGGAATGATAACAACTGCCAATGTGCCGAATATAAAAGGGTATACAGAAATCAGGTTAAGCGGGATGTTTATTACAAAATGAAAAGTAAGCTGGTAATTTTGGCGGCAATACTATATAATGACGATATCGGTTTAAGGCATTGGATAGGAGGTATTACACTTGAGATATCTGTTAATTGCCCTGGGATTGTTCGGCCTGGATGAAGGCGTAAAGAATTATATTGAAAAGCAGGAAGATCTGGATGTGCAGGATCGTAAAGCCGGGAGATTTCTAATAATACGGAAACATCATAACCGCGGTTTGGCACTAAACATGGGGGATAAACGGCAGAAGCTGATTGCGATCCTGTCACTGGCAATGACGATCCTGCTGACGGTTTTCTTTATTATTACCCTGGGCCACAAAGGAAATACCCTGCTGCGTACCGGACTGTCTTTTCTTCTGGGAGGAGCATTCGGGAATACCTATGACCGGTTGAAGCGAAAATATGTGGTGGATTATGTAAGCTTTAACGTGCCTTTTAAGGGACTACGGAGCATTGTTTTTAATATAGCGGATTTTTGTATTATGATCGGTGCCCTGCTGACGGTTATTGGTGCAGGCGGTGACTGAGAAATAAAAAAGGCATTTCTTTCAATATTCGGCAGGTTAAACGGGCCAAATATCCGGAAGAAATGCCTTTTCATATTCTGTTTGCTTAAGCGGTAATGAGGGTTCCGCCCTTACCATTAATGGCATCTGATACCTTCTCCAGCGAAGTGATCAATACACTTCCGTCAGGTTTTGCAGTAAGATAAGCAATAGCAGCTTCGATCTTAGGCAGCATATTACCCTCTCCAAACTGTTTTTCGGCAATCATTTTCTGTGCCTTGGCAACGGTTATGGTTGATATCGGAATCGGAGTAGAGGTGTCATAGTTACTGTATACACAAGGAACATCAGTCAGAATGATGAGCTGTTCGGCATCCAGATCACTTGCCAGTTTTCCGGCCACAGCATCTTTTTCGATGACGGCTGACGCCCCCTTTAAAACACAGTTTTGTTCGATTACCGGAATACCGCCGCCGCCGCAGGCGATAACAACCTGATCCGCATCGGCAAGGGCTCTGATGGCATTAATCTCAACGATATCAATGGGCTTGGGTGCGGCAACAACCCGGCGAACTCCTTTACCGGGTTCTAATTTTACATAATTACCTTTATCTGTTTCGATCTTGGCATCTTCTTCTGTCATATAACGGCCGATGAATTTGGAGGGCTCATAGAAGGCATCATCATAAGGGTCAACGGTGACCTGAGTTAAAATGGTACTTACGGTAGTACTGATGCCGCGGCTGAGCAGTTCGGCTTTCAGGGCATTCTGGATATCATAACCAACATATCCCTGACTCATGGCACTGCATACACACATGGGGGCAGGAGTATAGTCAGGATAAATCCGGCGCAGTTCGGTCATGGCCTTATGGATCATACTTACCTGCGGTCCGTTGCTATGTGTAATAGTCAGCTGATAATCTGCTTCAATAAGGTCAGCAAGTGCTTTGGCAGTTACTTTTACGGCATCCCATTGCTCTAATATGGTATATCCCAGTGCATCGTGTCCCAGGGATACAACTACTTTCTTTTTACTCATAAGCTTCTCCAATCATAAATTCATTTATTAAATATTATAACAAATAAAAAAACCTTATGCAAATAAAAAAAACCCTATTGACATACTGGGAATTGTTGTGTATGATTCATAATATATTAAACCTAGTAAATTGATAGGAATATAGGGGCAATGAAAAATGCCGAATACTCGGATATAGATAAACAAAGTATTAGAATGAGGTTAGGTAGAGATGGAAACGATTATACAAATCAAAGAAGTGACCAAAACCTTCGTAGGCAAGGAAAATACGGTAGAGGCTTTGAAGGGAATTGATCTGGATATACATAAAGGGGAAATATGCGGCATTATCGGTATGAGCGGGGCGGGAAAATCCACGCTGGTGCGCTGCCTGAACTTTTTGGAGAAACCGACTGCCGGTACAGTTATCATAGAGGGTAAGGATTTGTCGGCATTACGGGAAAAGGAATTGCGGCTGATGCGGACGGAGATCTCTATGATCTTTCAGCATTTTAATCTGCTGATGCAGCGAAATGTTCTGGATAATATCTGTTTTCCCTTAGAAATTATTGGAATGAAACGTGGGGAAGCGAAAGAACGGGCCAGAGAGCTTTTGCAAATAGTGGGCCTTGAGGACAAGGAAAAGGCTTATCCCGCCCAGTTATCCGGCGGTCAGAAACAGCGCGTGGCGATTGCCAGAGCATTGGCCACCAACCCCAAGATTTTATTGTGTGATGAGGCTACCAGTGCCTTAGATCCCACTACCACCAAATCTATTTTGGCCTTATTAAAAGACATTAATGTCAGGTATGGAATTACTATCGTCATTATCACTCATGAGATGGCAGTGGTAGAAGAGATTTGCAGCCATGTGGCTATTATTGACGGCGGAATTCTGGCTGAAACCGGTACGGTGGAGGAAGTATTTTCCAGACCACAAAGTAAGGCAGCCAAAAAACTGGTATTCCGGGAGAGTAGCGAAAAGTACCGGGAAATGAAAGGAAAACGATGCATCCGCATTGTCTTTACGAAGAATTCTTCCTATGAACCGGTGATCGGCAATATGGTTCTGGCCTGTAAAGCACCGGCAAACATTCTGCTGGCAGACACCAAGGATATCGGCGGTGTGGCTCACGGACAGATGATCCTGCAGCTGCCGGAAGAAGAGGAAACAGCAGAAAAAATGATTAAGTTTTTAATGGATAGAGAACTGGAAGTAGAGGAGCTGGATGATTATGTGGGATGAAGCTGTTGTACAAATGTTGTTGAAAGGAACATGGATCACCATATATATGACACTTGTGTCAACATTTTTCGCCTATCTGATTGGATTGCCCATGGGGATAGCCCTGGTGGTAACAGCCCGGTCAGGATTGCGCCCCAATGTGATCATCTATAAGGCCATGGATATTCTGGCGAATATTATTCGTAGTGTTCCTTTTTTGATCTTGCTTATTTTAATTATTCCCATTACCAGATTTCTGGTGGGAAAAAGCTATGGGCCCACGGCAACGATTGTGCCCCTGACACTGGCCGCCGCACCTTTTGTTGCCCGGCTGGTAGAATCTTCCCTGTTGGAAGTAGACCGGGGTGTGATCGAGGCGGCGCAGAGTATGGGGGCAGGACCCTTTCATATTATTTGGAAAGTACTTCTGGCCGAAGCAAGGACATCATTGATTGTGGGAGCGACTATTGCCTTAGGAACTATTTTAGGGTATTCAGCCATGGCAGGTGCTGTAGGGGGTGGTGGTTTGGGCGATATCGCCATTCAGTACGGTTATCATCGCTATCAGACCGACATCATGTTTGTTACGGTCATTCTGTTGATTGCACTGGTGCAGATCCTGCAGTATACAGGAACCAGGATATCCAGAAAGCTGGATAAACGTATTACCGGATAAAACCCTCAGGGGTTTATCATATATTTAAATTGAGGAGGAAGTAAGATTATGAAAAGAGCAGTAGCATTATTTTTAACAACGGTTTTAGCCGCAGGTGCTTTAACCGGCTGCGGAAGCAAAGGAGACGGCTCCATTAAGGTGGCAGCTACGGCTGTACCCCATGCGGAGATACTGGAAGCCGCCGCCCCAATTCTGGCGGAACAGGGCTGGAAGCTGGATGTAACAGTATTCAGTGATTATGTACAGCCCAATGAGGTAGTGGAATCAGGAGATTTTGACTGTAACTATTTCCAGCACACCCCTTATCTGGATAGCTTTAATGAAGAAAAGGGAACCCATCTGGTAAATGTAGGAGAAATTCATTATGAGCCTCTTGGCATTTATGGGGGAACCGAAAGTGACTTGTCCGCTATTCCTGAAAAAGCAACAATCGCCATTCCCAATGACACCACCAATGAGGCCAGAGCACTTTTATTATTGCAGGACAATGGACTAATCACGCTGAAGGAAGATGCAGGAATGACTGCAACTGTCAATGACATTGCCGAAAATCCTCATAATATCGAATTTGTGGAATTGGAAGCAGCTCAGGTTTCCCGCGTGATCAAGGAAGTATCCTATGTAGTATTAAACGGAAACTATGCATTACAGGCTAACTTAAATGCTCAGACCGATGCCCTTGCTTATGAGACCGCCGATTCGGAAGCAGCCAAAACATATGTTAATATTATTGTTGTAAAAGAAGGCAATGAAAGCAACGAAGGTGTAAAAGCGTTGGTAGATGTATTAAAATCAGAGGAAATCAAGAAATTTATTAATGATACTTATCAGGGGTCGGTAGTACCGTTTTAGTAAAAACCAAGCATGGAAAACAGGAGGCTTAATTAATGAAGATATCATCAAGAGGTCGTTATGCGGTCAGAATTATGGTTGATCTGGCAGTAAATAATACCGGAGAATATGCCAAGGTAAACCAGATTGCCAGAAGGCAGGATATTTCCGAAAAGTATTTGGAGCAGATTATCAGTGTGCTGAACAAAGCAGGATTTGTAAAGAGTACCAGAGGTGCTCAGGGCGGATATAAGCTGGCCAAGGATCCGAGTGCATATACGGTTGGGATGATTCTGAGGTTGACAGAAGGCAGCCTGTGTCCGGTAGCTTGTCTGGAAGGCGATGTGAACGAGTGTGACCGGTGTGATACCTGTGAAACGCTGGATGTGTGGAAACAGCTTGGAGAAGCCATTAATAAGGTGGTGGACGGCGTGACTATCGCCGATCTGGCCGAAAAACAGTTAGCCCGGCAAAACTCCATGGACTGCCTGATATAGATATAAAATAAAAGACCAGCCGGTGGTACTATCGTTAAATGATAGTACTGACCGGCTATTTTTCTTCATTCATTATCTTCCAATGAGCTGTTTAATTTTATTACTCTTTTTTTATAAAAATAAGTTGCGATAGAAAGAAGCGCAAATGTTATCCCAAAAGTTAATACAAAGACAATCAATATAATGCCCAAGGTGCCCGGTAAGGCTTTAAACCGAATATAGCTGGTGACTCCGGTATAGATTCCGGCGACTGATCCGGCAATCAGGCTGGCCATAAGATTAGTGATTGGATCGGCTTTCAGTTTTCGGTCCCAAATGCCGTTTTTTATGCATGCACCAACAATATATATAGCAAGGAACATAAAAATAATAAATTCACCGATGATATTTTGCAATACGAAACCAGAAACTGTCAGCTGAATCATAATTGCCGCTCCCAAACCGAAAAAGGCAAGCCAAAACCCGGTACGTTCAATTCCTAAAAGCTTTTGTTCCTGCATCTCATCCAAGTTATTTTTCGTCTTCCTTTTCATCATCCTCATCCTCTCCAAATAAATCATCTAATGTTTTTCCCAGTACCCGGCAGATTGACCGGCATAATTTGATGGTGGGGTTGTAATCGCCCTGTTCGATTGCATTCATCGTCTGTCTGGAGATACCCACGGTCTCAGCAAGTTCCTTTTGGGTCATATCAAGTGCTGCCCGGGCTACTTTTATCGGAATGTTCCGTCCCATACAATCACCTCCATAAGTGCATGATAATACATATACGACATAATGTCAAGTATATACGACACAAAATATTTATTTACAAAAAAATAAAAGAAGACTATACTGGGACTACATAAAAACAAGAGAATAAACTATCGATTTGGCAGGTACTGGAAAGGGATGATTTTGCTATGGGAAAATTTAAGATGGTGGTCACTGATCTGGATGGGACACTTTTAAGAAATGACAAGACAATTTCACAATATGCCAAAAAGGTAATAAAAAATCTCCGGGAAACAGGAATTATATTTGCTGTCGCAACAGCCCGGCCGGTCAGGGCAGTAAAGGAATTTCTGCCGTTTGTGGAATATGATGTGGGGATTTTCCATAATGGTGCGGTGATCCTTGATGGAGAGGAGCGGATTGCCAGTATTGGAATCGATATGCCGGATCAATTAATCAACAGTATTCTAAGTGAAAACGCTGACAGCCATATAGCGGCATCGGTTGATGAACGGCTATATACCAATTTTGATACAAAGCATCTTTGGGGGGATTTTCCCTGTGCGGCAACAGTGGACTTTCATGAAATACGGGGGCGGATTGCGGAAAAAATTATTATTGAAACGGATACGCTGGAAAAAATGTCACATTTTCAAAAATATTTAAGTAATGATCTATATTTACAATTATCCGAAAATACCATCGCCATGATTATGAATAAGCAGGCAACAAAATTCAAGGGAATTCAGTTAATCGCACAGAAATATGCAATCCGGGGGGACGAAATTGTTGCTTTCGGTGATGATTATAACGATATTGAAATGCTGAAAGAATGCGGAATCGGAGTTGCCATGGAAAATGCCCTGGCGGAGGTGAAAGCGGAAGCTGATGAAGTATGTGGGACCAATGAAAATGATGGGGTGGTCCGATGGCTTGAACAACGGTGTGCAAAAGCGTTACTATAGAAATTTAAAATATAAAATTAAAATATAAATTGCAATTTTACATAGATTTGCTATACTTATTTTTGCAGTATTACAGGAAAGCAGGCAGATAAAAATGGCAAAAGATACAACTAAAAATATGACAGTCGGTTCACCCATGAAGCTGATTCTGGGATTTTCCGTACCCCTTCTATTCGGATTCTTATTTCAGCAGCTTTATAATGTAGTAGATATGGTTATCGTGGGACGGTTCCTGGGGGTGAATGCTCTGGCCAGTGTGGGTCTTACGGGTTCCCTTAATTTTATGGTGATCGGTTTTTGTATGGGGGTATGCAGTGGCTTTTCCATTCCGGTTTCGCAGAAGTTTGGAGCCAGAGATTATGTGGGAATGCGAAAATTTATTGCCAACGGAGTCTGGCTGGCAGCAATATTCTCAGTGGTAATTACCATAATTGTAACGGCATTATGTCATAATATTCTGGAGCTGATGAAAACACCGGGGGATATTATCGAAAGTTCCTATTCCTATATTATCATTATTTTTTGGGGAATCCCTTCGGTATTTTTATACAATATTCTTTCGGGAATTATCCGGGCCATCGGTGACAGCAAAACACCCCTGATTTTTCTGGTTATATCTTCGGTGCTGAATATTGGTTTGGATTTACTTTTTATTTTGGGATTCCGGATGGGTGTCTCGGGAGCAGCTGTGGCAACAGTAACTTCCCAGACGGTTTCCGGGCTTTTGTGTCTGGTTTTCCTGATTAAGAAGTTTGAAATATTAAGGGTGCAGAAAGAGGAGTGGAAGATGGATACCTCTTTGATGTATATTTTATGCGGTATGGGGATTCCCATGGGGTTACAGTATTCCATTACCGCTATCGGCTCGGTTATCCTGCAGTCGGCAGTGAATACCCTTGGGTCGGCGGCTGTGGCCTCGGTTACGGCGGCAGGTAAGGTAAGCTTGTTCTTCTGTTGTCCCTTTGATGCCATGGGGGCTACTATGGCCACTTATGGAGGGCAGAACGTGGGGGCCGGAAAGCTGGATCGGCTGAATGAAGGCATCAAGGCCTGTACCCTGCTGGGGGTGATTTATTCCCTGGCAGCTTTTGGGATATTATGGCTGTTTGGCCAGGAGCTGACCACGATTTTTGTGAATAAATCGGAAACCCACATTTTGCAGAACGCAGCTTTGTTTTTATTGATAAACAGTGCTTTTTATATTCCTCTGGCACTGGTGAACATTATCCGTTTTATGATTCAGGGAATGGGATACAGTCCCTTTGCCATTTTGGCCGGAGTGTGTGAGATGGCCGCAAGGGCCCTGGCCGGCCTGCTGCTGGTACCGACATTTGGGTTTATCGGTGCCTGCTTCGCCAGCCCCCTGGCCTGGATTTTCGCCGATGCCTTTTTGATTCCCGCTTATTTACATGTTAAGAAGAAATTAACCTTACAAATATCACGATCGTAGGTAAGCAGACCGTTTACCTCCTCTTCCACATCGGAGAGCTGAGTGAGGACCGCACCGCTTAGGCCTTGTTCTTTTAAAGGGAACAGGGCTTTTTCAATTAAAGCGGCCAAAGCTTTATTCAAATCTTCGGTTGTTTCCAGCTTTTTATAGCCGTAAATTCGTTCTAAACTGGAATGCTCTCCAATCAGGCAGGCGTAACCGCCGTATTCCGAAAGGAAAAAGGCCCGATTTTCCCATTTCCGGATCCGCAGGGAAAGGGGGCGGAAATAATTATGGACGCTGATAAAATCTCCGCAGCCACGATCGTACCAGCCGCTGGCTGAATCGATAGGGCGGGTGGGATCTTTTGCTTTGATCAGGCCGGTAATGCGGGCCGCATCAAACTGCCCCCAGCCTTCATTAAAGGGTACCCAGATGGCGATGGAAGGGACACTGTACAGAACATCCACTGTCTCCATGCATTCTTTTTCCCAGGCCAGCCGGCCGGCGGCATCCTTGCGGGAAAAAAGGTGATAGTGACTGTCCTTGATCAAAGAGGAAAGAATCGGTAAGGCAGTGGGCAGATAACCGGCCCAGACCATCCGGTAGGAAGAGCCGCCGTTGACCATATCCTGACAGACTAACATACCTAACCGGTCACAATGATAATACCAGCGGGCTGATTCGATTTTAATGTGTTTTCGAAGCATATTAAAGCCCAGATTCTTCATGACAGTTATGTCATAAACAAGGGCATCATCGGCAGGAGCAGTATATAGCCCATCCGGCCAATAACCCTGATCCAGCACTCCATGCATAAAGTAAGGCTGATGATTCAGGCAGAAACGGGGAATCCCCTGTTCATCCTTTTCCACCGTAAAGGAACGCATGGCATAATAAACAGTGACTGTATCTTCCAGATGAGATACCTCCAGAGTATAAAGATAAGGATCTTCCGGCGACCACAGATGGGGGTCCGGAACCGGAATAGTCCGTCGAACCGGTTCCGGTGCAGGCTGCTTGTGGCTGCCGCCGGAAAGATAAATCAATAAAGTAACCTCTTCTTTATCGATATCCGGTGTTATATGAACTTTTTCAATATAAATGCCCGGTACCCATTCCAGCCAGACGGTCTGCCAGATACCGCTTTGGGCAGTATACCACATACCGCTCTGCTGCAGGGTCTGTTTTCCCCGGGAATGGTAAGAAGTATCACTGACATCCCGAACCTTAACCAGCAGTTCGTTATCAGATTCCAGCAGATAAGAAGTGATATCGGCATAAAAGGGCAGATAGCCGCCTTCATGAATCAGGATGGAATGACCATTGACAATGATCTCCGCCGTCTGATCCACCGCTCCGAAATGCAAAAGTAATCTGCCGCCGGGAATGGAAGCAGCACCGGCCGTGGCACTGGCAGGTAAAAGCAGTCGATACCACAGATATTCCTTGGGCTGCAGCTGTCTCGAAACACCTGACAAGGCTGCTTCAGGAGAAAAAGGCACCAGGATCTGTCCATGGAAATGATCCGGCCGGCGGTCATCAGGAGTAATGGCATAGTCCCAATAGCCATTCAGGTTTACATAACTATTCCGCACCATCTGAGGCCGGGGGTACTCCGGCAAGACATAATCGGTATCCAGATCCCTTCCCCATTTGGTCTTTAATTCATTTAACTTGTCACTTTTGTGATATTTACGGGTACTGTTCAATGCACTTTTCAGATTCAATAGAATTCCTTCTTTCCAAATAAATATCATTATAACCTTTTTCGATTTATTTAACAATATTAAGAAATTATGGTATGATATGGAAAAAGGTCTGCCTGTTTACCGGCTGGCCAGTGAAGTAACGAGAAAGCAGGAACAGGCAGTGGAAGCGGAAGAACTATTAAGAAAAAGATTGAAAGATATGGCGGAAAAGTGTTACCGCAGTAATATATATACTTTTAGCAGTTTTTTGAGTATGGCGGAGCTGGATATTTTTTATCGGATGCAGAAGGAATTTACGCATGTAGACTTTACTTTGTCCGGCGGCCGGGAGGACAGTGAGCGGCGGATGATCCGATTCGGCAGTGAGAAGATGCTGGGATATATCGAGGATTTTCCCATTGTCTGCGTGGAAATTGCTCCGCTGCAGCAAAAATTTGCTGATGAACTGACTCATAGGGATTTTCTCGGAGCTTTGATGAATCTGGGTATTGAGCGTGCCACATTGGGAGATATTATTATTTATGAGAATAAAGGATATGTTTTTTGTACTTCAGTGATAGCTCCGTTTATAATGGAAACGCTGGAGCAGATAAAACATACCCGCGTAAAATGCCGGATGGGGGAAGCACCCAAAGAAGTTACAGAGCCGGAGATGGAAACCAGAAAGATCCAGGCGGCATCGGAACGGCTTGACGGGGTGATTGCCAAGGTGTGCGGATTGTCCAGGGGAGACAGTCTGGAGCTGTTCCGGCAGAAAAAGGTTTATTTAAATGGTATTTTATGTGAAAACAACAGTATCCTGTTAAAACCGGAGGATATCATAACGGTTAGAGGATTCGGAAAATTTACTTATGCGGGATATGAAGGAATCAGTAAAAAGGGAAAGAAAAATATCGTCATCAATATGCGGAGGAAATAGCGTGAAAATGGATAAAAATATTGCGAAAAGCGTCAGACAACTGGTGGATCTGATCCAGAAAGGAACCTCACCTTATCACGTGGTCCGGGCCGCCGGTGCGCAGCTTGAAGAAGCCGGATTTCAGGAACTGCAGTGGAACGAAATATGGAAACTGCAAAAAGGAGGTGCTTACTATATATCTCCCTTTCAGACCACATTGCTGGCATTCCGCGTGCAGGAGGAATTTCGGCCGGAACATCAGCTGCGGATTATTTCTTCTCATGTAGATGCTCCGGGATTGCGGATTAAAGCCAAAGCCGAGTACCCATACAAAAACTATCAGCGGCTGAATGCGGAGGTTTATGGCGGTGCCATTAATCACACCTGGATGGACCGCCCCCTGGGAATGGCCGGAATCGTGGCGTTAAAAGGAGTGGATGGACTCCGTCCCCGAATCTGTTATCTGGATTGTAAACGGCCATTATTCATTGCCCCCAATGTGTCTATTCATATGAACCGGGAACTGAACAAAGGCAGTGAATTGAATCCCCAGGTAGATTTGATTCCTTTGGCGGGTATGGCAGAAGTGATGGAAGAAGCTTATTTCACCCAATTTTTGGCTGCGGAAATTACAAAGGCAGAAGGACTGGAAGTTAAGAAAGAAGAAATTATCAGCTATGATTTGTGCTTATATAATATGCAGGAGGGATGTATCTGCGGGATGAATGAGGAGCTGTTGGCGGCTCCCCGCCTGGACAATCTGACTTCGGTTCAGGCCAGCCTGACAGCATTGATCAATAGCAGCCGGAACGAGGGCCTGGATGTTATCGCTTTGTTTGACCATGAAGAAATCGGAAGCCGCAGCAAAAACGGCGGTGCCGGAAATTTGCTGCCGTTTACACTGGAGCGCATTTACCAGGCTCTGGAGATGAGCCGCGGCGATTATTTACGAAGTGTGGGAAATGGTTTTTTGATTTCCGCGGATGCTGCTCATGGGCTTAATCCCAATCATCCCGAGAAGTACGACCCCACTTCTTTCGTACAGCTGGGAGACGGCGTTGCCATTAAATGTGCTTCCAAGCAGAACTATGCTGGGGATGGTGAAACCTGGGCAGTTTTGAAGGCCTTGGGGGAAGCCCACAATATTCCCTGTGGGTTTACCTATATTCGCTCAGATACTCCCGGGGGCAGTACCCTGGGCTCTATTCTTTCCGCAGCGCTGCCCATGCGGTCAGCAGATATTGGAGTTCCCCTGCTGGCTATGCACTCAGCGGTGGAGACTATGTGCTGCCGGGATCAACACAGCCTGGAACAGTACTTGAAAGCATTCCTGTCTCAGGATATGTTATAATTTGATTAAATGATTTTACTTGAGGAGGATGCTGAAATGATAGCCCAATTAATAGCAGTACTGATCTTTGTGGGGATGTTTATTCTGATGATTTCGGAAAAGGTAGAGCGCCACATAGTCACTCTCGGAAGTGGGATACTGGTACTGATTTTTGTATTTGGTGTTGGCATGCATAGCCGGGCAGCTATGATGGAAATTTTGAATTTACACAGTATTTTTTCGGTGGATTTCTGGTATCAGACCCATGAGGTGTCGGAATCCCTGATTGGTATTAACTGGGCGACAATCTTCTTTATCGCCGGCATGATGGTTATGGTGGAAGGTATGGCCAAGGTTGGTTTTTTCCGGTGGCTCTGTATGCGTATTGGGCAAATTGTGCATTTCAAGACCATTCCGCTGTTTATTACATTTATGATTATGTCAGCCATTCTGGCAATGTTTATTGACAGTATTACGGTAATTTTATTTTTGGCAGCAGTAACGGTGGAATTGGCCCGGATGTTAAAGTTTAACCCGGTTCCCATGATCATCTCAGAGATTTTTTGTGCCAACCTGGGAGGATCGGCAACCATGTGCGGAGATCCGCCCAATATTATCATTGGCACATCCCTGGGTTATACTTTTGCCGATTTTATTACCAACACAGGATTGATAGCTGCCGTTTCGCTGGTAGTTACGATTCTCTATTTCTATTTTTATTTTCGGAAAGAATTACAGCCGGCGGAAAAATACCGGGATGACCGGGTGAACATTCCTGGCGCCAGGGAAATGATTACAGATAAAAAGGGGTTTGCCATCAGCTGTGTAATTTTCTTGTGTGTGGTGATCATGCTTATTACCCATGCACAAACCGGCTTGACAGTAGCTTTTATCGGTGTGTTTGCGGCCGTGGTAACGCTGTTGGCGGCCCGAAAAACAGCGGTTGGTCTGTTGAAGGATATTGATTATAAAACGCTGCTCTTTTTCATCGGTTTATTTATCGTTGTGGGTGGTTTGGAGGAAACCGGTATTCTGGAGTCGATTGCCGGTTTTATCAGCAGGATAAGCGGCGGCAATCATAAATTAATGACGGCAATTATTATCTGGGTGTCGGCAGTTGCCAGTGCCATCGTTGACAATATTCCTTTTGCCGCAACCATGCTGCCGGTGATCAAAAGTCTTTCCCAATCACAGGGAATCGCTTTGCCGATTTTGGTATGGGCTCTTTCCATGGGAACGGATATCGGGGGAAGTGCCACGCCCATTGGGGCATCGGCAAATGTAGTGGGAACCTCAGTAGCGGCCAGAGAAGGTTATCTGATTGGCTGGGGAAGGTATTGCAAAGCAGCAATTCCGGCAACAATATTGGTTTTGCTGGTTTCTACAATTATTATTTTTATCAGGTATTTTTAAGGGAATACCGGAAAGGAAGGGGTATCAAAAATGGAGAAACAGTTGATTATTTCGGTTGGACGGGAGTTTGGCAGCGGCGGGCATATTATTGCGGAGCGGCTGGCGGAAAAATTTGCTTTGCCCTTGTATGATTTTAATCTGTTAAAAGAAATTGCCAGCGAAAAAAACCTGGATACCAGGCACATCAAGAAATATGATGAGCTGCCGCGTAATTTTCTGAGCTCCCGGACTGTGAGGGGGTTCAGTAATTCACCGGAAGAAACCATAGCCAATATGCAGTTTGATTATTTACGGAAAAAAGCTGCCGGAGGAATATCCTTTGTTGTAGTGGGACGTTGTGCCGAAGAAGTACTAAAAGAGTATCCGGGACTGATTTCTATTTTTGTTTTGGCGGATATGGATTGGAAAATAAAAAGAATTGCCGAATATGAAAAAATATCTGAGGCAGAAGCAGAAAATATGATTAAAAAATATAATAAAAAACGAAAAGCATATCATAATTACTACTGTCAATGGAAATGGGGAGATTCCAGAAATTATGATGTTTCCATTAACAGTAGTAAACTGGGGATCGAAGAAACGGCAGATATGCTGGAGATGTACATCAATTCAAGAAGAGAACATCTTTGATTGATTTACGGTAAATCATATTTTTTCAGATATTCCCGATACATATCGGAAAAATCCTGTTTTTCTTTGCTGTTGAGGGAATCCTGATATTTGTGGGCAATCAATTCTTTGTCCTCGGTCTGCAGCAGGCAGATGGCGATATTGGAACAATGGTCAGCCACCCGTTCGCAGTTGGTCAGGATATCCTGCAGGATAAAGCCCATTTCAATGGAGCATTTTCCGTTGCTCAGACGTTTGTAATGTTTTTTCTTGATCTGGGCAGTGAGCTTATCTATGGCCTCTTCCAAAGGTTCCACTTGGGTGGCCAGGGCCAGATCAAAATGCTGAAAGGCAGTAAAGGTTTTATTAACGATTTCAATGATGGCAGCAGAATAAACCGCCAATTCCTTTTGGGCTTTATCGGAAAAAGAAAGATTCTTTTCCGCTACCTCTTTCGCGGACATCATAATGTTTACGGAATGATCGGAAATTCGCTCGAAGTCACCGATACAGTGAAGCAGAACGGTTAACTGCTGGCTGTCCGCTTCCAGCATGGAGCGGTTGCTGAGCTTCACCAGATAGGTACCGATCTTATCCTCATATTGATCCACAACATCTTCCAGGTGCAAGACCTCCTTGGCTGTTTTGTTATGAAAATCTTTCATCGTATCCATGGCCAGTGAGAGGCCTTTTTTGGTGGCATCCATCATATCTATCGTTACATTTTTACTAAGACTTACCGCATAAGCAGGGGTATCCAGAAAACGCTCGTCCAATTGAATAAAGGAAAAGGTTTCATTTTCTTCGGCTGTTTTCGGCAGCGTAAAGTAAGCCAGTTTTTCCAGTAAAGCGGATAACGGCAGTAATAAGGCAGTACTGAATATATTAAATAAACTATGGATAATCGCAATATCAGCAACTCCGGCAATGTTTTGCAAAAAGGCAAAATGCAGGAAAGCATTCAGACTGTAGAACAGAATCATAAACGCAACAGTTCCCACCACATTAAAATAGAAATGCACCAGTGCCGCACGTTTGGCATTTTTAGAAGCACCGATGGAGGACAGAGCGGCAGTAATACAGGTTCCGATATTTTGTCCCATAATAATGGGGACGGCTGTACCGATATTCACAATACCGGTTGCGCACAAAGCCTGCAATATACCAACGGATGCTGAGGAACTTTGAATAACGGCAGTAATAACAGCGCCGGCCAGAACGCCGAAAAGAGGATTGGAGAAGGCCAGCAGTAATTTCTGGAATTCAGGTACTTCAGATAAAGGTGCAACTGAGCTGGTCATGGTTTCCATACCAAACATCAGAATCGCAAAGCCAACCAGGATCAAACCGGCATTTTTCTTTTTGTCCGATTTGGTAAACATGATAAAAATGACGCCAATGACGGCCAGTACCGGTGAAAATGTGGAAGGCTTCAGACATTGAATGAAAAAGCTGTCGCCTTTCAGTCCGGTAAGGCTTAGAATCCAGGCGGTTACGGTAGTACCGATATTGGCGCCCATGATCACACCGATGGCCTGTTGTAATTTCATGATGCCGGAATTTACAAAACCGACAACCATAACAGTGGTGGCCGAGGAAGATTGGATAACAGCAGTCACGCCCAGTCCCAGTAAGACCCCTCTTAATTTTGACGAAGTCAGCTTTTCAAGCAGCTGTTCAAGCTTGCTGCCGGAAGCCCGGGTCAAGCCGTCCCCCATCACATTCATGCCGTACAGGAATAAAGCTAATCCGCCTATAAGTGACAAAAATCCAAAAATATCCATAACCAAACCTTTCTTTTGTAAATTTATTTATGACCGGCTCTGATTGCAGCAACATCTTCATAGCGGTCTGCCAGCTTATGCTCTTTTGCTTCAGGAACGGAGGGAGTAGCTCTATCTTTAAATACCAGCTTCAAAAGGATGGGGGTGACGATTGTTGTAATAATAACTACCAGCACTACCGGGCCGAGAAAAGCGGTACCGATTAGTCCCAGACGCTCACCTTTACTGGCAATAATCAAAGCAACCTCGCCACGGGAGATCATTCCCACACCAATGCGCTTGCATTGATAGTTTTTATAGCCGCATATTTTGGCACCGAGACCGCAGCCGATGACCTTGGTAAGAATAGCTATAATTGTCAGTAATACGGCAAAAGAAATAATCTTAACACTCATCGCTGGGAGAGTGACTTTTAATCCGATACTGGCAAAAAAAATCGGCGACAGATACAGGTACGAAAGGACATCAAATTTTGATGCCAACAGCTGTTCCCGCTGGGTCATGGAAATCACCAGGCCGGCAACGAACGCGCCGGTAATATCGGCAACGCCAAAGAATTCTTCAGCCGTGTAAGCCATGATCAGACAGAAAACAAAAGCCACAATGGTATAACGCTGCATATCTCGGCCGTTATTGCACCAGAAGACAAAAAACTTGTAAAACAAGTATCCGACAACCGCAGCATAAACAAAGAACCCGACAATTTTAATCAGAACCAGCCAGATCTGTACCGACGGATCGGCAAAACTGGTTACCACTGTCAGGCATACAATACCGATAATATCGTCAATGATGGCGGCCCCCAGAATAGCATTGCCGGAATGGGTTTTTAGTTTCCCCAGTTCTTTTAAGGTTTCCACGGTGATGCTGACAGAAGTGGCAGTTAATATTACGCCAATAAAAACATTTTGTAAAAAGAGACTGCAGCTGGCATCGGAATCTATAATGCCCGGCTTATTATAGAAATAAGCGATGGCAAAACCACCCACCAGGGGGACGACAACACCTATAATGGCAATAACAAGTGAGGCTTTTCCGCTTTTTTTCAATTCCTGTATATCAGTTTCCATACCGGCACAGAACATCAGGACGATAACACCGATTTCAGAACTGTTTTGAATAAAAGTGGTCTCCGAAATAATATTAAGGAATGCCGGCCCCAGAAATAATCCGGCCAATAAAGCGCCCACCACCTGTGGCAGATGAAATCTTCTTGTAACTAGTCCTAAAAATTTAGTACATAAGAGTATGAGACATAAATCCAATAAAAACTTGTACACAATAACACTTCCTTTTTACTTTTCTTTTTGTATTTCAGACCCATATAAACATAGCACCTTTTTATTCGCCTTGCAAGTATTTTCAACAACGGTCGTAAGGGAGCCGATTAGGCATCTGTTTGCCGGACAAGGTAAACAATCCTCTGTTGGTACAAGATTTGGGACTGTTGTCCTGAAGCAGCCTTTTGATGGTATTGACAAGACATTGTACATCAGCTTCGGTATTATAGATGCCAAAGCTGACCCGGACCAGGCCTTCCGGGGGCAGCGGAGTACCGCTACTGCTAATTTTTACGGTTAAATCATTGGTCAGACGACGTACATATGGATGCGCACAAAAGGCTGCGTGGCGAACAGCAATGGCGCTATATCCGGCAAGCATATGAGATACGCTTTCGTTATCGATATCCTTTAGTGTAAAGACCAGAATGCCAACCCGGTCGGCAAAATTCTCACAATCTCCATAGAGAGTAACTTCGGGGATTTCACGCAATTTTCCGATTGCTGCCGCAAGCAGGAACTGTTCATGGGCTTTGATATAATCAAAGCCGATATTTTTCAGCGTTTTCATGGCTTCTATCATTCCCACAACACCCGGATAATTAGGTGAACCGGCTTCATAAAGATCAGGCGAATCCGTAAAAAATGTCCTTTGATCGGTTACGGTCTCAATCATACCGCCACCATAAAACTGGGGGATGTGCCGGTTCAATTCGTCCACTAAACCCACTACCGCACCGCCGCCAAAGGGAGAATACATTTTGTGAGCGGAAAAAACAAAAAAATCAATATTTTCTTCAGGTGTTTTTCCCAGCATGGAAAAAGAACGGTGAGCCACAATCTGGGCACCGTCAACGATGATCTTTGCGCCATATTTATGGGCAATTCCGGCAATATAATGCACATCATTTACATAGCCGGTAACATTGGAAGCAGCGGTTACGGCAACATATTTAATCCGGCCGCAGAAATGACCGAGAGTTCTTTCAAAATCTTCCAAAATGAGCCGTCCTTTATCATCCACTTCGGCATATACAGCCTGCGCCCGCAATCGCCAGGGCAAATCGTTGGCGTGGTGTTCCATCCGAGTGGTGAGAACCAGATCCTGATGACTGTCAATCAGTGCAGAGGCCAGCTTATTTATTCCGTCAGTGGTATTGTTGACATAGAAAACCGTATAATTGCTTTTATCGGCACCGACAAAGTCCAGAACCGTATCCCGTCCGCCGGTATAAATTTCGTTGGAATACTCGGATTTTTGTCCCATTCCCCGGCCGATGGAACTATAATAGATTAACTGGTCATGGACTTCCTGGGCGACATTTTTCAGTGCCGGGGTTGTCGCGGCATTATCCAGATTGATTGCCGGTACCTTTGTTTGGTTATCGAGCTGCACCGGTGCATCCAGTCCAAGGATATTATTTCGAATATATTTTGTTTTTGCAGAATTATAATAGGGGGTATTCATGACAAGATCTCCTGAAATTTGGGTGAGTAAAGTCTATCACTATTATATTAAGGTATCTGCGCAAAAATAATTAAAAATGCAAAATAATATTTATTAATTCTCGGCGGAGTACATTTATGAATATTATGCAATGCTTCACTTTTAATTTCGGCCCTGTTATAATGTTTATTATAAATGATCTTAGCACAATGCAAAGGGAGAACGTTTCTATGAAGAATGATTTTTTGATAAAAATGATAGGAGACCATGAGAAAAAATCTGCTTATACTAAAGGAATACTTGAAAATTTGCCGGAATGGTTTGGAAATAAAGAAGCACTCGATGATTATGTTGTAAAGGTTCGTGAACTTCCATATTGGGCCGCACAGGATACAGCAGGTAATTGTGTTGGCTTTTTTTCAGTGAAAACACATTATGGAAATACAGGTGATATATTCGTGTGCGGTGTGCTTCCGAGATATCAAAATAATGGTATAGGAAAGGCTCTTTATGATGCGGCTGAAAAGTATCTTGTTGAAAATGGTTGCAAATACGCAATAGTGAAAACATTGAGTGATATAGTTAATTATGAACCATATGCACAGACAAGAAATTTTTATAAAAATATTGGATTTGAGCCACTCATTACTTTGACAGAGATGTGGGATGAAGAAAATCCTTGTCTTATTATGATTAAACTTATTAATTGATATTACGTAAATTATATTGTTAAATTTATAGGGGAAAATAAATTATGCGAAATAAAATTGAAAAATTAATTTTTTTAGTTTTGTGTGTCTGTTTTCTTTCAGGATGTTCAGTTAAGGAAAATAGTAATATTAATGATGGCAGAGGTGATGTTTCGGGCCAGAAAGGAAAAGAAATAGCAATCAATATTATCAGGGACTTTGATGTAAGTGGAGATGATTAAAGTATTATAAAGCCGTCCTCTTATCTGAATGAATTAGCTGATAAAAATCCGAGGTATTTAAATGGAAAATAAAGGTACAAAATTTGAATTTTCAGCAAAAGTATATTATTATTCATCATCAGCAGAGATGAGTGGTTGGACCTTTGTTTCGCTTCCAAAAGAATTGTCAATAGAAATAAGAGACATCTTTAAGTGGCTAGAACAAGGCTGGGGAAGGATGAAAGTGATAGCCCAGGTAGGTATTAGTGAATGGCAAACGGCCATCTGGTTTGATAAAAAACAAGATACTTATTTGCTTCCCATCAAAGGGGAAATCAGAAAAAAGGAAAATATTGTACTTGATAAAGTAATCAAAGTTATTATTTGGGTTTGATAAATTCCAAAATAATTGCGGCAAGAAGCGGAACAACTGCCTATGGGAACGGTATTTAAAGGAGGTAGAAAATAATGGCGGGAAAATACGAAGTGGTTACCTTGTGCGGCAGCATCCGTTTTAAGGATGATTTTATAAAGGTACAAAAGGCATTAACCCTAGAAGGCAAGATAGTAATTTCGGTGGGTCTGTTCGAACATTCTGGTGATGCAATTACAGATGAGCAGAAAATAATGCTTGCTGATATGCACAAAAGAAAAATTGACATGTCAGATACTATTTTTGTGATTAACAAGGATGGATATATTGGGGAAAGTACAATCTCAGAAATTGAGTATGCAGAAAGTACAGGTAAGATGGTTACATATTTAGAGGGAAGCGGGAACAGTGATAGACACGATGATAATAAGGTAATCTGGAGGCAGGAGAATGAAGGGTAAAAAAATACTGAACTGGGTAGTGCTATTGGTTAATATTTTAGGAATAATCAGTATATTATACTTTGGAGTACCTTATTTAACACATAATACGAACATCCTAAATCCGGATGCAATGTTACCGGCAGAAGCTTGGGATTCAGCGGGGATGGTTTTAACAATAGGCTTGATTCCGCTAATTTTTGTAAATGCCATAGCGTTTAGCTGTACAAAGGATAAAAAAATATACTTTAGAGTCTTATGTTTTGCTCCAAGTTTTTTTTGTTTGGCTATGGTTATAAGCTATTGGTTCATATCACTATTATAGATTAAGAACTACAGCAATTTTGAGTTTATTAAATATAATTTATCTAATGAATAATACAGGTATTAAAAGTTTATTAGATTGAAAATATTCTACCACTACACAGGATTGAGGATTTTATGAGAATTTGGAGGGAAATACAGATGGACAATCGCGAAAATTTGCAACTAAGAGAACGGGATGTGATACCGACAAGAGAAGTTCTAGAACAGGTATTGGCAGATAGCTTTGGTGCATATGAAATATTTCAAAATGAGTTAGCAAATTTAGATATCGAACAAGATTGGCAATGGTACACGCCTCATAAAGCATGGTATGCCAAAGGACAGTATTTCTGGACATCAGTAAGGGGCGCAAGGAAAGAGAAAGTCCTTTATTGGCTCTATGTTCATGACGGATATTTTAGCGTGGCTGTTTGGTTTAAGGAAAAGAATCGTACGCAAGTATTAAATTGTGATGTGAGTGAAAACGTAAAGCAAATAATTCGTAATGCCAAGGCGGAAATGGGGCTACCAACGTTTCCGATACTGATTGAAGTAACGACCACAGCGCAGCTCACTGACATTTATACATTACTAGATTGCAAGAAAAAATTAGAAAGCATATAGTGTGAGCAAATTCAAAGTTGGTGAATTAGAAAATTGTAATTGGACTAAGAGAGGCGGGGATTTTTAGCATAAATAAAAAATATTATTCAAAAATGTAAATCCGTCATACCCAAACGCCTGGAAGGGCAAACAAACGAAGAATATCAACAGGTTCTAAAAGAATGGGGACTAAAAGCAGGAGCAGCCGTACTCATGGCGCTGGCGGTGGTGAGCAGTATTATGGCAGTAACGGGAAGCACCGTAACCGTTAGCAATAGTGTTAATGACTGAAAAACCAAGGAAAGAGAACGGGATCTGGCATCTAAATGTATTTTGATATTTTATCTGATTTGTGATAAAATAAGTAGTGTAAAATTAATCTCAGAGTTAAAAAAGAAAAGGCATTATCAAGAAGATGAAGGAGGATTTTATGACGGAAACTATTCGCAAACAGATAAATTATACAGTAGCCTGTGTAAATGAATTTGCAAGAAAAAAATCCATTCATTCTCAGGATGCTTTTTTTTATCTTCATAAATACAAAGGTATAGATTTTATCCGGGAACATTATGAAATTGAACATACATTATCTTTGGATGATGCTGTTGAGGATATGGAAATTATCTGTCAGAATAATGGAGGTGAGATGCTTTGATTTTGTATCATGGTTCAAATGTAGAAATAGAAAATATTGATTTAAGCAAATGCAGGCCGTATAAAGATTTTGGACAGGGATTTTATCTTACCACGATTAAAGAACAGGCACTTCAGATGGCCAATCGGGTTTCACGAATCTATGGCGGCTCACCAAGTGTTACAATATTTGAGTTTAATGAAAATATATTTGATCATAAAGATATCCGGATTAAAAAATTTGATGGGCCCATGAAGGATTGGGCTTTGTTTGTAATAAATAATAGAAATAAGGGATTGATAATTGCTGAGGATATAGAGCATAATCAAGATAACAAGTATGATATTGTCATTGGCTGTATTGCAAATGATGATTTAGCATTGCTCTTCCGCCAGTTTTCCAATGGGCTGATTGGAGTGGATACGTTGATAAAAGAGATGGCATATAAAAAGTTGACCGATCAATATTCTTTTCACTCCGGAAAGGCACTGAAGTATTTAAAGAAGGTAGGTGTTTTTTATGAGTAAACGACAACAGTTGATGGAATATATTACTCAGGATATTGTTACTTATATGGTTGAAGAGAATGATATGGATTATGTTGCAGCAATGGAAAAATTTTATCAATCAGAAACCTGTAAAAAACTTTTGGATGAAGAAACTGGACTTTATCTGGAAAGCTCTGGGTATGTGTATGATATTTTTAAAGGTGAATATGCAGCAGGATTTTTGATTCAATTGGAGTATTAGAATAAAAAGAAAGTTGGCAGATACTTTGTAAAAGATCTGCTCAGACTGTAGACAAGATAAATTTATCATGAAGCATTGCATGTTAGAACAATAAATATGCAATGCTTCACTTTTAATTTTGACCCTGCTATAATGAGGGTAATCCAGTAATTCATAGACATGCCATTTGAAAATGGTTATAATTAATTAGCAGTAAAAATGATTTTAGATAAGGGGTCAAGCAGAAGTGAGCAGCGAAAACCAGGATTATGGAATACCATATGAAATTGTTCAGGAAGAAAAAGACATGAATGTAAAACGCAAGTATTGGGATATCGCAATCGGCCTTCAGGAGGTTGATTATTTAAAGCCCTCCTCTTATCTGAACGAATTGGCGGATAAAAATATTGAGGGCAAGTTATCCAATCAGGAGATAGAGGATTTACTGTACACATATTATGAAAAGGAAACTCCGGCAGAGCGGGAAAGGCGGACGAAGGAATGCGACATTGTCTCTAACAGGATTGTGGAATTACTAAATTATGATGGGATATCTTTGACGCCGGCCTCATTAAAATCATTACATAGGTATCTCTTTCACGATATTTATCAAGATGCGGGTGAATTCAGAACTGTTAATATTTCAAAAAAAGAGCCAATCCTGGACGGTGAAACAGTCAAGTATGCCAATTACTTTATGATTGAAGATACTTTGAAATATGATTTGGATGAAGAAAGAAACCGCCAATATACCGGATTACAATCGCCGGAAATTGTAAGTAGAATAGCACGTTTTACTTCAGCAATTTGCCAATAATGTGTAAGAAAGCAAAACCAAAATACGAATTGTTTTTGAAAGGGTATTCACTTGATATTAGTTGAATACCATTATCAAGATGCTGCAAACAGCAAAATAGAGGTTGTATCAATATTGGAGGAGATCCAAAATGATACAGCCTTATTTTTATATCATTTCTCCGGTGTCTCTCATTTTAAAAGAACCTATAAAATCACAATCCAAGGCATCGCCTATTTCAATCAATTCCTTTTCGGAAAAATTATCACGTTTCATTTTATTATATATGTTTGTTGAAGAGCAGTTGAGCATTGAAGCTAGGTCGGCTGCTGTTTTTTTTCTTTTAACAAGGGCAATTTTTATTTTTTCAGTCATAGACATAATATGCACCACCTTTCCATCCTTTAATATATAATTATTTAGTTATATTGTCAATCTAAAAAGTTGAAAAAAGGAACTGAATAATTGAAAAAGGCCATTGACAAACTCACTAATTAGTTATATTATATAATTGTAAAGATTGATTAGCACACTAAAAAGGAAGGGAGAGGTGGATTATAAATAAAGATTAGATAGTGTATAGCTTACAAAAGCATGAGTGATAGCGGTAGAGCAGTTCAGTAATTAAAGCAACCACACTGGGAAGTGTGAAGGTCCGAAGTCCTTATAAATGCTGACGGGTTGCAGCGGGGGCGTTGTAATATTGGTTGACAAGTTTCGGCCGGGTTTAATGTGAACCGGGCGCTATGGGAGAGTTAAACCTGTGTTTTTGTACCATAGCCATAAATAATCTACACCTACTAAAAGCCGGGAACCTTACAACGCCCAATCAGTTGCCATATTGAACAATATAGAGTTGACACAGATTTATGAAAGGATGGTAGAGTATATGAAAGATTATAGAAAACTTAAAGTTTATGAACAGTCGGGTGCTGATTATAAATATACATCAGCAATTATAATGAAAGGCAAATGGCTGGAAGAATTAGGATTTAAGGCAGGAACGCTATTTTCAGTTAAATGTGAGGAGGGTAAATTAACTCTTATAAAGGCAGATGCATCTACTACTTGAAATTTGTAGTGGTGGTTGGGATGCATATTAAATACGGAGGCGGCAGTTTATATGGCAGAAGAAAAGAAGAATACGATTGAAATATCGAATAAAAACAATAAACAGCAATCACTGAATATTATGATGTCGGACGATATAATACATAATTTGGTTTATGTCGTGCGAGGTCAGCAGGTGATGCTGGATAGTGATTTGGCAACGCTGTATCAGGTAGAGACCAGGGTTTTGAATCAGGCGGTGAAAAGAAATATCGCACGGTTTCCAGAAAAGTTTTGTTTTCAAGTTTCAAGTGATGAATATGAAAACTTGAAATCACAATTTGTGATTTCAAATTTGGAAAAAGAATATGATAATTATGGTGGGCGTAGAACATTACCATATGTTTTTAATGAACAAGGGATTGCGATACTATCCGCAGTTTTACGAAGCGATACAGCCATACAGGTCAGTATTCGTATTATGGAAACGTTTGTTGAGATGCGAAGGTATATGGCTGATGATGTTTATGCCAAAGACATTTCAAGAAAGATTATCAGCTCATTCCGTACTAAGCAGAAGAATGGGGAGTATATTGGTCTGGTAGCACCTTATGGGTATCTGAAATCCAAAGAAAACAAGAACAAGTTTGTGGTAGATGTAGAAACCGCTCCTGTTGTTCGGCGGATTTTCCAATTGTATGCTGATGGGAAGGGGCTGGATATGATTGTGCGGATATTTCAGATGGTCATAGAGGGGATTCCGAGGAAAGATATTGTTAAGACACTGAATGCGGAAGGTGTTCCTGCTGCGGCTGTTTATAAACAGAGGAAGGGCTGTACACGGGATTGGTTTCCAGAGGGGAAGAAAGGCGGCTGGAATACATCCATGGTTGCAAAAATAATCCGGGATGAACGGTATGCCGGACATATGATTTCCCGTAAGAAAGTGTATGAGGATTTTGAGCCAAGGCATCAGATTGATGTGGATAGATCTGAATGGATCGTAGTAAGGAATACCCATGAAGGGATTGTGACGCAGGAAGAATTTGACCAGGCAAATGGAAATATGAGGAGCGTGGTTCAGGGAAAGAAAGTGAATCTGGCTGACAAGCGGAATTATTCTGTGATTGTCTGCCCGTATTGCGGATTGCGTCTTAGACCGGGGAATCGGGATGACAGTTTTATGTATTGCCCGACAGGAAGACATCATAAGGAAAGTGTATGTCGGCAGGTAAAAATAAAAAGAAACGTTGCAGAGAACACTTTGGTACAGATTGTACGGAAGCAGGCGGAGATGCTGATACAGGCAGAAGAAATGTTGAAGGATTGGCGGAATGGGCAGGGTAGAAAACCTGCCATAGATATGAAGGTACTGAAAATCGAGCTAAAGAAACTGGAAGAAGGTAAGATTGCGGATTATGAGCGTTATAAGGCAGGGGAAATCAGTAAGGAGCTATTCATTGAGCGCAAGCAGACATCAGATGTAAGGAAAAAAGAGTTGGATTTTGCGATGGTGGAATTGGAAGCTCAGAGCCGTACTTGTGATGCAGGGCAGAATGAGTACCGGGAGGCATTTGAAATTAAGAAGTATTTACATCTGGAATCTTATGATAAGTCTGTGATGGCCTCCCTTATTTCTAGTGCCAAGGTAATAAGGGAAGACCGGTTGGAGATAGTGTGGAAATATCAGGATATTTACGAAAAGATTTTTGCAAAAATTCAAGGCTGATGTGGTATAATTAGGATGTCTGTCTGAGGACAGGCATCCGGAAAGGAAAATGGATATGATTTATGTTACTGGGGATACCCATGGACAGTTCGGGCGCATAGAATCGTTCTGTGAGCGGTTTGAAACGAAACGTGATGATGTACTGATTATATTGGGAGATGCCGGGATTAATTTTAGCGGTGGGATGCGGGATGGCTTGAAGAAGAAGTTCCTGGAATCGCTGCCAATTACGATTTTCTGCATTCACGGGAATCATGAGCAGAGACCTGGCACGATAGATACATATAAGGAAATGATTTGGCATGGCGGAATGGTATATTATGAAGAAGAATATCCGCATTTGCTATTTGCGAAAGATGGTGAAGTATTTGATTTAGATGGGAAGAAGACCATTGTCATGGGCGGAGCCTATAGTATTGATAAAGAAATGCGGCTTATGTATGGATATGGATGGTGGGAGGATGAGCAGCCGTCTGAGGAGATCAAGCAGTATGTGGAGCAGCAGTTGGTGAAGCTGGAATGGAAGGTAGATGTGGTTTTGAGCCATACCACGCCGCTCAAGTACGAACCGGTTGAAGTGTTTTTGAAGGGGATTGACCAGAGCAAGGTAGACAAGTCAACTGAGATTTGGCTGGATGGGATTGAGGATCGGCTGTATTATGGGAAGTGGTATTGTGGGCATTATCATACGGAGAAGAAGATTGATAAGTTGGAAGTAATGTTTGAGAATTTTGATATGTTTTGAAGATGCGGTTAGAATTCGAGAACTTTAATTTGATTTGTGCTAAATAATGCAATAGTTGATAAATCATACTTATATGATGGCGAATGTGTGTGCAAGCCAACAAAAGTAAAATACCAAAGAATTCATTCCAAACAAGATGAGTTAAGTGGGATATTATCCTACAATGACATTTGTGGAGATGGAAAAGGCCTTCGGACTAAATAGTCAATAATATTTTACATATAATTGCATGGGAGGAACTAAGTGATTAGAGATGAGATAGGGGAACTAATTGTATTAAAGCAAGAAGGTTCCTATTGGGATTTTAAAAGAGAATGGCATCTGCAAGAAAAGAAGGCTGATTTATTACATGATATTATCTGTATGGCAAACAATATTGAAAACAGGGATGCTTATATCATTATAGGTGTTGATGAAGAAAAAGATTACAAAGTATTAGATGTACGATTAGACACAAATAGAAAGAATACACAGCAAATAGTTGATTTTTTACGAGATAAAAAGTTTGTGGGTGGAGTGAGACCTATGGTATACGTTCAGTCAATACTTTATGGAGACGGTATGATTGATGTTGTTGTTATAAAAAATAGTTTTGATACGCCGTTTTATTTGACTGAAAATTACCAAGGTGTAATGTCTTATAATATTTATACTCGTGTGATGGATACAAATACTCCGAAGAATAAATCTGCTGATATTCAACATGTCGAATATTTATGGAAAAAAAGGTTTAGACTGATATCTACACCGCTAGAGCGCATGACATATTATTTACAATCGCCAGAATTATGGGATAAGTCTCCAACAGATTATGAAGTGGTAAAAAAATATAATAAAGCCTTTCCAGAATACACCATTGAATATACTTTGGAAGATGATGGAAATGCATATCAATATTATCTGTTTAATCAGACCGATAGCAGACCGCATTGGAATAAAATTCGTTTGTATTATCATCAAACATTGCTAGATCAAATGGAAGGAGTTTTCCTTGATGGTGGAAGATATTTTTCTCCGACTCCGTTTACGGACGGAATATCATTATCAGAGTATCATCACTGGGATATTACATATAAATATTTTTTGAAAGATTCGTTGGAATATATCGTGCATGAATTTTATTATGAGCCGGATGGAGATGATGAAACTATTGCACACGATCGATTTGAAGAGTGTTTATTGTTTTTTGATTCTTTAGACGAAAAAAAAGCCTTTGACGATTTTGTGCTAATCCATTGGTCAGAAAAAGAGAAATATTCATATGATATTCACATTCCATACATGGAAGATATTGAAGGATATATTATGGATGAGTTTAAGAAAGAGTATCGTAATGTTCAAATATTAAGAAACATGTTTGAGGAATTCAGGAGAGGAGATAATTAGCAAGGAATGACTGGAATCTTGCTGAACTGAAAAGGCAATACTGCAGACCCTTGTGGTTACTTATTTGAAAGTGAGGTTTCTGACATGAATCAAACAACTAAGAAACAACATTATATTTGGCGAAATTACCTGGCTCCTTGGACAAATGATAATTCTAGTACTGGTAAAATTCAGTGTCTTCGAGGTGATAAGATATTTACTACTTCATTGATGAATGTTGCTCATGAAAACTATTTTTATGGCTTAAAAAAATTATCAGAACTGGAAAGAGAAATCATTTACGAAATAACTATTAAAAATGTTACAGGCATACAAAGAAAAATAAATGAAAATTGGCTCAATATGTATTGTGCTCCATTTGATTTGTTGGATGAGGAAGAACTTCTTTGCTATTCAATGGGTGTGCCTAATGACCGAATTAAAATAGAAAGTAATCAAGAGTTTAAAAACTGGAATATAGAATATATTGAAAAGCTTCATTGTCAAATTGAAATCACAGGAATGCAATATATGAAACTAATAAGGAAAAATGACTTAAGCTTTTGGAAAAACGAAGATAGCCGTGATAAATTCTCTTTTTATTTATGTAATCAATACTTTAGAACAAAACATATGCGTGATTCGATTATAATGGTATTTAATAAATGTAAGGAAAGTTTTGAAAATTTCAATGACATATGTCCAGAAAACATGTGGATTCCACTTTCTCTGATATTTGCATC
>JAVBUF010000019.1:0-66286 GCA_031555615.1 Lachnospiraceae bacterium | reverse complement strand
CGGAGCAGATTATTTATTTTACAGGCCATACTTTATGGTCTTAAAAGTTATATTATACAACTCCCTTTTGCAGCATAATATTGGCATAAAGCGCTGCCTCACCGGTAGCAATAACGGCATAGACTTTCTTTGCTTCTTCATAAAAAGCAAAACGTTCCATCTGCCCGATGGCTTCCGCTCCTCTTTCATCATGTTTGCCGACAATATCCTCATAGGTTTTCCAAATGGGTGTTTCCACCGGATCACCGGCCATAACTTCCATCAGGTTAACAGGCTTCTCCACATAGGTATCCAATGGAAATACTTGTAAAATGGCATCCAGTACCGCCGGTGTCCCATGGCCATCCATACGGATTACGATAGCGTCTTTTCCCATGGATTCTGCCGGAAAATTCCCATCGGCAATCACCAGCCGGTCACTATGACCCATTTCACATAAAACCTTTAACAATTCAGGGGATAATATTCCCGGAATTCCTTTTAGCATACAATACCTCCCTTAATCATTCAGTTACTTAAGAAGCTAAAATTTAGCTTCTTAAGTATTTTATCATGCAATTTTCACAAACAATTGTATTATATAGGCATAAAATAGAACAATATTCACTTAACCTTTATTTTGTAATGGTTCCGTCCAAATCCCATAAATCTTCCCAGCTCTCGGCACCTTCCCACAGGAAAACCTGGCCCTTGATCAGCCGGCAGTTTTGATCCGCTGCGGCGATCTGCTGCATTTCCGCTTCGGTCAGAGGATCCTCGGTAGTACACTTTAAATTACTGATATATTGTGGTTCCTTTACCGAAAAGGGAATCGGGATCTGCCCCCGCTGGGCTGCCCATTTCAGGCAGACCACTGCCGGGTGGATATTGTGGTTTGCCGCAATTTCCAAGATTTCCGGCATCTGGGTATCGGCAATATCTTCACTGGTCCGGTCCCGTTCCGGCCGGGAGGGGGAACCGATGGGGCAATACCCAATGGGCTGAATCTGATGTTCCAGGGCATAGGCAAACAACTCCGGCTGCTGGAAGCTGGGATGACATTCCATTTCCAGTGCTGCCGGCTGAATCCGGCACAGGGGCAGGACGGCTTCCAGCTTGGGAATGGTCATATTCGACATACCGATGTACCGTACCAGCCCTTTATCCACCAGTTCTTCACACTGCTTCCAGGTACTCATGAATTCCTCAATACTAAAGGGACGGGAATCGGGATTACGGGCATCTCCGTCACATCCCGGAGCGTGATAATTGGGAAATGGCCAATGAACAAAAAATAAATCAATATAATCAAGCTGCAAGTCCTTTAAACTTTTTTCACAGGAATGGAGTACGTTTCCGGGAGCATGCATATCATTCCATACTTTAGAGGTTACAAATAATTCTTCTCTTTTGATTTCCCCCTCCTGCAGTACTTTATTTAACACTTGCCCGATCTTATCCTCATTTTGATAAACCGCCGCACAATCGATCAGCCGGTATCCGCTTTTGATGGCACCGTATACTGCATCGGATACCTGTTCGGAAGTGTATTTATCTGAGCCAAAGGTCCCCAGGCCAACCACCGGAATTTCCTCACCGGTAAACAGCTTCCGCTTGGGAACCAGTACTGGATTTACAACTTCACTCATCTATTTTACCGCCCCTTCCTCATCTTCAAACATCACTGCGACCTTTCCGCACTGTCCGCCGGCCATCAGGGAGTATGCTTCAGCAGCATTTTCCAATGTGAATTCATCGGTGATCAAATCTTCCGGATGGATGCCCCAGCGTACCAGTCTCTCTACCAGCTCTTCCATTCTCCACAAGGAAGTTACCCAGGAACCGAAGATGGTTTTCTGTCCATGGATAATGTCGGGACTGGGATTAAAGGTACAGGTGCCGCCCTCTCCCACAAATGCGATCTTGCCCCATTCCCTGGTAGCCTGGATGGCCAGATGTCTCCCGCCATCATTGGCACTGGCATCAATGGAACGCTCCACGCCATGTCCGCCTGTCACTGCCAGAATCTGTTCCAGCGCATCTTCTCCCGGTTTAAATACATGATCTACCAGGCCAAGCTTCTTTGCCAGGTCAATGCGGTAATCATTCATTTCCACACCGATCAGCATATTGGCGCCCATGGATTTTGCCAGCATCAGAGCGGCCAGTCCTACCGGTCCCAATCCGGTTACCAGTACCGCGTCATTACCGCAAATACCGATTTTTTCAATTGCTTCATAAACCGTACCAAATCCGCATGCCACTTGCGCACCGTCTTTATAGGTTAATTCATCGGGAAGAGCGATTAAATCCTTTTCATCTGCCAGAATGTAAGGAGCCATCCCCCCGTTACGCTGCCAGCCATAGGCTTTTCTGTGCTCACTCTTACAGGAGATATAATATCCTCTCCGACAATCGTTGCATACACCGCAACCGGAAATATGATAAATAATCACGCGGTCACCTTTTTTAAAGCGTTTCAGGCCCTCGCCCTCTTCCACGATCACACCACAGGGCTCATGTCCTGCGATCATGCCGGGAATATAACCTTCCGGTCCTTTTCCCACATGTTCTCTGTAAATACAGCGGATATCGCTGCCACAGATAGTTGTTGCTTTAGTCTGTACCAGGACCTGTCCGAAGCCCGGTGTGGGAATATCGAATTCCTTCAGCTCTACTGTACTGTTCCCCGGTAATACTGCACCCATCATTTTAGCCATTTGCTTTTCCTCCTGTTTTCCTTAATAAACTGATTTGTTCCTTGTACTTTCATTATATCTATTTGAGAATATATATATAAGAGATTTACTTGACATTTTCAATATACTTATGTCGTGTTATCGAATATTCCAATGCACAGTAGAAAAGAAAACCATCTCTACTGAAAAAAGTGAAAAACTCTTTCCGCAGAGATGGTTTATCTTGTATTACTAAATTTCTATAATGAACCTAATTGATAAATGACAATAGTTTTAACACTAGAATACTGATTACAGAGGTGATTAAGCCACAAGCAAGTGCCAATAGAAATTTTTGATAAGGTCTTTTTCCATATTCACGGTTTCTGGCCATTTCATCCAGACGCTCCCCGTTGCAAAATGAAACAATTTCTTTGTAGGTTTGTATATCATTTTCCTTTTTATATTTTTCTATTTTTATGGCAAAATAAAAAGTGATGCCAAATAGCAGTGATGCGATTATAATTCCATAAAACTCAAGAAAATATATCATTGGTGCTATTGAAATTATACATACAATAAGTAAAATTGTAAAAATGCTGCCGTAAAAGTTAAATTTCTTAATATCTTCTTTTTCAATTTTTTCTCTCATAATGTCTAAGTCTCCTTTGATTAGTTGATCCAGTGATACACCGAACAGTGAACTCATTAACAAAAGACTGTGAATATCCGGATAATTCTTTCCCGTTTCCCAGTTGGAAATTGTTTGCCGGGTTACGTAAAGTCTATCAGCCAGTTCCTCCTGCGACAGATTCATCGTGGTACGGTGTTTTTTGATTTGTTTATTTAATTCCATTTTGTGACCTCCTGATCTGATTGTATCGTGCTTTTGTTTTTTTATCTGCCAAAAGGCTTTGACATTAGGGAATTTGCCTGTAAAATGTTTTTGACACAGCCTTTTATTCCCGCTATACTTGAACTAAAACTATGATTATCGGGAGGTCCGCACATGCAGACTAAATTCAGCAATCACAATATTTGTTTTTCCCTTGGGGAACTTAAATTTTATGTTTCCAATATTGTGTTTGAACAATTTGAACGTTCTATCCCGAAACACAGCCACAGTAAAAACAGCTATGAAATTCATTATATCCCTTTTGGCTGCGGTCACGCTACTATTGATGGCAAAGATTATGAAATAATCCCCAATACTCTTTTTGTCACCGGTCCCTTTGTGGAACATGAACAGATTCCCAATCCGGAAGACCCCATGTGCGAATACTGTATTTACCTGAAAACAGAACATTCCACATCTTTACATAATTCTTCCCCTACTGCCGCACTGATCAAGACTTTTGAAAAGACAAACTTCTGGTTCGGATCGGATACCCAGGATATTCACTCTTTATTGAAGCTGCTGTTTTTTGAATTGGAACATCTATATTCGGGCTATGCCATTCAGGCCGAAACCTTATTGCAGCAACTGATCGTTAAACTGGTGCGGAATTATGAGAAAAAAAAGGAAACCGCCTATACCAACGGTTTCCCTAATCTGATCGACAATAAATATTTAATTATTGAAGAATGTTTTCTTTATGAATATCAGCATCTTACTTTGGAAAAGCTGGCATCCCGCCTGGGTCTGGGCATCCGCCAGACCGAACGGCTTCTGAAAGACCACTATAATAAAACCTTCCTACAGAAGAAAACCGAAGCCCGTATGTCGGCTGCCTCTATTCTTTTACTGAATAGCTCCAAGAGTATTACTACAATCGCTGATAATCTGGGATACTCTTCGGTGGAACATTTTTCCGCTGCCTTTAAGCGCTACTTCAAAAAAAGTGCCAGCACATACCGGAAAAATAATGGAATATCCATCAAGATCCCGTAATCGTAACGGCATGCATATAGGCATCGGAGCCATACGCACAAGCCACGCTAATCTTCTTACCACTGACAAGAACCTTACAGTTATTGAGGCTGCTTACCGCATCAAGCTTAAGTTCCATGGTGCCCTGGGCAGTATTTAAATAGAGCAGGTTTTCATTTGATTTACTTCCCACGGTTCCATTTACTGTTACAGTATTGTCGGAATCGATTTTCGCTGACGACGCGCTGTCTTTAACGCCTACTATAGCCGTAGCATGCAGATATCCGTCTGAACCATGATAAAAGTAAACGGTCAGCTTACTGCCAGTTGTGAGAATCATTCCGTTTTTAGTATTTGCGTCACTGTCAATTTTGAATTGCATCTCGCCGTCCTTCGTTGATAAATAAAGAAGGCTCTCTTTTGTGCTGTCAGCTACTGTTCCTGTAACCGATGGACCTGTAAAAGTTTCGGAAGCAGTATCGGAAATACTGACCGCATGCATATAGGCATCTGAACCCCTTGCGCAGGTGATCGTATAGCTTTTACCTGCTACCAGAACAGAACATCCGCTCATACTTGTGGTGGTATCAAGTTTAATCTGCATCTCCCCCTGAGCTGTCTTCAGGTAGATAAGGTCTTCCTTGGTCTTTTCATCGATTGTTCCTGTTACCGTGGCCGTATTTGATGTATCAAGAGATACTGCCTGGGTTAAGGTAGTGCTGGAAATTTTTGCGGCATGAAGATATCCATCGGACCCATGACTTACCGAAACACTGATTTTCCGATCCGGAAGCAGCACTTTGCAGGAACTGGTATCCGTCCCGCTGTCCAGCTTAATTTCCATCTTGCCCTCTTTAGTCGAAAGCAGCAATAAATCAGCAGTTGTCCCGGACAAAATAGTTCCCTGTACCGTTGCTATAATCTCATCCGCCTGAACCTTAAGCAAATTAGCCGGACAAATTATCATCAGAAGTACAAGGCATATTGTCAAACAAATATTTACGATTTTGTACCTTTGCATTTACATTCCTCCTTAGCATAGTATGTAAAATCCACTAAAATCAACATTTTTATACTTTATCATACAATATTTAGAAGGAAAAATCAATAGAAGCTCCTTTATTTGCCAACTCTTAATACTTTCTTCATTATTCCGGCCAGATGCATTCTGTGCCGCTGTCTTCAAAAAAGCGAAGCCATTTTTCCTCCGGCTTTTCATCGGTAATAATCAGAGAGATATCCTGCAGGCTGCCGATTTTGGTAAATGCGGTGGCTCCGAATTTGGAGCTGTCCACTGCCAGAATCTTACGGTCGGCACGCTCCAGCATAGTCCTTTTATTTCTGGCATGCAGTTCGTTGGAATCGGTGATGCCGTTTTCCATATCAAGACCCTTACAGGAAATAATTGTTTTCTCCACATGATAGGCATTCAGCATCTCATCGGTCTGGGGCCCTACCAGGGCAAATGAACCTTCCATGGCCAATCCGCCGGTTGACAACACCCGCCAGTCCTGGGCATCAAAAAGTTCAATAATGATTTCGATGGAATTGGTAATAATGGTCAGATTTCTTTTGTCTTCCTTTAAGGCTTTGGCAATAAATACAGCCGTGGAGCTGGCATCCAGCATCAGGCTTTCCCCATCCTTAACCATGCTTCTGATCATCTCGGCAATCCGCTGTTTTCCTACAACATTGGTATTTTTACGAATATTAAAGGGCATATCGGTATTGGTATTTTCATTCAAAACCGCTCCGCCGTAACTTTTAATCACATAGCCGTCATTTTCCAGCTTTTCCAAGTCTCTTCGGATAGTTTCCTCGGAAACAGCATATGTCTTGCTGAGTTCACTTACCACTACCCGCTTTTCTTTCTGCAGTTTTTCCAGAATTTCATTTCTTCGCTCAATGGCAAGCATGATTCTCTCCCTCTCTGATCTATTTTCGTCATGTTATAAAATTGCACGCCATATTTTCTCATCCGGATGGGCAATTACGGAGGAATCCAGATACAGTCCGTCTGGGCCTATTTCCTTCCGGGCTCTTTCGATTGCTGCTTCTACCGCCGCCACTTCACCGGTCAGCATCATGTACGACTTCCCGCACATGCCTCTGGCAATCCGCAATTCAATCAGATCCACAATGGCCGTTTTGGCTGCCACATCGGCTGCTACGATAATAGACGCGGCATCATAAGTCTCCAGAATACCCAGTGCCGAAATCTTCCCGATATCGGCAGCTCCGTAAATGGCCGGAAAAATAGACTCATGGGGATTCCCCAGCACAAAGCTGTTGATCAAATGCTCTTCATGGCACTTCTTAGCCGCTGCAACAGCAGCATTTACCGAACTCAGATCGCCGGAAATGATGGCGATATATTTTCCCGGACAGACTGTCTGGGCTTCAATAATATCCACCTCCGAAGTTTTGACCATGGCGTCCGCTGCCATCACACCTGAAGATACTGTTTTGTATTCTACCATTCCGATTGCCTTGCTCATATTACGTACCACCTTCCTAATTTTGTATTATAACATATTTTTCGGTTATTTCTACTATTTTACCATCTATTGAAGCATGAACTGCAACACTTAATCCTTCCGCCGGACGGGCGATCATCTGTCCTCTGGCCACAGTATCTCCAAGTTGAACAATGGGAATAGCCGGTGCTCCGATGTGCTGACTGCATAAAATTTTTACCTTTTTAACCGGTACTGTATCTTCAGTAAGGGGAGCCGATTTCTGATATTTAGTGAGATCCAGTCTGGCCATCAGCCGCTCCATGGGTGCCAGGCGGAAATTCCTTGCCTCGCTTACCGGTGCCGGGATTACTCCCACCGGTGCTTTTACTCCATGCTCCCGTAATCCGGCCTTATAATCCGCCATCAGCGAGCGAGGGGAAAGGCCCTGCATGCAGGAATAATTCTCGCACAATCCGCAGGAAGAGCAGAACATCGTATTCAGGAAAATATCCGGGTTTTGTATATCTTTGCAGGTGGCTGCCTGCATAAATTTGTGTGGTTCAATGGGATGCCCCAGCAAATGCCTGGGACACAAATCGGTACACATGGTACACTGACAGCACGCTGCTGCCGCTCTTTTTAAGTCAATGGATGCTTTCCTTCTTTTCTTTTGCACCAGTAAATGCTCTTCCGGCAAAACCAATACCGCATTGGTGGTTTTGGTAACCGGTTGGCTGCCGGTTCCGATAGAACCCATCATAGGACCGCCGATAAAATAAACCGGTTCCGGAATGGTGGCTCCACCAGCCAGCTGCACGGCTTCGGCAATGGTACATCCAATGGGGACTCTGACTGTAACAGGCGTCTTTACCTCTCCTACGATGGAGACTAACTTATCCGTTACCGGTTTTTCCTGTGACAGGGCACAGTATGCATTGTAAACAGTCTCCACATTAAAAACTGCCACTCCGCTGCCAATGGGCAGACCACCGGGGGGAACTACCTTTCCGGTGACTTCATAAATCAGAACGATTTCATCACCGGCCGGATAGATTTCATCCAGCAATCCCAGCCGCATTTCCGGATAGGCACCGATACACTCCTGTAATGCCGAAATGGTCCGGGTATATGCTTTCTTGATGCCGATAACGGCTTCCTTTGCCCCTACACATTGGGCAATGGCATGAAAGGTCTGCAAGATTTCCGCAGCGTATTTTTCCAAAAGCTGCCGGTGTAATTTCAGCAAGGGTTCGCATTCCGCACAGTTTAAAATAATTGTTTCGGCTCTTTGATCCAGCTTCGCATAGGTGGGAAATCCGGCACCGCCGGCACCGACGATTCCGCTGCGCTGTAAAACCGCACTCATTTCATTTATATCCATATCCCTGCCTCTTTTCGCTATCTATGTTTCAATATCTTTTACTTAAATTTTTCTCCGTTATCGATGATACCAACGATTGCGGCATCGATGGGGGCATTTTCACAGTCACAGCCGATTCTTGCCGCGCTTCCCGTGGCAACCAGCACATACTCGCCGATACCGGCACCGATATTGTCTATGGCAATGATCTGGCCGGGGGTACTGCTCATACTTTCAGCAAGCTCGACAATCATAAATTTATGACCTACCAATTTTTCACTTTTTCTTGTGGAAACCACGCTTCCTGTCACTTTACCTACCAGCATACAAAACCTCCTATTTTATGATCGTTAGTTAGTGTTCACAGGCCCTGTGAACTAACTAACGATTGTTACCGTATCTCCTGTGGCAATTCCGGCCCCGTTGGCCTCATCCGTATCGATATGCATTTCCAATGAATAGCTTTCGTCCACACGAATCTGAACATGGTTAAAAACCGTTCCTCTTTCATGATCCGCCTTAACGGATACCACCTGATTATCCTGCACTCCAGCGGCGGCGGCATCTTTGGGGGACATATGGATATGCCGTTTGGCAATAATGCATCCCTCCTGCAGATAAAAGGCTCCCTTAGGCCCCACCAGTGCAATAGGGGCACTTCCGGCTACATCACCGGACTCCCTGATAGGTGCTTTAATTCCCAGCTTTACCGCATCCGTGGCTGAAATCTCAACTTGTGATCTGCGCCGCACCGGACCTAATATTCTGACATTTTCTATAGCTCTAAGCTTGAGGCCGACAATGGTAACCGTTTCATTAGAAGCAAACTGTCCGCCCATCAGCTCTTTTTTTCTTGTTAATTGATAACCTTCTCCAAATAAAATTTCCACGTGTTCTTGCGTCAGATGCACATGTCTGGCTGATACCCCGATAGGTACCATATATCCGTTGCCGGAATTTTGCTGTTTCTCAACGATATCCATAACCATCCTGGTGATGATTTCAATTTCCTGATTTGTTATATTAACACCCATCGTCTGACTCCTTTATACAAAAGGTTCAGGGCAGGCTCCTGCCCGCCCTGTTTTGGTTTATCCTTATTTAAGTGCAGGTAAAATCTTCTCCACATCGGTATGCGGTCTGGGAATTACATGAGTTGCCACTAATTCACCCAGTCTTGAAGCGCTTGCCGAACCGGCTTCTACTGCTGCATTCACTGCGCCTACATCACCTCTTACCATAACGCGTACTAATCCGGAACCGATTTTTTCGGTACCTACTAAGGTTACGTTTGCAGCCTTTAACATTGCATCCGCTGCTTCAATCGATGCTACCAAACCTCTTGTTTCAATCATTCCTAATGCTTCCTGTGCCATTTTCTTCTCCTCCTTTGGCTCTGTTTTAATGGTTTCGTTCTTTTTCTTCTGATCTGCCATACATTACTCCGTTTCTTCGTTGAAATAATCTAAACGACTGGCGCTCTTTTTTACTAATTTAATAATTTCCTCATGGGGATTGGCAATTACTACCGTTGCTGCCGGTTTTTTAATCGCACTGTGTGCCGCTGTCTCAATTGCCTGTGTCACATCCGAAACACTTCCCTGAATGATGATCGTTACCAATCTGCCGCCCAGCTTCTTTTCCCATGTGACAAACTCAACATTTGCTGTCTTACACATAATATCAAGTGCATCGATGGCTGCTGTTGTACTTGGTATTTCAAAGAATCCATATGCCTTTCCCATGGTTCAAACTCCTTTTCCTAAATAAGCGGTAATATTTTCTCTACATCACTATGGGGTCTGGGGATTACATGTGTTGCTACCAGTTCACCAAGGCTTGCTGCTTTAACGCTGCCGGCTTCTACTGCCGCTTTCACAGCTCCTACGTCACCCCGAACCATTACGGTTACCAGTCCGGAACCGATTTTTTCGGTGCCTACCAGGGTCACTTCTGCGGATTTGATCATTGCATCAGCAGCTTCGATTGCTGCTGTAAGTCCTCTTGTTTCTATCATTCCTAATGCTAACTGTGCCATTTTACTTCCTCCTATTTTTTGTCTAATCCACTTAATTTCAACATTTTTTCCGTACCTTCTTCCGGGCTGGCGATTTCATGCATTGTCACCACTCCCGACAGATTTTCAGCTGTCCGGCCGGCTGCTTCAAGGGCGGCACGAACATTGGATATGCTGCCACGGAATTTGATCATTACGATCAGCGGTACCGGCAATGCATCGGCATTACCCGGTTTGTTCTTATCGAAAGTTTCGATGGTTACATTTGCCGCCTTACATCCTGCGTCTGCTGCTGCAAAAGCGGTTGCCAATCCAAACACTTCTATAATTCCTACTGCTTCTTGCATATGATTACCATATCCTCTCCAGCCGGTCGCTTATTTGTTGATGACAGCGATCTTCAGGCCTTCCATTTTTAGATTCGTGACATGGGCTTCATTTATCTGATCCAGCGAGTATTCATGGGTAATCAGCTTATCCATGGGAAGTCCGATTGCTTGGGCCCGCTTCAGGAAATCAAAAGTGGTTGCATAATCTCTTAAGGTGTATACCCATGAGCCAACCATCGTCAGTTCCTTTGCACAAATATCAAAATGAGGATTAATGGTTGCATCACCGTTATTGATAAAGAATCCCAGTTCACACAAACCGCCGCCGTTCCGGATAAACTTATAAATATTGGAATGACCGCCGGGTGCTCCGGTACACTGAAAAGCAAAATCAGCCGGATGTCCGTCAAAGGCGTTCTCTACTGCTTTGGTGAGTGCTTCTATGCCCTGATGATCTTTAAAGTTGACCGATTTCTCTGCGCCCATTTCTTTTGCAAAGTCCAGTCGCTTCTGTTCTCCGTCAACAGCCACGATATTTTCGATTCCCATGGTGCGGAGGACGGCGATACAGATCAAACCGATGGGGCCGCAGCCCTGTACTACTACTCTGCTGTTGAACCGTAAGATACCGGTGGTTTTGGCTCTTTCCACAGCATGGATCAGTACTGCACAGGGTTCAATCAGAATCCGGGACTTCAGGTCCAGATCACTGACATTAAATACCGAAGAGCCTTCCCTGATCAATATGTAATCGGAGAACCATCCGTTCAAATGAATTTCATCATCCGGAAGCAATCCGTATACATCAGCACCTCCCACATTTTGTTTGTTCAGGTCAAACATGGTGATATCCGGATTGTCTTTAAAAATCATACAGGTAACTACTTTATCCCCCAGCTTTAAGGGTTTTCCGGCACTGTCGACTTTAACGTTCTTGCCCATTTTGACGATTTCTCCGGTGCCCTCATGTCCCAGCGCAACGGGGATCAGGCCGAATGGGTCTTTCTTAAACTCGTGAGCATCGGTTCCGCAGATGCCACAGCCTTCTACTTTGACCAGAATATCTCCATCGCCTACAGGAGGAATGGGGAATTCTTTTACTTCATATTTTTCCAGTGCGGTCAGCATGGCTACTTTGGCAGTCTGAGGAATGGCGGCATTTCCTGCTGAAAATCCGGTCGTTGTCCGGTCCATCATGTTTTCCAGCACTTGCTTTACTACCGCTTCCACATCGATTGCATTTATATTGCTCATAACGTCTCCTTTCGATTATTCTTCTTATCACTTTGATTTAATATTTTTAATAATTTCTATCAAACTATCTAATGCAGAGACTGTCTGACATCACACAGCGTCTGCGTTTGGTAAACGTGCTGGCACTGGTCAGTCCTTCCCCGGTCCGGCTGGCAATGGTAAAGGTGCAATATCCTTCACCGCCGAATCCCAAAGCCGCATAAGAAGGAGCATTCTTGACCAGAATTGCCGTATCAAGTGCTTTGGCATATTTTGTAATATTCACTACATTTTTGGAATGGATATGGGCGGAATGCCGGTTTCCATGTTCAAGCCAAACCGCTTTTTCCACACCATCATCGAAGTTTTTGGCTCTGACCATCCCCAGGATGGGCATCATCAGTTCTTCGTCGATCAGCGGGTGTTCCTTTTCGCCTTCAAAAACAATACAGCGGATATTGTCAGGCACATTGATGCCGATCATGGACAACAGAACCTGGGCACTTTTACCCACACACTTCCGGTTCAGGCCTTTGGGCGTAAGTACGGTAGCTGTTAACCGTTCTATTTCTTCAGGGGAAGCCAGATAACAGCCCTGTTCCCTTGTCATATAGTGCATCAGCTCATCGGCTACGGATTCTACTGCCACAATTTCCTTTTCGGCGATACAGGGCAGGTTATTATCGAAGGTACATCCGTTGACAATGTCCTCTGCCGCTTTTCTGATATCCGCCGTTTCATCTACCAGCACCGGTGGATTTCCGGCTCCGGCTCCGATTCCTCTTTTGCCGGAGGAAAGCACTGCTGTTACTACTCCGGGACCGCCGGTTGCTACCAGTAAACCGATATCCTTATGCTTCATCATGATATCGCTGCTTTCCAGCGTGGGATTGGCTACCGTACAGGCGATATTATCCGGGCCGCCGGCTTCCAGAGAAGCTTCATTTAATAAATTAACTGCAAAGATTGATGTCTTAATGGCTGCCGGATGAGGGTTGAACACTACTGTGTTTCCCCCGGCCAACATTCCCATGGTATTGCAGATAATGGTTTCCGAAGGATTGGTACATGGGGTAATGGCACCGATGACACCGAAGGGACCCATTTCCACCAGGGTCAGACCCCGGTCTCCTGACCAGGCCGTGGTGGTGATGTCTTCCGTTCCGGGAGTCTTCTCTGCCACCAGATGGTGTTTTAATATCTTATGCCCCACATTACCCATGCCGGTTTCCTGTACCCCCATCCGGGCCAGAATCTCAGCATTTTCCTTGGTTTTTCTGCGAATCACGGAAATGATCTTTTCCCGCTGATCCATGGACATGATGCGGACCTGCGCTCCCGCCGTTCCGGCAGCTTTAATGGCTTCATTCATATCATTGAACACGCCTCTGCTTCCAGTCACATCAGCACTGATCTGAAGCTTGGCAAGCACTTCTTTTACTACGTCCTGTACCATTTGTTCATTTACAGACATATTTAATTCCTTTCCAAATTTCCGAATATTTCCCGGCCATATGCCGCAAGGGCCGTATCCTGTTCCAGGGTTCCGCCGCTTACGCCCAGGGCTCCTAATATTCTTCCGTTTTGTTCCAACACTTCACCGCCGCCAAAGATCACGATCTTGCCTTCGTTAGTATGCTGGATACCATACAGCGGCTCCCCCGGCTGACTTAACCGGCCTAACTCGGCAGTGGACATCTTCAGTCCGGCACAGGTGTACGCTTTATTCAGCGCGATATCAAAACTGGCTATGTAAGCATCATCCATACAATGGACTGCCACCGGTCTTGCCGCCTTATCGGCTACCGCAATGACCACGGCCAGATTCATGCTCCGGGCTTTTTCTTCTACTCGGGCAATCAAGGCTGTTGCTTTTTCCAAAGTCATGACCGGACCGGTTTCCTGAAGAACTTTTTCTACTATCTGGTTGATTATTTGTTCATTCATCATTGCTTCCCATTTTCTTTCAACCTTCTACAAAACATAAATCCTAACTCCACAAGTTGGATCGTAAGAATGGCCCTGCCATTCTTCGAGACGAGATTTTAGAAATTGTTAGGCTCGGTACTTCCTGGCCTTACTGTTTCTTCTCGTCTTTTACATCCCCAGTTGCTCCATTACTTTTCGGGTGATGGATGCTACCAGATCAGCATTGGCATCTGTTGCCGCTGCACTGCCGCCGCAGGAATTACATGTATGGCAGCTTGATTTTCCATCCTTCTGATTAGGGCATAAATCAGCCGGATGTTTACCGGAAAGTCCGAATTGTCTTCTAAGCTCATATAATCTCGAAACTTGTGACTGGGACAATTCCTTAGGGCCGCCCAGCATTTTTGACTGGTATAATAAGCGGGCATAGAATTCTACGGATTCCATCTTATGATAAGCATTTAATAAAGAATCGGAATAAGCCAGCGCACCGTGGTTCTCCAACAGCACTGCATCATAGTATTGTAAATACTTGGATACTGCATCCGGTATTTCTTCGGTGGAAGGCGTACCGTACTCGGCAATGGGCACACAGCCAAGAGCGATTACCGCTTCCGGCATAATGGGCTGGGTCAGGGGAATTCCGGCAATAGCAAAACTGGTAGCATATAAAGGATGAGCATGCACTACTGATTTTACATCCGGTCTTTCTTTATAAACGCGCATATGCATCTTAATTTCCGAAGAAGGCTTAAAGCCCTTATTGGCCTGGATCACTTTACCTTCCGCATCTACTTTACAAATGTATTCAGGGGTCATAAAGCCCTTGCTGACACCTGTGGGGGTACATAAAAATTCATTGTCATTCAACTTAACGGAAAAGTTACCGTCATTGGCCGCAACCATACCACGGTCATAAACTCTTTTACCGATCTCACACATCTCTTTCTTGATTTCATATTCATTCAGCATAACTACTTTCTCCTCCTTGGGTTGCTTATTTATTATTATTTTATTGGTTTTTCTTTGTTTCTACAAAAACAATACCACACAATACCACATATGTCAACTTGCTTTTGTGTTGTTTTTCATGTTTTCGTAATATCACAGGCTTCAAATCCCATCTTTGTATCGGTATAGTCCAAAATTGCCCTTAAAGCTGCTTCGGTCTCCGATACCGTTCCGGTTACGATCAGAGTACCGTTGAACCGATCCACAAATCCCAGTTCCACACCGGCTGCCTTAACAGCAATGTCCGCTGCAATGATGGCCGCCTCGGCCGGACTGATGGTGACGATTCCGATGGCTGATTTGGGATACTCCGCACCGGTATCCATGCCCAGTTTTTCGTATAGTGCCCTGTCCGGGTTGGCAATCAGATGGGCAATGGTAACCTGTTTACCGGGTACCAGTTCCTGGACGATCCGGGCTTTTTCTTCGCTTCCTTTATAGTCTCGCATTTCCATATCTCAGCTCCTCTTTTTTATCCGCTTTTTATTCGCTGCCTCAGCCGCCAATCTGGCATTCCAGGCCGGAAGCCTTCCCGGCCTCCCGCAGCAGTTCCTGCATCTGTTCCGGGGAGGGCGGCTGTACATCCTTCATCAGATATGCTCTGCCCAGTCCTTCATACTTATCCTGTCCCAGTCGGTGATAGGGTAATAAATGTATTCTTTTCACCTTTGACAGGGTACCGGCAAAACGGGCAATTGCCTCAATTTCTGCTGCCGTATCATTAAATCCCGGAATAACCGGAATCCGAATGCTTAGTTCGGTCTGGCCGGACCGGGCGATCCGGGCGGCATTATCCAGCATCAGCTCATTGCCTTTGCCGGTGAATTCCTGATGTTTGGCGGAATTCATATGCTTGATATCCAACAGATACTGATCCAAATACGGGAGGATCTTTTCGATTACTGTATATTCTGCACATCCCATACTTTCCAGTGCCGTACTGATTCCATGTTCATGGGCCGCTCGCAGCAAGCCCTCCGTAAACTCCGGCTGACACAAGCTTTCACCCCCCGAAAGGGTCAGTCCGCCGCCGGACCGGTAATAATAGGGACGGTCCTTCTCTACCGTTTCCATGACTTCGGCAACCGTCACATCCCTGCCGATAATCTGGATCTTCCCCTGTACTTTCATTTGCTGGATATCATACTCCTGGGATTCCGGATTGCAGCACCACCGGCACCGAAGTACACAGCCTTTCAGGAAGACAATGGTGCGGATACCGTTTCCGTCATGAATGGTATATCTTTGAATATCAAATATGCGGCCTTTAGTCTGCATATAGTTTTCCATATTGTTTCTTTCCTCCTGGTGTGCCATTTTTATATCCTTGCTTCACTTTAATCAATTACCTAATCCTTGCTCAGTCCGATTGATAATATCATCCTGCAGTGAGCGTGACAGAGTGGTGAACAGCGCACTGTAACCGGCTACCCGCACTACCAGGTGTTTATAATTTTCAGGATTCTTCTGGGCATCCAGAAGGGTTTCCCGGCTGACTACATTAAACTGCATATGGCTGCCTTTTAAATCAAAATAAGAACGAACCAGAGCCACAAACTTTTCTAACCCCGCCCGGCCACTGAGGGCCGAAGGATGAAATTTCTGATTAAACAAGGTGCCGTTGGAAGCAATATAATGGTCTAATCTGGCCACTGAATTAGCCGCTGCCGTAGGACCATTCACATCCTTTCCGGCCGATGGCGACACTCCGTCTGCTACCGGTGTCCCAGCCAGTCTGCCATCCGGCGTTGCGCCGGTCTGGGCTCCCAGGGGAACATTGGCTGATACCGGATACAGTCCGGCCTGGAAAATTCCGCCCCGGGGATTCCGATACTCCTGCAAAGGTCTTGTGTAGGTGTAAGCCACGTCTCTGGCAAAGGCATCCACTTCCGGGATGTCATTGCCGAACTTTGGTACCGCTTCGATCAACTGCAGCAGGCGTTCGCCTTTTTCCCTCACTGTCTGAGAACCGGCACTTTCCATTACCGTCTGCATGATGGCTGTGATTTCCTTTTCTCCCAGATTCTGTCCGGCTGTTATCAGTTCATGGGCAATCTGAGATGTAATATCTGCTACGCCTTCTTTGGTCAGCCCTTTTCCGTAATTCAGGGCCAATGCTTCTTTATATTCCTTTAAGGTAACTTTATGTTCATCAAATACCAGCTTCTTAATGGCATAAAGGGAATCGGCCATATTGGCCACACCAAAGCCCTGAGGACCGGTGAAATTATAAACCGCGCCGCCTTCCTGTACGGTTTTGCCTTTTTTGATACAATCGTCTACCATGCCGGAGAGAAAAGGCAGGGGACACCGCTCGGCGTGAGCTGCATCAATAGCATTGTCGGCATTTACCAGCAGCTCGATCATATAATTCATCTGCTCTTTATAAGCATCATAGAATTCTTCAAAAGAGGTCATGTTCTCAACCGGCGGGGTGTTCACGCCGATCTGCACGCCCTTGTCTTTTCCCTGGGAAAAAACCAGTTCCAGGGGCCGGCACATGTTGAAAAATGCCGCATCATGCCATCCTTCGGTTTTGCCGGCTTTTTGCGGTTCCACACAGCCGATAATGTTATATTCTCTGGCATCTGCCAGGGTAAGTCCACGGTTAAGCAGAGAAGGGATCACCACTTCATCATTGTAGTAAGCCGGAAGTCCCACACCGGTTCTGGTCAGCTCGGCAGCCTTGATCAAAAATTCATGAGGAGAACCGTTCCACACTCTCACCGAAAAGGACGGCTGGGGCAATTGCACATGCATGGCCGCCTGAATGGTCATAAAGGATAAATCATTGGTGACATCCACACCATCGGCATTTTGTCCCCCGGCAATGAGATTCTGGAAAAGGCTGTAACCGGCAAAACCTTCGGCGGAAGCCGCATCCCGGCATTTATTCAAATCATTCAGTTTGACCCAGATACAATCGATCAATTCCTGGGCAAAGGCCTTGGTCAAAGTACCTTTCCGAAGATCTTCTTCATAATAAGGATACATATACTGGTCAAATCGTCCGGGGGAAATGGAATGTCCGCTGGATTCAATCTGAATCAGCTGCTGGACAAACCAGAAGGACTGACAAGCTTCGTAAAAACTGCCCGCACCTTTTTCCGGTACATTACGACAATTGGCGGCAATCTGTAAAAGCTCGGCCCGGCGTTTCGCATCCTGACACTGTCCGGCTTCTTTTTCCGCCAAATCAGCATAACGTCCGGCATAAGTTATAGCTGCATTACAGGACAGAATCACGGCCTGTAAAAAACGGGACTTTCTGGCATAGTTGCCATCTCCGGGACGGCATCCTGCCAGTTCCGCTTCGGCTTCCTTACGGATTCCGCCAAAACCGATAGCCAGTACCTTTTCATATTGCACGGTTATGTGTCCCACGCCATTATAAAAATAATTACCCGGGGTAAACATATTGTGTTCCATGGCAAGTAGGGTTTCGGGGGCCATATAGGAAGTGGCTAATTCACTGTTGGTCTTCCCCTTCCAATAACTGTTTGCTTCTTTCAGCTCTTTTTTGGCTGCTTCGGATATGTAAAAAGGATCGGCGCTTCGCGTGGCCACGGTGTCATACTCCGCCTCCAGCCACTCATAGGAAAACTCCGGATAAGTCTGGCAGCCTCGGGGGGCCAGGGTGGTACTTCCCACCACCAGTTCCTCTTCTCTGATAATGATGGGAAGATTCTCTAAAATATGGGCAAAAGCCTTAGCCCGGCGCATGATGATCGGTTCATTCTCGGTCATCCGGTATGATTCTGTGATCAGACGGGCCCTTGCTGACTCGATTTCAGGCATTTGGGCAAATAAATTCTGAATCAACCGGTCAATCCTTCCGGTTTTCGGTATATCTGTAATTTCATATTTATATAATCCCATGCTTACTCCTTTCTGAAGCGCAAAGCATAAATTTTTCCAGTTGAATTCATTATAATCACTCGCTTCTCGAATGTCAACTAAATCAACATAAATAATATTGTTTTTGTGTTGTTTTTGTGTTAATATGATGTTGTTAAGGTGTGTTTTTTAGTTTTCAAATAATCTTTAGGAGGTTTTTGTATGTTTCCACTAGAACTTGATGTTCATACTCATTCTATATCCAGCGGGCATTATACCACTGATACGGTTACTGATATGCTGAAACAGGCAAAACTTCAGAATTTGAAAATACTGGGCATCAGCGAGCACGGCCCGGCTCTTCAGCATTCCTGCACACCTTCATACTTTCGCAATATGATGCTGGCCCCCTCCATGCGGATGGGGATTCATGTGCTTTATGGGGCTGAAGTTAATATCCTGTCTGATAAGGGATTGCTTGATTTAGATGATGAGATTATGAGTAAATTAGATTACTGTATTGCCGGTATGCATCTGCCCTGCCATAAGCCGGGGACAATACAGGAAAATACAGCCGCTTACATTGCTGCCATGGAAAATCCTTATGTGAAGATTCTTGCCCATCCGGATGATGTGAAGTATCCGGTGGATTATGAACAATTGGTGCAGGCCGCTATAGACTGTCATGTGTTGCTGGAAATCAATAACAGTTCGCTGATGCCTGGCGGTTATCGGGGGGATACTGAAAAAAATAACCGCACTGTCCTGGAACTATGTCAGAGATACCGATATCCGGTTCTTCTTTCCAGTGACAGCCACGGTCACTCCCATGTAGGGGATTTTACATATGCGATGAAGCTTATTAAAGAGATGGCTTTTCCTTTAGAGTTAATTATCAACTATTCTGCGGAAAGCTTCTTGAAATTTATCGGATAATTAATTGCGATTATAACCACATAAAACTGTTTACTTTCTATTTATTTACGGTATAATACCAATATGGAGGTGACATTATGATAGATAGGCCACTTTATACTGAGAAAATTATGTCTTACCTGGATACGCCATTCGTTAAAATATTGACCGGCGTACGCCGTTGCGGGAAATCCACTATTATGAAAATGCTCAAAAACGAGCTGCAAAATCGTGGAGTCGCAGATGATCATATTTTGTACTATAATTTTGACTCTTTAGAACACGAAGAAATAAAAACAAGTTCGACATTATTTTCCGAACTGAAAAAACATCTTTCAACAGATAACCGAACCTATTTATTTCTGGATGAAGTACAGGAAGTTAAATCATGGGAGAAAGTTGTCAATTCTCTAATGACTGATTATAATGTTGATATTTATGTTACAGGTTCTAACTCAAGAATGATGTCATCTGAAATTTCCACTTACCTTACAGGACGGTATGTATCATTTCGGATTTACCCGCTTTCTTTTGCTGAATACCTGACGTTCCGCCAAACTTACTCCAGTGTTTCAGATGCCCACTCAGAGCTTGCCAGCTATTTGCGATTCGGCGGTTTCCCTGCTATCCACTTGCAAAACTATTCCTTAGAAGATGCCTATACCATTGTCAGAGATATCTATAACTCTACAATCTTTACAGATATTGTAAAACGCAATCAAATCCGAAAAATTGACCAGCTGGAACGTATTGTACGCTTCGTGTTTGACAATGTAGGCAGAACCTTTTCCGCTTCATCTATATCAAAATATTTGAAAAGTGAAAATCGCAGTATTGATAACGAAACGGTTTACAGTTATCTTGCAAAATTGGAAAGCGCTTATATCATTCACCGGTGTTCCCGTTATGATGTTCAAGGTAAAGAGATTTTGAAAACACAGGAAAAGTTCTATCTTGCCGACCCCTCATTACGATATAGCGTATTGGGCTATTCCCCCGACAGTATTGCTGCCATGCTGGAAAACCTTGTATATCTGGAATTGCGTCGGCGGGGCTATGAAGTCTATGTGGGCAAACTGGATCTTATGGAAATTGACTTTATCGCCACCAAGCAGGAAAGTAAGTTATACATTCAGGTAACACAACAAATCGGCTCTCCCGAAACAGAACTGAGAGAATATGGACGACTGCTGGACATCCGGGACAATTACCCCAAATATGTTCTTCGTACAGACTCTTTTTCCGGTGGGAACTATCAGGGTATCAAAACTATGCACATAGCAGATTTTTTGCTTAGTAATGAATACTGACTTAACTTCATCAATGCAAAAACAATTGAAAAGGGCATTGGCCTGACTTCGGTCACCGCTGTGGCGCAAAAATACAGCGGAACGGCTTCTGCCCCTTTTTATTTCATTGATTTTCTCATTACTTTCTTGCTGCTAATACCTCTGTCTCATACTTCATCACTTCGGCCAGCCAGTCTTCCCGCTCCGGCACACCATTTTCCTGACAGAAATAATTCCAGACATCCCCGGCTGGATACATCTTCAGTTCTTCCTGAATCGCCATCAGCTCGGTGAAGCGGCTTTCGTCCTGCATTTTCGCTAATTCCTTATAGGGACTTAGCAAAGCCAGCAATAACGCTTTTTGCAGATTGCGCATTCCCACAGTCCAGGCTGACACCCGGTTGATGCTGGCATCAAAGAAGTCCAATCCCATAAATACTCTGTCTAATGCATCATTGCGAATAATTTCTTTGGCCAGTTCTTTGGTTTCATCATCCAGCAGCACCACATGATCGCTGTCCCAGCGAACCGGTCTGGTGATGTGCAGAGCGATTTTATCCTGGAACAAAAGCATGGAAGAAATTTTATCCGATACCACTTCGGTGGGATGGTAATGTCCATTGTCCATCAAACTTAAAATCCCCTTCTGGGCAGCGTAATTCACGGTAAACTCGGAGGAACCGACGGTGTAGGATTCCACGCCGATACCAAACACTTTTGATTCCAGACATACATATACTTTTGATTTATCGTAATCAATGCTCAGTATCTGATCCAGAGAATCCTTAAATCTTGCTCTGGGAGCCATCCGGTCAGCGGGAATATCTTTATAACCATCGGGAATCCAGATATTCATCAAACAGGGCTGCCCCAGCTCTTCCGCAAAATACTGGGAAATTCTGATACATGCCTGTCCGTGGCGAATCCAGAAGTCTCTTACCTCTTTATCCGGGCTGGAAAGTGTCAAACCGTCTTTGACCATGTCATGGGAAAAGTAGGTAGGGTTAAAATCTAAACCAATACCTCTTTCTTTGGCAAATTCCACCCATTTGGCAAAGTGTTTGGGTTCTATCTGATCACGGTCAGCAAATTCGCCTTCTGCAAAAATGGCATAATTGGCATGAAGATTCAGCTTATGTTTGCCGGGTACCAGGCTGAATACCTTATCAATATCAGCCATCAGTTCCTGGGGTGTTCTGGCTTTGCCTGGATAATTACCGGTGGTCTGGATTCCGCCGGTGAGGGGACCATCATGATCAAATCCGGTGACATCATCGCCCTGCCAGCAATGCATGGAAATCTGGATATCCTTTAAGGTCCTGATGGCCTGATCGGTATCCACTCCGATGGCCTGATAAATTTCTTTTGCCGATTCATATCTTTGTGTTGTTGTCATTTTTTCCTCCTATTAGTTCAAGTGCCATTTGTTGGTACTTGCAATTGCTGATTGATATATTGTTTCAGTGGCTCTCATGATTGAGGTAAAAGCCTTCAAATATTTCGATGGGAAATGATTGCCTGATACATTTGCGGGCCTCTGTCAAATCGGCCAATTCGCCGCCATAAATCATCTGCACCGTAATATTTCCTACTGCTGTGGCTTCTGTGGGACCTGCCAATACTCTTTTGCCGGTGGCTGCTGCGGTTAATTGATTGAGATATCCGGCATTGGCTCCGCCTCCCACCACATGGAGACTGGAATAGTTGATTCCGGTTATCTCTTCCAGCTCCCGCACGGTCAGGCCGTAGCACTGGGCCAGGCTTCGATAGATGACTCTGGACAGTTCTCCCGCTTTATGGGGGATTTCCTGCCCACTCTTCCGGCAACAATCCTGCAATGCCTGAATCATGGAATCCGGTGCCAGAAACTGCTCGTCGTTACAATCCACCAGTGATGAGATACTCTCCCCATCCGCCATTTCACATAGTTCGGCAAAGGAATACTGATCCTGCAGCTCTTTTTTTACTGACTGGATCATCCACAATCCCATAATGTTTTTCAGGTAACGGAACCGATAATCATATCCGCCCTCATTGGTAAAGTTCAAAGTCCTGCTGTTTTCGGAACAGTCCGCTTTCATCCGCTCCACTCCCATCAGCGACCATGTCCCTGAGCTGATATATAACGTATGATTATCATTTGAGGGCACAGCCAGTACTGCCGAACCGGTATCATGTGTTGCGGGAAGTACCACTTCCAGGTCGAACCCTACTTCTTCCTGGATGGCCTGGGTCAGTCGTCCCAGGCTGCTTCCCGGTTTTTTGACTTCCTGGAAAATTTGCCGGGGCAATCCCAGCAAGTCGATTAATTCCCAATCCCAGTCTTTGGTTACGGGACTGAGTAATTGGGTGGTGGTGGCATTGGTATACTCCGATGCCGGTGCTCCGGTCAGCAGATAATGAAAATAGTCCGGTATCAACAGCATTTTTGCAGCTGCCTTTAAATGCTCCGGTTTCTTCTCTCTGATGGCAGTGAGCTGATAAATTGTATTGAATATCTGTTTCTGGATACCGGTTCTGGCATACAGTTCTTCTTCCGGAATCTTCCGGTATACCACTTCGTCCATCCCTTCGGTCCGTTTGTCACGGTATCCTACGGTATTGCCAATCACCTTTTCCTCAGAATCCAAAAGGACGAAGTCAACTCCCCATGTATCAATTCCCATACTGACCGGAATTTTCCCTATTTCCCGACATTTTTTCAGACCGGTCTTAATATGTTCAAAGAGCTGAACCAAGTCCCAGCAGGCTTCACCGTCCTTCTCACACAGACCGTTGGGAAAGCGGTATATTTCTTCGATGGTCATTTTCCCATCTTCCATATGTCCCAGTATATGACGGCCACTGGATGCGCCGATATCTACTGCCAAATAATAATCCCCCATGTTGCTGCCCTCCAATTCTTACTGTCAATTTCTCTTATTATCATTTTAATAAAAAATATGTTTTGTAAAAAGAACATCGTTTGCAAATATTATTAACCTGATTTGCAATCTTGGCTTGCACCTTAAGACAAGTATCGATATAATAGGGACGGAGGGATTGTGAATGAGAGAAGATATACTTAAGAGGTTAAAAGAGATTACACCGGAAGAACGGGAAATCTTAAATGGCAGACATACCGTGGATACTGAAATTTATAACCTTAATCGCAGTATGACAATTGACAGTGAAAAGCTCCTGGAAAAGGGCAAGCTGATTGAACTGCGCCCTCATACGCGGTTTATTCATTTTCCCAAACATACCCACAATTATGTGGAAGTAGTCTATATGTGCTCCGGGCAGACGAAGCATATCATCAACGGCAATGAGATTCTGCTGCAAAATGGAGAACTGCTTTTCTTAAGCCAAAATGCCGCCCAGGAAATCTATCCGGCCAGAGAAGGCGATATCGCCGTTAACTTTATTATCCTGCCGGAATTCTTCGACCGCTCTCTGGACATGATCGGCAACGGCAATAATCTGATTCGCAACTTTCTCATCGAGTGCTTAAAAAGCGGTGCTCAAAATATCAGTTACCTGCATTTCAAGGTGGCTGATGTCCTGCCCATCCAAAACCTGATGGAAAACCTGATCTGGATGCTGCTGCATGAACAGACTAACAAAAGAAGCCTCAACCAGACCACCATGGGACTGCTTTTTCTGCATCTTTTGAATCTTACGGATAAGGTGGATATCGGCCATGACCGGGCCGAACAGGAATTGCTTTTTACTGTTTTCCGTTATATTGAAGAGCACTACCGGGAGGGTGATCTGTCCCATCTTGCTGCTTCTTTATCTTATGACTTATATTGGCTCAGCCGGATGATCAAGAATGCCACCGGCCGGACTTATACGGAACTTTTGCAGGAAAAAAGACTGGATCAGGCAGCCTATTTGCTGTCCCATACCAGCCTTTCGGTTACCGACATCAGTCTCGATGTTGGGTATCATAATTTCAGTTATTTTTATAAGATTTTCAGGGGACGGTTCGGGATGTCTCCGAAGGAATACCGAAAACATCAATCTTAAGTTTTCATTCACAATCTCCATTGCTGTTAAAGTAATAAATTCCACGCTCCAATAAATGGGTATTTCCATTGGGAAACACCACTTTGGCATTGGCGCCAAAGGGAATCTCCATTTTGTACCTGATTCCTAACTCTTCGTCAAAGGTCCATCCGCTCACATAGGTTCCATATATCGAATTCCAGCTTCCGGTCACGGTCTTTATCCGGGCATTCGGCATCGGGCTGATGGTCATTTTAATATCACTGCCCATGCTGGGTTTAAAACCGCACATGTAGCGATACATCCACTCAGCAATACTGCCATAGGCATAATGGTTTAAGCTGTTCATACCGGTGCCGCTGATGCTGCCGTCTTCGTTCAGAGAATTCCACCGTTCCCAGACAGTAGTTGCGCCCATATTCACTTCATGAAGCCAGCCGGGATACTCTTCATTCAGCAGCAAGTCGTATGCCATATCATTGAATCCGTTTTCCGACAAAGCCGGGCATAATACAGGTGTTCCGATAAAGCCGGTATTCAAATGACCGTCATTTTCTTCCAGAAGTTCCTTCAGACGGTTTGTGAGCTGCACCCGGCCGCTCTCCGGATATAACTGCATATGCAGCAGAACTGCACAGGCAGTCTGGGTATGTTCTACATTCAGTTCTCCATCTTGGTTAAAATAAAACGCCAGAAAAGCCTGCCTGATATTCCGCGCTAACTGACGGAATTCTTGGCATCTTTCATCCCGCAATACTTCCGCTGCCTGACAACAAAACCGTGCAGACTGATAGTAATAGGCGGAGGCTAACATTTGGGCATCGGTCTTCCCAATGGGATTATTAAGATCGCCATTATCCAGTGCCAGCCAGTCACCCAGCTGCCGGTCATTTTGCCACAAATACGGAACCTCATTTTCTGCTGCCCGCCCGGTCAGATAATCTGTCCATGCACACATCACCGGATACTGCTCCCGCAGCAAGCCTTTGTCACCATAATACTGATATAACGTCCATGGTAAAATGGTGGCCACATCTCCCCATGCACAAGCTCCTGCCGTATAATAAAAGGGATTTACACCTTCGCCTGCCGCTATTTTAGGTTTCGGTACAAAAAAGGGCACGGCTCCATTCAGTAACCTCTGCTCCTGATCCAAATTTTTCATATAGTGTCTGAAGAAAGCTCCACAGTCCATATGAAAGCAAGCTGTTCCGGCAAATATGGCCACATCTCCGGTCCATCCCATTCGCTCATCCCGTTGCGGACAGTCGGTGGGAATATCCAGAAAATTGCATTGCTGGGAACGTATCGTATTTTCTACCAGGCGGTTTACCTTTTCATTTGAAGTAACCAGTTTTCCCATAACCGGAATATCCGACATCAACCGATATGCGGTAAAATGTAGTTTTTGGCCCTCTTTAAGACCTTCTGCCTTCACATAGCGAAAACCATAATATGTAAAATGAGGTCTGACTCTTTTTGCTGTTCCGTTAGAAATATAGTTAAATTCAGCTTTTGCCGTTCTCAGGTTATCATTGTAAAAAGCGCCCTTTTGAAGTACTTCTCCATAAGACAGCTTCACTTGCTGTCCATTCTCCAGTTTGCCGTTCCATTCTACCCATCCGGTTATACTCTCACCAAAATCCAAAAGCAAATAACCTTCCGAATGCTCGATCTGTGTAACCGGAACATAGCTTTGTACTTTACGAATATGTGGATTACTTCTTTCAGTCAATAGCTCTTTGCTGTCTGCTAATTCTTCAATCATTAATTCTTCACAGGCCGCGGTATCATCAATCCATTCTCCGTCATAAATCCCGTTTTCAGCAATAGAACTTTGCATTGCCTCCCATGTATGATCTGTACAAATCCATTCTTCGGTACCATCTGTATAGGTAACTACAAGCTCCGCAATGCATTTTTTACGGTTCCCATATAGATTGCGGTAATCATCATCAAAACCAAATCGTCCTTTATACCATCCCTCTCCCAGTAAGACTGATAAGCGATTCCGACCGGCCCGGATATATTCTGTGGTATCATAGGTCTGATATTCCATTCGTAAATCATAGGAATGATAACCAGGTTGTAAATACTCATCACCAACCATATCTGCATTCAGATATACTTCATAAAGACCTGTACCATATATGTAAAGCCTTGCCTTGCTCACTTCTTTACTGATGGAAAAATCCTTAAACAAAATGGGCATTCTGTTTTCTTCTTTATGGGCCGCTATCCATTTTCCCTTCCACGTTTCCTGACCTTTTCCCGTTTCAAACCATGCAACATCACTCCATGCCTCATCTCCCGCTACATCCCGAAGCCAAATCCGCCAAAAATAACGGGTTCGGTTTTCCAGCTTTATTGATACTTCATACCTGCACTCACTATAATCAGCAAGAACTCCTGTATCATATGCCAGTGCAGACATATCTGCTTTGGTTGAAATCTCAAGCTTAACAGCCTCACTGCGAGTTCCTGTTGCATCATCCACCTGCCAGGAGAAAGACATAAAGGACAAATCATAGCCTAATGGATTATGTAATTGATTAATAGTTAAATGGGAAATTTTCATCTTCTTCTCCTAATAGGATAATTCTTTTCTTCCGCAGAAGGGATCTACCGGATTTTTACCTTTAAATTCACTATTACCGGTTATCTTCTCAACCACTGAATTTAAAACATATTGATTGTTAGAATAGCAATTGATATAGGTTCTGATCATCGGTACATCCAATAAATGATAGGGATTGGCTACACTGATGAACATCGTGGGAACCTCTTCCACAAACCAGGGCACGTTATTTCCCTGTCCCCAGAAGGTATACCAGTTTAAACGGCTTGTAGTTTTATTACTGGCATTTTCTACATTGCCCACATAGATAACCAAATCATATTTTTCTTTGAATGAACGGACATTATCCACCCCTAATTCAAAATTTTCATATTCATACAACGTCACTTCAAACCCCTTATTTTCCAGTTCCGTCTTTACCTGAGCCAGCACCCTTTCATTGGAAGGAAAATCACCCATAATTTCCAGCAGGATTCTTTTATGCTTTTTGGGTGAGATGGGCAGCAGCTTCTGGGTATCTTTTACCAGGGTAATGGACTGATCTGCCAGTTCCTTCGCCCATGTTGTATGTTGTTTGCTCTGCAATATTCCAAGTGCTTCCGGTGATGGTACAAGTTGCTTTTGGGCTTTCTTCTCATGGAGCCTTAATGCGGCCTTCAATGCCAATATCCGACGATTTGCTTCCAGTAATCGCTTTTCGGATAAAAGCCCTTTTTGATAACCATCCATCATAAATTCATAATCTTCGGCCAAATCTTTATTGAACAAAATCATATCGCAGCCGCACTCGATGGCATAAGGAATCGATCTGGAACGGGCCATGGCGGCGGTGAATCCCACCATGGGAGTAGCATCGGTAATAATCAGGCCATTGAATCCCAGTTTTTCCCGCAGCAAATGATTTAATAGTTCCTTGGAAAGGGTTGCGGGTATGATCTTCTCTTTTGTCAATGGATTGAAATGCTCCTGATAGGACGGCAGGGCGATATGTCCGGCCATAATGGTCAAAGTTCCTGCATCAATTAATTGCTTGTAAATCATACCATAGCTTTCATCCCATTCTTCCATTGACAAAGAATTTATGGAAGTTAAAAGGTGCTGATCTCTTTCATCTACCCCATCCCCCGGGAAGTGCTTGACGCTTGTTGCGACATTATTTTCTGTCGCTGCTTTCATATATTCTTTGGCATATTTCCATATTATTTCCGGATTGTTCCCAAAGGTTCTGACATTGGTTATGGGACTATGATGATTGATATCTATATCCACGACGGGAGCAAATGCCCAGTTGATTCCCAATGCGGCAGCTTCCGAGCAGGCTATCTTTCCCAATCTATAGGCATATTTCTTATCTCCTGCGGCTGCACAGGCAAGGGGCTTCCCATAGGGTGTCCCGTCAATGGCTGCGCCATCTCCGCCTGATTCCAGATTAGACGGTATCAGCAACGGAATGCGGGAATGATTTTGCGCATACTCAAAGGTGTCTCGCATTTCCTTTCCCACGCCATCCCGGAAAAACAATCCGCCAATATGCATGTTAAGCAGCATATTTAAATAATTGGGATCGGTAGAATAACCAATAGGGCAAAAAAGCTGCCCGATCTTTTCTTCAACCGACATTTCCGCCAATGTCTGCTCTATCCACGCGATATCTCCATCCTTTAAGTGAAAAGGTGCCCCTTTCAAATCCATACTTAAGTCCTCCTCTATGAAATCGGCCAAAGGATTTCCTTGGCCTGTCATTTTCTACAAAATTTTTCGCAAGTCTACAAAGCTGTTTAACGAAAACATCGTTTTCTCATAAGCTGCGGCTTCGCCCAGGCCCGCATTGTCGAAACCACCATTGATTGCCGCATCAATTCCGGCAACCGCATCCTCTACTACCAGACATTCCGATGGTAAAGAACAGATAAATTCTGCCGCTTTCCAAAACACTTCCGGATCCGGCTTGGAGCACCTGATATTTGTGCCGTCACTGACAGCATCAAAGTAATTGGCCAGTCCCAATCTTTCCAAAATGTATTTGGCATTCTTACTGGAAGAACCAATGGCCAGCAAATACCCTTTTCCCCGCAGATAATCCAAGGTTTCCCTGACCTCTGTGGTAAGATCCTGTCCCGATATCTCTTTCAGCAGCTCCACATAATTCCGGTTTTTTTCTTCTGCCAAAGAATTTTTTTCTTCCTGTGAAAGGTTTCCTTCGAACCGCTCCAGAATAATTTCCAAACTTTCCATGCGGCTCACACCACGAAGTCTGTTATTGATTTTTTCATCAAAATAAATCTGTCTTATATCCGCCATTTGTTTCCATGCCCGGTAATGATACTGATCCGTAGAACAGATCACACCATCCAAATCAAAGATAATACCAGCATAAGTTTTATGCTCATAAGTGTTATACTTCATTTTCTTTTTTCTCTTTCTTTCCTAAGTACTTTTTCAACAGGATCAGTTCGGCTATTTTATTTTCGTTATTGAGATATATCAGGAAGCATACTAAAATCAACGCTGTTGCAATTTGCTGAATGGATGCATCCACATTCATTCTGGCATACATCAGTGAGATAAAAGCAGTGGTAACCGCACCCAACAAATAACCAATCTTTTCATTGCCAAAGCGCCCGATAAAACCACCAATGAACATTGGCAAAAATGCCGTAAACATTACCCCAATAGAGCCGAAATTCAAAGCCATTTGAATCGTTCCGGTATTGGTTGCACTTAAGAAACCAACGATTCCCATCAGTCCGCCTGCTATCGTGTAGCAGAGGATGGTATTGGGAACCTCTTTAATTCCGGTATTAACAGCTACTTTCTGGCCGGACAGTAAGGCTTTATAGTCATAACCAAACTGCGTATAATCGAAAAGAAAAATGATAACCGCCAGAGCAATTACGATCACCAGGAGATAGTTTTTGACTCCCGGAAAGCTTGTCAGTTCCCCATTTGCCACAAATGAAACACCATAACCTTTGGTGATTGCAAAGGCAATGCCTTCATAAAATAGTGCCATTCCCAGGGATACAATAATCGGGGGCAGCTTTACACATACATATACCGTTCCCGATATCATTCCAAGCAGCGCGCCGGCTGCCAGAGAAATCACCATCATTAATCCTGTGGGCAGACCCGCCTGAATACAGATTGATGCACTGATAACAGAAGATAACAGCGATACCGCACCAATTGAAAAATCGAATCTTCCCGAGTTGAGATTGATGGACAATGCAAAGGTCGTCAGCATAACTGATGCCGCAGCCCGAAAGAATACAATCCAGTTGCCTTCCGTTTCAAACATTTTGATTCCGTTAGCGCTGCACAATGTCAGCATTATCAGAAGTGTTGCGGCGGGAATGATGACAATTCCTATTGTTTTTTTCCAAATGTTCATACTGCTCCTCCATATATCCAAATGTCCATTTTTACTAAATGCTTCCGGCCGGCTCACCAGCCGGAAGCAGGTTTTCAGAAACTTATTTAGCCATATCCTGAATTTCACTGAATTTAAATTGTTTTACAAAATCTGAAAAGCCTGTAAAGTCTGCTGTTAATAATGTATCTAGCATCTCTTTTGTATAAGCCGGACTATCCACAGAGCTGTCGATAGCATAATATTTGTTAAATTCTTCTGCTGAAGTGGCAACCCAGTATCCTTGGCTAAGGGCAAGGGCATTACCCTCAGTTGTCCGTACCGGTGCTCCCAATGCAGCACGATAGGTTGCAATAAAGACCGGTCCGATGCTGGCGGAGAACTTTCCGGCTAAATAATCCAGCATTCCAGCTTCCATAGCTTCTTTATAACTGCTTGCATAGGCATCTACACTGGCAACCTTAACATCGGTTCCGGCTACAGATGTACCAAAGAAATCCGAACCGTTTCCGACTGCCAGGATCACTTCCAGATCCGGTGTCTGTGCCATCTGGGCACATTTTCCAAACCAGGCATCATCCATATCATAACCGCCTACATAACCAACAACATTGATATTGCCAATGGCTCCTGTATCAATTCCGCTGTCTGCCATAATCTGGCCGACAATTGCACCTTCATCCGCAGCACCTTTGTAGCTTGCACCTTCGCCGCCGGCCTCAACCATGGCTAACAGCATACCGGCTGCACGGTAAATATGCATTTCGGTATAATACGGAATAGCACCGCCAAAGATTGCAAAGTTGGTTTTTCCCTGTTCCAGATAATACTGCGCCATGTCATATCCGGTCTGAAACTCAATATTTAAGGACGGTCCGATTGCACCTACATAATGCTCATAGCCTTTGTAGGTTTCATACTCTTCTTCCGTTAAAGTACCGGTTGCCACTGAATAATAGACACCTGCACCCTCACACTGTTCAATCTGAGCGGCCCGGTCAAAAGAAGAAAAGGAGATGATGGCCTTACAATTATTGGTGATGAAGGTATCAATTGCCGAGGTTTCTCCGGCTGCATCCTTTAACTCATCGGAATAGATCAATTCCACGTTATATTGCTTCTGAATATAATCGGTGTAATAGGTACGGAAGGCCAGTGCCTCTGCCGTGGTTGCATCCGATACCAAAATACCGATCTTGATCTTCTGGCTCATATCCAACGCTGGCTCTTCCGGCTGCGTTTCTGCTGCTTCCGCTCCGGCATTGTCTGTTGCTGTGTCTGTTGCTGCTTTTTCTGTTTCTGCCACCTCCGTGGTCTGCTTTGTTTCCTGATTTTCTTTGCTGCCGCAACCGGTCAACACCATAGTCGCTGTCATTGTCAGACAAAGAATCGCTGCTAAAAACTTTTTCATTACTTAATCCTCCTTGTGTTTTCTTTTATAGGAACCTCTACCTAGGGAGAAGTTTTCCTCGTTGATCACTTGTTGCCAAAAATACTACCAAAATAAAGATTGCCGCTTTTACCATCTGGCTGATTCCGGAATTCAGATTGAGCATCACCATGATCTGGCCTAAAAACGTCATGGAAAAAGCGCCGATCACTGCCGCATAAATCTTGCTTCTTGCTCCCCCGGATACCGGCATACCGCCGAATACAATGGCAATAATTACATCCATTCCCACACTTGAGGCGGTATTACGGGTTAAGGTCGGGGCATAAATGATGGAGAGAAAGGCTCCCAATCCAACCCCTGTTCCTGCCATGGCAAAAGCAATAACTGCCAATTTCTTTCCTGATATTCCTGTCAGTTTGGCGCAAAGTGGATTACCACCCAAAAACTTCTGCATTCGTCCGATTTTCGTAAAGTTAAAAATGAAAATACAGATGATTAAAAAAGTAATTAATACAACAACTTTAAAAGGAATGGTATTCAACACTTTTACCGCTGCCGCCGGAACAGCAATTTCCGATCCCGTTCCGTTCACCTTAATGAGTACCAGCACCAATGCATTTAAAATACTAAGCATCGCAATGGTGGTAACAAAAACCGGCAGGTTAAATACGGAAGCAAGTACCGAATTAAACAATGATATCAATACTGCTACCCCCACACAGGTTACTGCCATCACAAACAGATTTTCTGTGGCATTATATGCTATCGCCCCGAACAGTGCACTGACTGCCGCCGAAGCTCCCAGGCTGATATCAAAGGAACCTAATGTATAAATAAAAACTGCTCCGGTTGCCACCACTGCCACCACCACCGATTGATTTACGATTGATTTCATTCCATAAGGAATGTTAATATCTTTCCATGTTCCAATGGCAAAAAATGCTGCTGCCAATACCATCAATCCGAAAAGAGGGGCTAGATTTAATATGTATTTTTTTATATGTTCTTTCCTCATTATCTGCCTCCTAAATCATGTACTGGATAATATCAGCTTCACACAATGATGCACTTCTTGGAAATTCCTTTTTAACTTCCCCATCCTTCATTACCAGAACCCGGTCTGCCATGCCCATCAGTTCGGTCATTTCTTCGGAAATGATAATAATCGATTTTCCTTCCTTCTTCATGCGGTACATCAATTGATACATAGCCTGTTTCACACCAATATCCACCCCTCGGGTAGGGCAATCTAAAATCAGAATGTCACTGCCTCGTCCAATCCACTTTCCAAATACCACTTTCTGCTTATTGCCGCCGGAAAGGGCGGATACGTATTGTTCAATGCCGGCACACTTGATGCTCAAATCCATAACCTGCTTATTAACATATTCCTTTTCTTTATGTGGCATAATGAGAAACTTATGTACCGCAAATTGTTCCAAACCGCCGATTGAAATATTGTCTTTTATACTGGCATTTAAGCAAAGGGATTCACTGTCCCGGTCCTTGGCTACATAACCAATCTTTTGCCGCATTGCATCTGCTTCACCTTTTAATGGTCTGCCTGAGATTAAGACGTCACCTGATGCCGGTTTTATCGCACCAAACAGCACTTTTCCAAGGTTATGCATACCACAGTGAGAAAGACCTCCAATGCCCAGTATTTCGCCCTTATGTAACTGGAGATTAAAGTTTTTCAGCTGATCTCCCATCTGGGCATTTTTCACTTCCAAAACTACATCTGCTCCATAACTGCCGTCGTAATCACTACGATAATAGTCCCCCTTCAGCTCCCGGCCGATCATACTGGTCTTAATTAAGTCCTCGTCAAACTCTTCTTTGCTAAAGGTAACAATAATCTTTCCATCACGGAGAACGGTTAAGGCATCGCAGACCTTCATGATTTCATCCAAATCATGGGAAATAAAGATAACCGCTTTATTTTCCTGTTTCATCTGATTCATGATTTTATAGATAATATCCCGGCCGATCTGGGAAAGTGCCGTAGTGGTTTCATCCACCACCAATACCTGTGGCTGCCTGAGCATAACCTTGGCGATCTCTACCAGTTTCCGGTCCTGCATATCTAATGCTGCCGTTACTGCATCCGCCCTGATATGATTTGCTCCGATAGCATCCAACGCCGCCTGGGCTTCCTGCATCATTTGTTTTCGTTTTACAATGCCAAAAGTCTTAAATGCCTGGGTCTCACCCAGAAATATATTCTCGGCAACTGTAATTCCGGGCACCGTGCCGCTTTCCTGAACGATCATACCGATTCCTTTATCCAAAGCCCACAGCATGGAATCCGGTTCCCATTTTTCATTCTGATAAAACATTTCCCCGGAATTTGCTTTCTGCATTCCTGAAATAATAGAGGTTACTGTGGATTTTCCCGAACCGTTTTCACCAATCAGCCCTTGGATTTCGCCCCGCTGAACAGTGATACTTACATCATTCAGGGCCACAGTCGAACCAAAAGACTTATACATATGTTTTACTTCCACGATCACTTCTTTTTTCATCCGCCAACTTCCTTTCGTTTGCTGCTCTTATGTCTGACTTGCCATAAACTCTATAATTTTTATTGCATCTTCCTGCTCATAAGCTACCAGCTCCATTTCCGGTATCTCCTCACAGGCAAATACATTTGCCAATGCCACGAACTGGCATAGCTTTGATTTCAGATTTAGCCGGTCACCTTCGCCGGTTATCAGTTCTACCTTGCCTGTGCATTGGTCAATCAGTTTAAAAAAAGTGGTTGTATCCTTAATATTTTTTATTTTCACTTTGTACCTCTTTTAATTTTTTGTTTTTGTCTTATAATTACATTATAGTTTTTACAGGTCTTTTAACAATTGTTTGTATTAATCAATAACATTGACTTATTTTAATTTATATATTATATTTAGTACATATTTACTGTATAATATTAATTTCTATTGGAGGTATGGATTTTGGACTATGAAACTCTTCGAAGTGAAGTATATCGATTAAATGAAGATGAAGAATTTTACAAAAAATATTACTATGCCAGACAGCAAGAATACTCATTAAATCAGTTCCTGTCACAACTGGACATGAACCTGGTTTTTTCGCGGCATTTATTAATTCCCGAAATCGAAAACACGATCCCCCCCAGATTTGAGGACGCTTTCTTTTTTGATCAAGTTTCCAATCCGGCTATTATTACACTGCGTCACAATCGTTATACACCGGCAATCATGCATGAACATACCTTTTTTGAATTGGTTTATGTTTATGACGGAATCTGTGAACAAACCATCAGCAACCGGACACTCTCCCTGCATTCCGGCGATATCTGTATTATTCCTCCCGGGGTATCACATTCCATCGGTGTTTTTGACGGAAGCGTGGTCCTGAACTGTTTGATCAGAAAAAGTACTCTCCATAATGTTTTCTTTAATTTCTTAAGTAATCCCAATATTTTATCAGCCTTTTTCCTGAACAATATCTACTCTGAAAACGGTAACCACTATATTATTTTTCATACCGGAAGTGATTTTGAGATTCAAAGAGGCTTCCTATATATGTATTGGGAATCAGTCAATCAGTCTCTTTATTTTGACCAGATGATCGGTTATACCCTGATGCTGATCTTTGGACTGCTGATCCGTAATTATGAAAAAAGCGTCGAACTCCCTACCTTTACCCAAAAGGCAGATGTTCAACGCTTTGCTTTACTGCAGTTTATTCAGGACAATTTTTCTTCCATTACTCTGGAAGATATTGCCGAGCGTTTTCATTACACCCCCGAATATACTTCCAAATTAATAAAAACCATAACCAATCGGACGTTTACACAGTTAGTTCAGCAAATCAGAATTGAAAAAGCGCAGATTCTGCTGCAGGATACTAATTTATCAATTGCAAACATTGCCAATCAGATTGGTTATGAAACCAGCGAGCACTTTATCAGAACCTTTAAAAAGTCTTTAAAAATGACCCCCACCGAATACCGGAAGAGCGGCTACCATATCTAGTCAAAAAACCAGACCAGGGTTCTGGTACTCCCTGATCCGGCTTTTTACGTTATCTTAGTATACGCTCTTCCACTCATCAATGTTAGAACCTTCAAATTTGAAGGGAGGCCCTACGATAATTTCGCTGCCGCCGTCAGATGCGGAAACGATTTCATATTCGCCCATGCTGCCGGCGGTAAATTTCTCGCCTGCTGCTCCGGTAATGGTTCCGTCTACCAATGCGATAGAGGTATAAGCACTTAATTTACCTACATCAATGGGATTCCACAGATACATATAAGGACAGGATTTGCTGTCGCCGATATAATCCGCCATTTCGGAAGGCAAGCCTAATCCGGTGAGTTTGCAGGCGGAACCTTCGTCCTGCAGAACCTTGGCTGCTGCCATAATTCCTACAGTGGTAGGTGCACAGATTACCTTCAGGTCCGGATAATTCTGCAATAAGGCCTGGGTCTGGTCTACGGACTTCTGATACTCGTCATCACCGTAAGCAACTTCCACCAGTTCAAGACCGGCATATTTAGGATCTTCCATAACTGTTTTCATTGCTTCGATCCAGGCATTCTGATTGGCAGCCTGAGAGGTTGCGGAGAGAATGGCCCACTGGCCTTCTCCGCCGGAGATATCCAGGACAGCATCCATCAGGGTCTGACCGATCTGTTCCACACCGGCCTGATTTACAAAGGTCATCCGGCTGTCAGGATTGACATTGGAATCCAGAGAGGATACCTTGATCCCGGCATTCATAGCGGCATTTAAAGCCGGCTGTAAAGCATCAAAATCATTTCCGGCGATGGCGATGGCACTTACGCCCTGAGCCACCAATTCATTGATCATGGTGATCTGTGCTTCTGCGGTTGCGGATTCGGGGTGCTTGATGACACCTTTCACACCGGCGGCATCACATACCTCCTGGAATCCGGACGCAATTTTTTCGTTGTAAGGGTTTCCTGCTGCCTTGGTAACAAGAGCATATACCCCGCCGGCACTGTCTCCGGATGATGCTGCTGTTTCAGCGGCTGACTTACCACATCCCATGAGCATCGTGGAAATCATGGCCACACTGAGAAGTACACTGAGTAATTTTTTCTTCATTCTTTTTTTCCTCCCATTCAGGTTTTCATTTTTATACATCACATCCAGATAAAACACCCTGAAGTATTATACCATAGATGAAGGTATCCATTAGTTTACCGCGCTTTTCTTCCGCTGCGGCATCAATCGTTTCAGGTCCAGCTTGGGAACCATTACTGCCAGTACCAGCAAGGTACCGATCACTACCAGCATGACCTGGGAAGAGATATTGATCAGTCCCAAACCATAGCGCAGGAAGCCGATGATAAAGATGGCGATGATGGCTCCGGGAAATCTTCCTTTGCCGCCGGCTGTGGAAATGCCCCCCAGCACCACCATGGAAATGGCTTCCAGCTCATATCCTTCGGCAATATTGGAGCGGGTGCTGCCCATCCGGGAAGCCAGGAAAATGGCGGTTATGGCCGAAAAAGTACCGGTCATGGTATAAACAATACATCTGATCTTCTGGACCGCTATTCCCGAATATTGTGCTGCCACACGGTTACTGCCGATGGCAAAGACATACCTGCCAAAGATGGTCTTATGGGCCAGCCAGCCCATGAAAACAGCCAGGACTACAAATATAATGAACATATAAGGTACCGGTCCGATATAGCCCCAGTACAGGTTGCTGAACCAGGCTACTTTAGTCAGTCCGCCGGAAGCCTGATCACCCAGGCAGATTTCCGCAATGCCGCGGAAGATGATCTGTGTTGCCAGGGTAACGATCATGGGCGGCAGTTCGGTAAACCGGGTTAAGATCAAACCGTTAATAAGGCCGCAAACCGTACCGGTTAACAAACAGACGATGATGGCCAGACCCATAGGTAACCCGGCGTTGTAGGACATGGCCAGAAATACCGCCGACAAAGCCACTGTTGCCCCTACTGAAATATCGATTTCACCCATAATCAGGATAAAGGCCATGGGCAATACGATAAATGCTTTTTCCAAAAAGGAATTGGTAGCGGTGAAAAGTCCCGTCACACTCATATATTTAGGTGAAATAAAGGCATTCATAATGTTAACCAGGATAAAGATAATCAACAGGATACTTTCCCACTTGAGAAGGAGCTGCAGCCAGGATGCCCTGGGCTGTGTTATTGCAATAGTTCTTCCGGATTTTCCAGCCATAATTACATCTCCCTCACTTTCAGATTATTCTTTAACATCATTCTTTGGGTCAAGACATTGAGGATAATGGCAATCAGGATGATCACTCCTTTAATACCATTCTGCCAGAATTGGGAAATCCCCAATAGAGGCAATGCTTTTCCGATAATGGCAATGGTCAGGGAACCCAGGAACACTCCTGCGACGCTGCCCCGTCCGCCGTTGAGGCTTACTCCGCCGATTACACAGGCGGCAATAACATCCATCTCGATGCCTTTGGCCATATCTCCCTGCGCCGAAGCATAGAGGGAAACCCACAGGGCCCCGGCCAGACCGGCAAGTGCTCCCATAATGGAGTAGACCAGCAGCTTGATGTTATTGATTTTGATACCGCTTACTTCCGCTGCTTCCGGATTGCTTCCTACCGCATAAATTTTTCTGCCGATTCTGGTCCATTTCATCAGGATAAAGAAGATGCTGTAACAAAGGAGCATAATGGTAATCAGATTGTTCAGCAGTCCGAAAGTCAGGGTGCTGCTCTGGGCGAAGCTTTTAAAATCATTGGTAACCTGATAAGCTGCTACCCACTGGCTTTTAGCCACCAGATAGGTGATGCCCCGCAAAATATTCATAAAACCCAGGGTTGCAATAATAGGCAGTACTTTTCCCTTTGATATGGTCAAACCGATAACAGCTCCGCAGCAGGTTCCGATGACGATGGAAACAAGTATGGCCAAAAAAGTATTGGTAATCATCCCATCCCGCATCAACAGGGCCATGCTCATACCGGACAAAGCCAGACTTGAACCGATGGAAATATCAATACCGCCGATCAGCAGGACCCCCATCATTCCCAAAGCAAGAATCATGGTCACGGAATAGTTTTTAAACATATCCACAATAACCTTGGTTGTCAGGAACCCGGGATTGATGATCTGGATAAAGGCACACAGAATGATCAGGACGATCAGCAAGCTCACTTCACGGGATCCGGTTAATTTTTTAATGTCAAACTTTTTCATTTTTACCGTCCCCCTCTCCTGCCGTTTTGTTTGCTGATTTTAAGGATTTGGCCATGGCATATTTTAAAATGGCTTCCTGGCTGGCTTCGGCTCCAGTTAATTCACCGGTTACCCGGCCCTCACACATCACCACGATCCGGTCGCACATCCCCAGGATTTCCGGCATTTCCGAAGATATCATAATGATGGCATAGCCTTTCTGGGCCAATTCACCCATAATCTCATAAATCTCTGCCTTGGCTCCTACGTCCACACCCTTGGTGGGTTCATCCAGAATAATCACTTTATAGTCAGAAGCCAGCAACTTGGCTACTACCACCTTCTGCTGATTGCCGCCGGACAATGAGCTGGCTTTATCCAATAGCGTCACGGCCTTGGTATCGACACTTTCAGCCAGTTGTTTTGCCACTTCCCGTTCTTTTTTTATATTGGTAACACCATGGCTGGAAAATTGTTTCAGTTCGGCCAGGGTAATATTGTCACCGATCCCCCAATCCAGAATCAATCCCTGATGCTGGCGGTCCTCAGGAAGTAAACCGATTCCCAGCTTCATGGCATCACTGGGCTTTTTAACCGTCACTTCTTTTCCTTCCAGAAAGATTTTGCCGCCATCATATCTCTCGATTCCGAAAATGGTCTGAGCCACTTCCGTCCGGCCCGCTCCCACTAATCCGGTGAGACCCAGAATCTCACCTTTTCTTACCGCAAAGCTGACACCCTTGAAGAAGCCTGTTCGGGTGAGGTTTTCCACCTTGAGGACTTCCTCTCCGATTTTAATCACCGGCTTGGGAAACAAATCTTTTATTTCACGTCCCACCATGGCATTGATGAGATCGGCATTGGTAATTTCATTTACATCATAAGTTCCTATGTACTGGGAATCCCGGAAGACCGTCACTTCACTGGCCAGCCGGTACATATCCTCAAAACGGTGAGAGATGAAGATAATGGAAGCTCCGTTGTCCCTCAGTTTTTCGGTGATCCGGTACAATTCCTCGGATTCTCTTTTGGTCAGGGCCGCGGTGGGCTCATCCATGATAATGATCCTGGCCTCCATGGACAGGGCTTTGGCGATTTCCACCATCTGCTGCTGGGCTACCGACAGCATTCCCATTTCCATTGTGGATTTAAAATCCGCATTCAATTCTTTTAACAGTTCATCGGCAGCTTCATACATTTCCCGCCACCGGATCATTCCATTCTTTACTTTTTCATGACCCATAAAAATATTTTCCGCCACGGTAAGGTGAGGATAGGATGTAACATGCTGATATATTGCTGCAATTCCGGCATCCTGGGCATCTTTAGGTCCTTTGAAGATCACCTTTTGACCATCCAGAAAGATTTCCCCCTCTTCTGCTTTATGAACTCCTGTAATTACTTTTATAAAGGTTGATTTCCCTGCTCCGTTTTCTCCCATAAGGGCATGAATCGTTCCTTTCTGCAATTGAAAATGAACGTTATCCAATGCCTTCACACCGGGGAAAATCTTGGTAATTCCTTTTAATTCAAGAACATACTCTGACATCGTTCCGACTCCTTCCCGCATCTTTGGCTCAATATTAATTTACCATTTATAATTGATGAATCCTATCGTAAAAAATTTGGAAAAAGGTAAAATTTTATGGTATTATATTTCTCAAGAGCTTGGTAAAGCACCGAAAGGACATAGATTAGGTATGAAACTGCTGATTATTGATGATGAAGAGTTAACCAGAAAAGGCTTGATCAATACCATAGATTGGGATTGTCTGCAGATTTCTCAGATATTTGAGGCTGAGGATGGCTTGAAAGGGCTGGAAATGGCACGTCAGGAATCGCCTGATATTATTTTAAGCGATATCCGCATGCCACGCCTGAACGGGATCGAAATGGCCGAGAAGATCAAGAGCTTTTTGCCTGACACAAGCGTGATCTTTATGAGCGGTTATTCTGACCGGGAATATTTAAAGGCAGCAATCCGTCTGAAAGCCGTCAGTTACGTGGAAAAACCGCTTGATCCCCTGTCAGTGGAGGATGCCATCCGGGAGGCCATGGAAAATAATGTCCAGCTGAAACGTTCCAAGCAATCAGAAGCCTTCCATTTGCTTGCCAAGGCAGGACAGCTTGCTTTGGCCATGACCTGTCCGCCTGAACAGCGTACTCCTTTTACCCCGGAAGATCTGGCCTGGACCGGAGGCTCCTCAAAAGCTTCCATGAGCTATACTACGATTATTTTAAAATCCACAGGCTCCATCAATGAGATCGAACCGGCTAAAATGCAGCATATCCAGGAAAGCTTTGCTGCTTTCTTATCTCACCGCCATATGCATGAGCTGCATGTGGTAAAGCATGACCAATATCTGGTTTACCATATTTCCGGAGATGGAAAGCCGGAAGAAAAATTGCTGGTTCGGACTGCCGAAACCTTGAAGGAGCTTTTTGCCGGTACCGCTCCTTTCTTTATTGCTGTAGGTGAATCCGTTTCTCATATGGAAAATGTTTATAAATCTTATAACTCGGCAGTTATTCTGATGCAGAGCAGTTTTTTTCATGAGCATAACAGTATATTGCTTCCGCATGCCGGCAAATTAGCTGCAACTTCGGTATTTTCCGATCCTTCCGGGGGATATTCGGAGGCTCTTCTTTCCCGTGATCCCGCCCGTGTTGCGGGGTTGGAGGAAACCATTTATTCTTCCTTTCAAAATAATACATCCTTAATGCCCAATCGGGTTAAGGATATTTATTATAAACTGTTCATAACGATTCAGAATGCCTACCGGCAGTTGTTTCTGGACAGCAGCCTGGCTTTTGCTTCCTCGGATATCGTTCTGGAGTATGTCCAAAGCTGCCATACGCTTTCCGATCTGCATCATTTACTGAAGGAAAAATCTCAGGCTTTTCTCACTGCAACCAGAGTGCAGCCGCTGGAAAGCCCCACAGTGTTACTGATCAAGGAATTTATCGGTAAAAATTATCAGCAGGAAATTTTATCCGTGAAAGAAATCGGTGATCATGTCCACATGTCATCCTCTTATGTCTGCACCTTATTCAAAAATGAAACCGGACTGACCCTAAACCAGTATATTACCAACTTTCGGATTGAAAGAGCCAAGCTTCTTTTGGCCGATTCCCAATATAAAATCACTGACATCTCCGCCAAAGTAGGCTATACCGACGGAAATTACTTCGGCAAATGCTTCAAAAAACAAGTGGGGCTTTCCCCATCCGAATACCGGGAAAAGATGCTGGTATGAAAATAAATTTTCACACGGCGCTTTGCGTTTCTGCTCAAAGCCGCAGGCTGTGGAGGATGGAGGTTTTTAATGAAAAAGTGGATCAGAGGTTTAAAAAATTATTACCTGTATAATACCAAGTTATCTCACAAGCTGATGATTTCCTATTGGCTGCTGCTGGCTATCCCCACCATTGCCGTTTCGATTTTTATTTACGGTCAGATTTATCAGATCGTGGTATCCGATACCATTCTTTCCGAACACCAGCTGGCACAGCAGACGGTGAATACGGTGGAGTCCACCCTGCGCCAGATCGGTACCACCTCCAATATCATCACCTCCGATTCCTATTTATCCGGCCTGCGAATTTCCCCTGATGCGGATATTGCCAATAATTATTCTTCATCCGACCAGACTGCTTCTTTTATTAAAGCTGTTAATTCCTATGTGGACGGAAGCTTGATTAAAAATATCAAAATATATATGGACGAGCCTTTTGCCTCTCTTTATACTCACGATGACAGTGGTATTCTGCAGCCCATGGATGAGGCTAAGGGAACCTACTGGTATGGTATTTTCAGCGGCACCTCCGTCTATGCCCTGTACTGCCCCTCCTTTTACCTGTCCCCCAGTGAAGTCAGTACTTATGGCGGGCAGGCTCATGTCCAGCGGATTTCTTATGAAAACCAGCCGGAAAAAACTGCTGCCTATGTGGTCATTTACTATGATCAGACAACCCTGGATGATTCCCTGAAGCAAGACCTTTCCAATAACAGCAGTGTTACTTATATTATTAACCGCCGCAGCAGTCTGGTGGCGACTTCGGACAAAACCCTGTCCGGTACTTATTTTATGGATTATCCCACTCTGACTACATCTCTCAGCACCCCCAATACCTTTGTCATCAGGCAGGTTCTGGAGGAGAAGGTATATATCAGCTATTATCCCATTAACGGAACCGACTGGTATCTGGTGTCGGTTATTCCCGCCGCGCCGCTGCTGGAGCGGGAACAAAGTTTTATCCTGCGTTTCGTAGGGGTATACTTAATTTTTCTGGCAGTTGCCTTTTTCCTTGCCTTTGCGTTGTCCCGTTCCATCACCCGGCGAATTTCCCGATTGATCCAGCAGATGAAAACCGTCCGTTCCGGCAAGCTGATGCCGGCAGAAATGATGCCGGGAAAAGATGAAATCAGCGAGCTGACGGATACCTACAATTATATGACTGACCGCATCAATGGCCTGCTGGAATCACAGATCAAATCCGCAGAGCAATTACGGGTGGCCGAATTCAATGCCCTGCAGGCCCAGATCAATCCCCATTTTTTATACAATACTCTGGATATGATCAACTGGTTGTCCCACAGCGGGCAAAGCAATGAGGTAACCGAAGCGGTACAGGCACTGTCCAGCTTTTACAAGCTGACCCTGAGTAAAAAGGATTCCGTTAATACCGTAGAACAGGAGCTTACCCATGTATCCCTCTATGTCCGGCTGCAAAATATGCGGTACCGGGATCATATTGCGTTTATTGTTGATGTTCCTGATGAGTTAATGGAATGCGAAATCCCCAAACTGACCTTCCAGCCCATTGTGGAAAATGCCATTCAGCACGGCATTCTGGAGAAGGAAGATAAGTCGGGGACAATTGTCATTACAGCCTGGACCGAGAGTGGGGATATTGTTTTTCTGATTTCCGACAATGGCTGCGGGATGGATGCCCAAACCATGGGCAAAATCCTCAGCGGCACCAGTGAAAGCAAGCACGGCAGCAATATTGGTGTCTATAACACCCACCAGCGGCTGCAGGTACTTTACGGGGACCGGTATGGACTATTTTACAGCAGTACTCTGATGGTGGGAACCGATGTGATGATCCGCATTCCGTATGCGTGACAGCATGTTATTTGATTCCGGCATTCCTCCGGTATACCGGTAATGACAGCCCGCAGCAAAGCAGAAAGATAACCAATACCACCAGCACACTGACAATATTAACCGGCAGCAAATCAGTAAACATCATATTTCCCAGGGCATGCACGGAAAAATAAGAGGAAATGCACATAACGATAAACGGTACGGCATAGGCACAACCCAGTTCACTGGCGATGGCTTTTTTTAAGAGCCGGTCATCAAAGCCCATTTTCTGCATAATCAGGTAGCGCTCTTTCTCCTCAAAAGCATCATTATACAGCTTCATAAACATAATGCTGCCGCTGGCCAGGATAAACACCATAAACATAAAGAGGCAAAGTGAATATAGTACTTTAATCCAATCCATATCATTGTTTTCCGGGTCCATGGCAACCCTGCCGATATAATGGCCTGCAGACTGTTCCTTTTTTACCAACCTGTCCAGCGCATCCCTGGTCTCGGTAAAAGCCGCCAGATCAGCAATCCGGTAATTATATGTATACAGTTCCGTCCCCAGCGGACGCAGACGCTGATATTCTTCATCATTCACCACATAAAAGCATACCTGTTCCTGCAGATATCCCAGATAAGGGACACTGGTCTCTGCAGTCTGACGATAGGTTTTTCCGTTGATTTTGACCGTTGCCTCGGAATGTGTCACCAGAGACATTATGTATAATCTTGAAGCCCTGATGATCTCATCATCCCCCGGTTCTTCCAGGACAAATTCCATTCCGGTATCTGCCGCCACCTGCTGCAGATTTGAAAAAGCAATCAAGCCGTAAGAATTATGAATATATTCTGTCTCCGTTATTCCGCTATCCAATTGTAGGATTGGTGTCTGGGAGCTGAAGACGATTTCATTGGTTCCTTCAATAAGCCCTCGGGCTTCCGCATCTAAATCATCCTGATCACTTAAAAGCTGATATGCATAGGTATTTTCAAAAAGAATCATATTGTCATATCGGTTCTTCTGGGCAAAACCGGTTGCCAGTGCGGTAACCGAACAAAGCACCAGCACACATACCATAGCATAGGTGCGGTAATTTTTCTTCATTCGAAAAATCACCTGATTGATCCAGAGCGTTCGCTGCTTTTGATAAAGGTACCTCTTATTTGCCGCCAGCCTTTGGAAGAAAAACGGTATCATTCCGCCAAACAGCAGATAAACCCCGCATGTTACCAGTACCACTGCGGCCAGAACATTTCCCATAACCTCCTGTCCGCCTTCTTTGATCGCCAGATAATAACCGCTCCCCAGTACAGCCATACCCAACACTGACTTGAGTAATAAAACCGGAGTTTTCTGTCTGACATATTCATTCTGTCTGGCCGCCGAGATCATATTCAAAACACTGCTGCGGACAATATTCAGATATCCCTTGATAATAAAAATACAATACATAACCAGGTAAATCCCCGCCGTAATCAATATCGGCCGCAAAACAAACTGAAACCGGATATCAATGGTTATATCCGAAACAGCCAGTAAAATCATCTGAAACAGACCGGTAGTGATAATCCCAAAAACAATTCCCAAAACAAGCGCTGAACAGCCAATCAAAGCGGTTTCGATAACATACATCTTCCCGATTCGCTGATTGGACAGCCCCATAAATACGTAGATACCGATTTCCTTCTTCCTTCTGGTCAGGAACACATTGGTGGAATACCAGATAAAGAAAAACATAAAACAGCCTAAGACAAAGGAAACCACCTCAATTATAATATCCACATATTCCTTATTTTTAGCTCCCAGTACGGCAAAGGAATCCGCATAAATTACATTTTGAAAGTTTAAAAAGATTAAAATGGTAAAAGCCAGGGAAATAACCAGGGACAGATAGCTTTTAAAGCTGTTTTTAAAGTTCAGAAAAGCCAGCTGCATCATTCGCATGAAAAATCACCTCCCATTGAGGTCTGCACGTCAATGATCCGGTCATAAAATTCCTTTCGCCCGCTGCCCCGGCTGATCCGGCACTTAACTGTCCCATCACTTAAAATATAGACATCCCTGGCATAAGAAGCACAGAACGGGTCGTGAGTCACCATCATGATGGTGGCCTGTCCTTTTTCATTTACTGCTCTCAGGCACTCCAAAAGCTCCCGGCCGGATTTGGAATCCAAGGCACCCGTAGGCTCATCGGCAAAGATAATTTCCGGATCGGTAATCAGCGCCCTACAGATCGCTCCCCTTTGTTTCTGCCCTCCCGAAAGCTGATACGGGTATTTCTTCAGATGCTCTTTCAACCCAAATGCAGCGGCCAGTTCTTCGGTCTTCCTGACACACTCCACGCCGGGCATATCATTCAGTGACAGCGGCAGGGCAATATTATCCGCAAGAGTCATGGTATCCAGCAGATTATAGTCCTGAAAGACAAAACCGATTTTATCCCGGCGCAGCTTGGACAATTCCCGATTGGATATTTGGGTAATGTCCTCGTTATCCAGCATCACCGCCCCCTGAGTGGGCTTGTCAATGGTAGAAAGGATGTTTAACAGAGTGGTCTTGCCGGAACCGGATGGTCCCATAATGGCAATAAAATCATTTTCGTAAATGGTCAGGTCAATCCCCTTTAATACTTTTGTCTGGAAATCTTTTGTTCCGTAATTTTTTACCAGATTTTTAATTTCTACTACTTTTCTATTCATATGAAAACGCCTCCTTATAATGGTATTGTAAAGGAAACCATCTATAAAATCCTTACAATTCCATTACATTTCCAGCTCCAATCTTACATTTGAAAATAATCATTGTCCCGAAAAACAATGCGGAATCGGGTGTACGCGCCATACTTACTTTCCGCTTTTATCTCATGCCCCAACCGGCCGGTTATTTTAGCCGCCATATACAGCCCCATGCCGGTGGACTTGTATCTTCCATTGTGGTTATTGCTGCCGGTAAAGCCTTTTTCAAAAATCCGGCGGATATCCTGTTCCAAAATCCCTTCCCCCTGATCCTCAACCAGCAGTTCCACCGACTGTTCTTTTTGTTCTGTCCATATATGCAGAACCGGTTTTTCTCTGACATATTTAATGGCATTGTTCAATAATTGGTCCAATATATAGACCAGCCATGCAGGATCAGTAAAAACTGTCAGTTCGGCTACCCGGATATCCAGTTCAAAACCTTTCTGAATCAGAAAAAACTGATTGTTTCGGATGGAAGTTCTGACACACTCCGGAAGGAGGGTTTTCTTTATCTGTAAATCGAACAAGGGGCTTTGCAGCTTACATCCAAGGAGCATGGTGTTGAGCTGCTGATTGATTCTTTCCAGCTGCTCCCGCATTCCTTTTCGTATCTTGGGATCTTTGATTTTTTCATTCATCAATAAACCGGCGGCCAGAGGAATTTTCACTTCATGGCACCATTTCCCCACATAATCCTGTAATTCACAGTTTTCATCGAATTGCTCCTGCAGCCTGCGATTTAGAATCTGCAGGTCGTGGGCCGCGATATCGCTGTTTTCAAAATCAGAAAGCTCCGTTGAAATGATCTCGTCCTGTTCCAGCAGACGTTCCTTCTTTTGTTTCTTTTTTATATACTTGAACAGATCCGCACCGGCAAATGTCAGTACCAGTGCCCCCACCAGCAAATCAAGGTAAATCAGATATCCCACATGCTTATCCCGCATCAGAAAAATAAAATAGAGATTGTAGGAAAAAAACATGATGATACATAGGAAATAATTTTTCATTGTACGAAATATCCCTGTCCCTTTCTGGTGCCTATAATTTCCTCCCCGCAGATACTTTTAAGCTTGTTCCGCAGCCGGCAGATTACGGTGGTCAGGGTTCCGTCCGATAGGTATTCATCGGTATTCCATAATTCCATCATCAATTCCTCCCGGGATGCCACAACCGGCCTGTACTCCAAAAGCTTGGTCAGGATCCTTCTTTCCGACTTGGTCAGCTCTATTTCTTTTCCGGCATAGAATAAAGTCAGGGTCGTACAGTCAAAGTATAATTCTGGCTTCAGATAAATCTGTTCCCGGACTTTATACTCATAGGTCCTTCTCAAAATGGCTTCTGTTTTTGCCTTCAACAGTTCCAAATGAAAGGGTTTTTCCACGTAATCGTCGCCCCCCTGAGCAATGGCCATAATCTTATCCCGATCATCGCCGCGGCTGCTGATATAAATGATCGGCACATCCGAAACCTGCCGAATCTGCCGGCACCAATAAAAACCGTCATAATAGGGAAGGTTGATATCCATCAGGACTAACTGCGGCCGGCAGATGGCAAACTCCGCCAAAATCTCATTAAATTTCTCTGCCATCACCGTCTCATATCCCCATTTTCCCAGAAACTGCGCAATCTCTCCCGCCAGAATCTCATCATCCTCGATAATCATTATTGTTATCTTTCCATCCATTACACATCACCTCGCTTTTATTATACGGAAATCCTTTGGTTTATAAAAGCAGTAAATGCCAACATTACATTTTTGTAATATAAAAAATCGAGTTTTCCATGCAATCAACGGAAAACTCGACTTTTGAATAATTACTCTGATATTTTTAACAGCTTTGCTCCATGGGGAGCAATTTGCAATGAAATCATACCATCCTTTACGGTAAAGCTTTCCCCTGTCCATAGTTCGGTGAGATTTTCTTTTCCCCATACCGATTCGTCCAAATCTTCCAAACGGCAGGTTACTTCAGTCTCCTGCTCCGCAAAGTTAAATAAACCCAAATGACAATCCCCGGTTTTTTCATTCCGGCTAAACCAGATGGCGGCCTGATCATCCCTTCTGATCTGTCTGGCTCGGTTGTCCTCTGCCAGCAAACCAAGTACCTGGGCATTGGTCAGCAAGGATAGTGTCCATTCATCCAACAGGGTTAATTCCGCCCCCAGCATCAATGGAGAACGGAACAGGCACCAGAGGGTCATCATGGTAATCTGCTCTGCCTGCGTAAATCTGGTCATCCGCACATCGGCAAATCCTTTTCCCAGCATCCCCAGAGGCAGCATATCACAATCGGGGTAGCATCCCCCTCCAACATGCTCCTGCCAGATCTCACAACGTCTGAACATATTTTTAAGATGTTTCCATTCATCCCAAAAATCATCTGTAATCCGCCACATATTGGCGTATTTTTCATAATGCCAAGCCTCTTCGATCAGGGCCGGACCAGGCGAAAGGCTTAAAACAATGTCTCTTCCCGAATCCTGTATGGCCTTTTGCAGCATCTCTATTTCATGGCGGGCAGAATAAAGGTTATCCTTATAAAGGTTGGTATTACAAATATCATCACACTTGATGTAATCCACCCCCCAGTCAGCATACATCCGGATAATGGATTGATAATATTCCTGTGCCCCCTCCTCTTTGTCCCATAAGCCGTACATATCCGGGTTCCACCCACAAATGGAGTAGGGATTGGCTATCTGGTCGGCAGTTCTGTCGGTACCCAGGATTTTATATCTGCCATGTGCTGCCGCTCTGGGAATACCCCGCATAATATGGATTCCGAATTTTAAACCAAGGTTATGAACATACTCTGCCAGTGGAGCAAATCCTGCTCCCCCCGCAGATGACGGGAACCTGTCGGGGCAAGGCTGAAGCCGTCCGTACTCATCCATTTCAACTCGTCCGAAGGGAAGGTACTGGTGTTTTTCCCGCTGGGTTCCCACATCATAAGCATACCATTGAATGTCCACAATGATATACTCCCAGCCGAATTCCTTTAGGTGCTTTGCCATATAGTCGGCATTGGCCTTTACCTGGGTTTCATTGACGCTGGTGTCATAATAGTCATAGCTGTTCCAGCCCATGGGCGGTTTATTAATTATTATGTTTTTTTGCATATTACTTTTGCCTCCGTATTTACTTTATCATTTCAATTATTTCATTGTACCAATTCGTTAGCACGGCGGCAATAAAAATTGTCGGATGCCTATCTTGAAAAGGGTACTGAACCTATGTTAGAATTAAAAACAAAGATTATTAATATAAATTTGGAGTCAGCTCATCCTTTATTAGAAAAATGCCGGCCGGTATATGAGTACTCCTACTTCATTCAACGGATACGGAATTATCAGGAATCAGGGAACACAAGGGATACTGCTATTACCCGGGCAATTGAAGACTGCATTTCAGAAAAGATAATGATTGAATTTTTGAAAGAACATGGATCGGAGGTATTGAATATGCTATTTACAGAATTTAATATGGAAGATGCATTAGAAGTACGCGGAGCTGAGAAATTTGCCGAAGGTAAAGGAGAAGGCCGGGAAGAAGGCATACGCATTTTAATAGAATCCTATTTAGAGGATTCTATTTCGCCCGAAATTATCGTAGCTAAACTAATAAAAAATTACAGCCTTACGGAAGATCAGGCCATGCAGTATGTTCAAAAATCTCTACAAAAAACGCCTTATGGGGACAATGAGCACGCGTAACAATCCATATATCAGTTTCTTCATCGATGAAAGCGATTGTCCCACATAGTTTTACCGTATCTAAATGAGGCTTTGGCAGTTGTTATCGCAAAAATCCGTTTACGATCTCCGCCTCTGCCGCTTCTCTGGAAAGTCCCAGGGTCATCAGTTTAATAATCTGTTCACTGGCAATCTTACCAATGGCCGCTTCATGAATCAATGACGCTTCCACACTATTGGCATTGATCTCCGGAATAGCTTGGACACGGGCCTCGTCCATAATAATGGCATCACATTCCGAATGGCCGGTGCAGGCATTGTTGCCATTAATCTTGGATAAGAACTTCTGAACCGAATGGCCTTTGGCTACCGAACGGGAAGAAACCGTGGTACTGGCCCCTTTGCCGTTTAGCTCAATCTCGAATTGCGTCTCGGCAATCTGGGTTCCGCTGGTCAGCAGCTTTTCTTTGACAATCAGGGTGGCATCATCGGCAAGATCAGCCTTTGTAACCCGGCGGGTAGAGTCCACCCCTTCGATCTGCACTGTCTCCATTTCCAACCGGCTTCCTTCCTCCAGATGGACTACCGTCACCGGATTCAAAACACGTTCACCGGTACCGTCGCCTTCCCCATAATGTTTTTCCGCATATTTGACTTTTGCATTTTTTCCCACATGGAAAGTATGGATACCGTCGTGCTGAGAAAGATGCAAGCCGTCATTGTGAATACCGCAGCCGGCAATAATCTGCACATCGCTGTCTTCACCCACATAAAAATCATTATAAACAAGCTCCTGATAGCCGCTGCCATCCACCACTACCGGAATATGGACAAATTCTCCTTTGGTACCGGGCTTGATATGAATATCAATGCCTTTGCCATCCTCCTTGGAGAGGATTTCAATATTGGCTGTGCTTTGACGTCCTTCACTTTTTCCGTTAACACGGATATTAAAGGCACCTTTCGGTGTGGATTTCAGATCCGCTACCGTTTCTAATATATTTTGAATGGTTTTATTCATCCTAATTGCTCCTTTCGGTAATATTTACATTCATCTGTCCCTTGCATCAGATTCGGCAGGATTTCATCACAGGGTCCCTGGGCGGCAATCTCCCCGCCGGACAGAACGATCAGCGTGTCGGCAATCTCCAATATCCGTTCCTGATGGGATATAATCATCACTGAACCCTGGGAATGATCGCGCACATGTTTAAATACTTTGATCAGATTATGGAAGCTCCACAGATCAATGCCCGCTTCCGGTTCATCAAAAATAGAAAGCTTGGCACCTCTGGCCAAAAGCATGGCGATCTCAATGCGCTTCATCTCACCACCGGACAGACTGGCATTGATTTCCCGATTGATATAGTCTCTGGCACAAAGTCCGACTTCCGAAAGATATCCGCACAACTGGGCGGTATCCAGATCTTTGCCCACCGCCAAACGTAACAATTCCTTCACCGTCAGCCCCTTAAAACGAACCGGCTGTTGAAAGGCAAAACCGATTCCAAGGTTGGCTCGCTCAGAAATATCAAGACCGGTAATATCCTTTCCATCAAAATAAAGGCTTCCTGAGGTGGGCATTTCCATTCCCATGATAATTCGAGCCAAAGTCGATTTGCCGCTGCCATTGGGTCCGGTAATGACCACGAACTTATCTTTTTCAATGGTCAGATTGATATCTTTCAGGATTTCTTTTTCAGCATTCTGATTATCATCTTCTACTTGAAATGATATATTTCTTAATTCCAGCATTTTATTTATTTCCTTTCTCATTTAGGTAATTGGACAAAGTCTCTTCCGTTATACATTGGTTATTGCGTTGACAGGGGAATGCACTAAAAGGGCTGCAGTCTGCCAGCATATCAAAAAAATGAATCAAAACCGCTTTATCATGCGCATCTAAAGCACACAGATAATTCTTCATCTTTTGGTTGGCACTGCTGTGAAATTCTTTGTAGCCATCCCTGACCTGCTTTCCGGTATCGGTTAAATTAAAAAAACGCTCTTTTTTGTTCTTTGCTGCCGCGTATTTTTCAATTAATCCTTTCTCAATCAGCTTGGCAGTTATCTGTGTAACCGCACTTTTGGTCACATTCATTTTCTCGGAAATGGCGCTGACATTCATCTCGGGATAAAAATGAATCATATCAAGGACAGCCATTTCAGCCTGATATACCGGAATACCGGTTCCGTAATCACGAGGATTTTTTTGAATACGGGCCAGCTCGTCCATCCGTTCAAAAAATTGCTGGACAATTTCACATTGCATGAGTGTTTTCTCCTTCTTAATGCAAATTCTTTACTATGGCCTCATTATATTCCTTGTATCAGAAAAAGTCAACTATTGTTTAGTTGCTTAACAATAGTTGACTTTATTAAAATTGGGGCAAATATAATTGGTTCAACATTTCCTGCGTATCATTTATTTTATTCCCTGGGAAGATAACATCCTATGCCATGTATGAGTTACTTTTATTGCTTTTTTAATGGTATCTCTTCTAATCATTTTTGTTGGATAATATCTGGAAACAGTTTCCCACGATGAATACAAATCAGCATTTATAACTATTTCATTTGGAATATAAATTCCATATGTCGTTGCCTGCATAACTAATTTTTTTATATCATGCCCCCATGGTTGACTGTCAGTTGGACTATGTAGCGATATCAAATACTTTAGCGTTTTTTCAATTGATTGTTGTGTAAAATAGGCGGCTTGGTGTTTGATGAACTTATTACTTGAATCTACATTTCTATTGGCTGTTATTAAATCAGCTTTTGCTATAGCTAATATTGTAGGGGTTACCATTTTATGTCCTCCTGTATATAATCTTTCCCTTTTGTAATAATTCCTTACAAATCGGGGCCACTTCTTGCTTTTTTTCAATTTCTTCTATAGACGTAAAATACACTCTATCATAATCTTGCGATAAATCTATATTGTATACTGCTTCAATAAATTTTGAAAATCCTTTATTTTTACACAGTGCATTTATAGTGAGATTACTTATTATTGCAATGTCAATGTCTGATTTGTCTGTACATTTTTCTTCGAGAGCAGAGCCAAATAATATAATTTCAGAAATTTGCTTACATAATGGTGCTAATTCTATAATATTGTCAATAAATGTTTTCTTAATATCTGCTACTTGTATTTCGGCTCCATAGTTTGTATTCAAACTTACTAATTTACACATAGATTCACCACTTCCCTTCTCTGCCTATATTATAACGCAAAACCAGGCTTTTTACAAATTAGAACTTAGTCCAAAAAGAAATAGCAGCACATAACTACGGCACCGGAGATTATCGCAACCACCGGTGCCGCATCCTTATTTCATTGTTTTAAATTACTTCAACTCATCCAAACTTTTAAATTCATAGCCCATTTTCCTATATTCCTTAATCAACTCGTCCAGAATATCCGCATTAGTTGCGGAAGTACTGTGAAGCAGCAAGATCGCTCCCGGATGAAGCCTGGGCAGAAGCTTTTCAAAAGCCTGGTCTTTGGAAGGCTGTTTGTCCTGGAGCCAGTCCACATATGCCAAGCTCCAGAATATCGTCTTATAGCCTAATTCATTTGCCATCTGCATACTTCCCCGGGTGTACTGTCCGCGGGGCGGCCGGTAATACTTTGGCATGGTCTGACCGGTAACATCCTGATAAAGCTTTTCCGTATCTTCCAGCTCTTTTGTAAAAGCAGCTTTATCCATCTTCGTCATATCCGGATGATTCATGGAATGGTTACCGACGATATGCCCTTCCGCCACCATCCGTTTAATCAGCTCCGGATTATCTCTGATATACGTTCCTACTACAAAAAAAGCTGCCGGTACCTGATTTTCTTTTAAAACATTCAGGATTTTCTCGGTATGATTACTCTCGTATCCGGCATCAAAGGTTAAATAAACCACCTTTTCTTCACCAGTACCCACATAATAGGCATTATAACTCTTCAGTTCTTCTGCCGGGGAATTACCTGTCGGCTTACTGCCTGGTGCTCCGTATCCTAAACCCCAGCCTGTTCCTTCCGCATAGACAGGTATATACAGACAGGATAAAAGGGATATACATAAAGCAGAGGCGATCCATTTCTTTGTTTTTTTAATGATTTTCACATCCATATTTTGCCTCCTTTTTATTCTGTTACTTTATAGTTTGTGCATTATAAAAGAATAAAAACAAGTATTGATTGGCATAATATCTATGATTTGGATGCTTTTAAAATTCGTTCAATATCTGCTTCATAATCATCATTAATTAAAACATATTGATATCCATATTTTTCACACATTTCTAGATTTCCAGCATTTTCTTTAATTAGCTGTTCCTGGATACAGTAAGAATCATCCAGACGCTTTTCAATAATGCCGGCATATTTTTTTATTTAGGAAAAGTGGTTTTCAATATATTTTGAGGCCATAATAAGACAATAATGTTGAATATGCTTTAAATACTCACCCTCAAAATCCTTTTTCCAGTCAAAAGGAATATAGCAGCCCTCAATCACAAGATTCTGGTGATTCTCGATTACTGTTTTAATCATCTCCCTGATAATTGGCCACAGATAATCGGTAAGTTCACTGTCATCTTCCGGCGTCAGCCTGGTGTTACCGCTTCGAATAAGCCCCATTTTTAAATGATCAATCGATAAATAAGGATATCCATATCTTTGCAATAGTTTTTGCGCCAACATTGTTTTTCCGGTATGGGAAGCACCGGCAATCATGATAACCATTTTTTGTTACTCCTTCCTGCTTCCTAATATCCCATTGCATGCTTTACTATGAGCATTTGCTCTTCTCCAATAAAGCTGCTCAACAACTCAAAAGCCACATAAGGAGCCGTTTCCGGGCAATAAGAAGTAATAATATTTTGGTCGATAACCACTGGTTCATTTATCACAGATACACCAAACTCCTGAAGTTGCTTTTGTCTATGCCCATCCCTTAAATGATAAGTCGTTGCCTTTCGATTCAACAGCACGCCGCTTTTGCCTACCGGCAGGGCACCGACACAAACCGCTGCAATGGTTTTACCTTGCTGATCGAATTTTCTAACCAGTTCCAGAAACTGCTCATCATATGCTTCTTCATAAAAACCAAATTCCTCAAAACCTCCGGGAATAGCCAGTGCATCGTATTCGTCTGCACGCACTTCTGCCATTATTTTATCAACAATAATGGGGACATTGAAAGTACTGACTACCTGCCTGGTAAATCCACAGGTAATCACCTCAACATCGTGACCGTAATCATTTCTGGCCCAGCCCAGTACATCCACAAATGCACTAAACTCCATTGTTTCAAAACCTTTCGCGCAAAATAGTAATGTTTTCAATCCTGATCCCTCTCTATTCTCTATGGGCTTATCAATCATGCATTCCAGATTACATTTTTCTCTATTTTCTCTAAACGCTCGCAACAGGTTCTGGCCATTACTCCCGCAAGTTCCTGGGTAATTTCGTTTATTTTGTCCCTTACTCCGGCTGCTCCGTTTTCTCCCAGCGGCTTCATAATGGCTCTTCCTACCGATACCGCATCAGCCCCCAAGGCCAATGCCTTGTATACATCCATCCCGCTTTCCATCCCACAATCTACGAAAACCGGTATCTTTCCTTCGGTAATACGCACAATCTTGGGCAATATCATCAGCGGCGGCACGGCATAATCCATAATCCCGTGATGATGGGAAACCACGATTCCCCGGACGCCTGCTTCCAGACATTTATAAGTATCCTGTTCACTGAGGATACCTTTGATAATAAACGGGACTTTTGCAAAAGCAGCAAATTCTTTAATTTCCGTCAGGCTTTTTCCCGACATGGCATAACCAAGGACATTATCATATTCACCGCTGCCGTTATAAGCATGGTCAATATCCATTCCCACCGCCAGTACACCGGCTTTCACAGCATGCTCAATCCGTTCGAAAATTATATTATTATCGGCATAGGGTTTGATGATTTTAATGGTTCTGGCTCCGGTTGCGGTTATCTGATCCAGCTCATCCATTTCCCCCATTCCTGCCCAGTTCACCGCATTGGCCTGATATGCCCCTTTGGCCATCTCTGCCATACCGTTTTCCCGTACCTTGTTCAAATGGGAAAGTGCCGCCATCATCACCGGCGTGTCAAACTCCTCCCCGTACAGTTTGAAGCGGGTGGACGGTAATACCGCATCAATATGACGCATTTCCACCAAAAGGGAATCCAAATATGCTCTTGTAATCCGGTCTGCATTACCGGCGTTTTTTTGTTCATTCATTTACAATTATCCTCCTTATGTCCGTACTCCTGCCAGCTTCGCCTGCTGCCTGACATACTCCGCGGCCTGCATATAGCTTTCATAATCCGGCAGATGCTCCACAAATAATGGCATGTCCGATCCCAGCCGTTCACACAGTCTGGCAACCTTTTGATAATCAATGGTTCCCTTTCCGGGCATGGTTTCATGGATCAGGGTGGTAAACTGATTTTCCATGATCACATCTTTCCCATGGATACTCTTTATGTACGGACCCAGTTTGTGAAAGCATTCTTCGATAAAAGCATTGCGGTGTACATACCGTTTGGGGCAATTGATCATATTCACAAAATCCAGATGCACGCCGAATCCCTTCCGGTCCACATCCTGAAGCAGCTGCAGATATTCATCGGGAGAATCCGGCACCATCCAGGGCATCGGTTCGATGCTGTAAAAGGTACGGACCGGCTTAACTGCATCGATAATTTCCCGAATGGAATCCACGATCAGGGTATATGTTTCTTCGCTGTCATTTTCTTCATAAAAGCCATCCCAAATCTCCCCTCTTGCTCCCACAATGTTGACACAGCAATTGGCACCGATTTCATCAGCAAAAGCCAGTTGTGCTTTGGCATACTCTTTGGCTGCTTTTGCCTCTGCTTCATTAGTAGAAAGCGGATTCCGCCATACTCCCACTTCGCCGATTACCAGATCATGCTCTCTGGCACACTCTGTATAGGCCAGCTTATCACTGCTGGCCGCCGTATGATCAACCGGAGCAAGTACTGCCCGGTATCCCAGTTTTGCTACCCATTCATACCATTCCTGGGGATTGGTATAGGGCTTTTCAATTCCGCCGCCGATTCTCATCCGTTTCTCTCCTTCTTTTCAGACATATTCTTTTACACCGCTAATTCCCCAGAAACATCAGCAATTGCTGCCTGGTCACACCCACATCCGGTACGGCATACAAAATCCGGTCATTCATGGCAAAAGAAGGAACTGCCGGCAGGTCTAACTGCTCCCATGCATAGCTGTTATTTTTCAGGACTTTTCTTTGATAAGTCCCTTCTTTCAGGGCCGCCTTGAAATCGTTGACATCCACAATCTCACTGACGTATTCCGACAGCTCATCCATATTCTCCACATCCTTTTTGTCTACAAAAAATGCCTTGTAAATCAAATCATGATACTGCCATATATCAATCTCATGCTCCAGACAATAGTACATTCCCATCACACACAAATCACTGTGCATACCATAGCTTTCCGGCCGGGGATGGGCTTCACAGGGAACGAAACGGATTTGAACATCCGGATATTCCTTTCTCAGTTCTTTTAAATACGTATAATTCTTGTAACAATACGGGCAGGCATAATCAAAAATAACTTCTAATACTCTTTCCATGATCTCTTTATTTCTCCTATCTCAAAATTTAAATGCTCCGGTCGGGCTTGATCAGGTTCTTTTGCCAATCTTATCATCCAGATTTTCAATCCCCCTATCTTGATTATAGCCGCATCTTCGAAGAAATCAACACTTATCGCGCTTGTTGACTAGATTCTCACTGTTATGATATATTGTAAGTGGTTTATATAAAAGATTTAAATTTTAATTGACAGCGGCGAGGAATATATACATAAGGCGGTACCCGTATGAAAAATTCAAAAATAATATTTCCAAAGTTCTTTCGCAGCGGTAAAATCTCCGCACTTTTTCGTCGTATTAATATTACATTGTTTTTACTGATCTCAACTATAATTTCAATCGTTATTTTTTTTGTTCTTCATAGCATCACCGATACTGTTTCCAAAGATTATGCCCGCCTTTACTCCGCTGAAACCGTCGGCACGTTGAATACCTATTTCAAAGGCGAAATTGCCCTGATCACCAAAGCGGCCCGGTCCAATGCAATCATCAACTGGTTTCAGGATGAGGACGACCAGCAAAAAAAGGAATTGGCTTATCAGGAAATGTCGGGAATTATCGACGTATTATCCAGCAAAAATTTATATATCGGGGTAGAAAAAACCTATCACGAATATTCCGTTGAAGAAGGTTTCATGCTGTCCGAGGTTCAGCACTTTGCTACTCTTGACCCCAACTATTTTGATGATGCCTGGTATTTCGAATGTACTTCCTCAGATAAAGAGTATCTGTTAAATGTTGACATTGATAAAAAACTCCACCGGAAGCGGGTGTGGTTAAATCATAAAGTGAAGCAAGACGACTCCACCCTTGGCGTTCTTTCCACCGGTCTGGAGTTTTCGTCATTGGTTGAGGAACTGTTTAGCGAATATGATAACAAAAGCGTGCGCAGTTTGGTCATCGATGAAAACGCCGTGATTCATATTGACAGCGGCCTGTTGGGTAATGAAGATTTTCTGCATTATACAATTGGCGGAGAATACTACATTGAGGATGAGTTTTCTGATCCCGCTCTCATTTCCACAGTCAGCGACTATCTCCAAAATATCAACGGCTACTTTGATTCGGACAGTCCCACCGCTGTGGTTCAGCTTTCCACCGGTCCTTACCGCTATGCCACCATTGCGCCGATTATATCAACCACCTGGTCGGTAGTCACCTTTTATAATGCTTCCTCGCTGTTCAATATGACCAGACTTCTACCGGTTTTTATTATGATACCGATTATGTTTATCATTTTTATTCTGGCTACCAGTCTGACCAGTACAAAGCTGATCTTCGCCCCTTTTGAACGGTTAGTAAAAAGTATTTCTCACTTAAAAACCAACATGAACCAACCGATTTACGGTACCGCCCGGAAGGATGAAATCGGCACTCTTGCCAATACTATTCAAAGTATGAAGGACAGCCTGATTGACGCACTTGAAAAAGTTCACTATGACGCACTGACCGGGATCTATAACCGTCGGTTTATTGACGAGACCATGCCGTCCCTCCTTGCCGATCTGTCCCGCTCGGGTGACAGGCTCAGTGTGATGATGATTGATGTGGATTTTTTCAAACAATTTAATGATACTTACGGACATAGTGCCGGTGACGACTGCCTGAAAACAATCGCCGCAGTACTTGCGGAAAGCATTCAGCATGAGCATGAATTTGTAGCCAGATACGGCGGCGAAGAATTCCTCATTGTCCTGCCGGGTATGAATGAATATGATGCCCGTATTATAGCCGAAAGGTTGCTTGAAAATGTCCGAAAATGCACCATTTCCCATAGTAACGGCAGTGTGTCTTATGTCACCATTTCCATCGGCATTGCCTTCGGTTATGTACATTCCAACCAAAACAGTGAAGGGATTATCAATCGGGCTGATGCGGCCCTCTATGAGGCAAAACAAAGCGGCCGGAACCGGTATGTATTTTCCCGGCTTTAACTGTGTGTCTTTTATGCTTCCTCTTTCATTCTTGTTTATGCATTGACCATATCACAAATCGAAAACTCTAAAGTAGATTTTTTCACCGCATCTGCTAAAAACCATAAATTGTTTATAAATGCTCACTAACATAGTAACCTGCTGCCCTCTAAAACAAAAATAATTTACAGTTTAATAATTAAGCCAAATTCGATTATGCCGGTACGATAATCCCTTCTTCAAATAACGTGTCAAATGTGTTCACCGCCCCGCCATGCTCAACGATTTTTCCATCTACTATGCGATCGATATCAACACCAGTAAAAGACAGTTTTTTATTTGTAGGCTTCATGCCCAGCCATTCACCCTTATGGGTGCCTTCCATGATAAACTCTGAAATAACATAATCCCCGTCACAATATTGACGGATGATTTTCATTGTATAATCAGGATATGTTTTTTTCACAGCAACCAGATGCTCTTTTATCCCTTCCACTCCGATGTGAATAGTGTGATCACCTACCCGGACTTTACATTTTTCAGATATATATTTATGAACCTCTTCAATTAAATTTTGCGAAACAACGATCTCATAAAAATATTTGACGATTTCTTTATTAGTCATTCCCATAACCTCCGATTTAATGTTCTTCTGTCACTCGCCGGATAATCTGTAAAGCCTCTTTTCCCGTATCGGATTCCAGTTTGTCCCACATACATATTGTAAGTGCTTTCCACAATACCCATCCTTTGGCACGATTTATTGTATCCCGGTCGCTGCATAATGTTTCAAAAAATACTTTCCGGCTCTCGTCATCCATATATGTCCAGGCAATGGCATAATCCGCTGCCGGATCTCCGATTGCCATAACGCCAAAGTCTATAACCGCCGAAAGTTTTCCATTAGAAACCAGAAGATTTCCCGGTGCAATATCCCCATGTATCCATACCGGTTTATTCGACCACTCGGTAGAGACTGCTTCCTTCCAAATATCCAGACATGTCTGCCTATTTACCTGATTTCCTAAAAACTCCAAGCCTTCCATTGTCCAATTGTGAAATTCATATGAGGTCAACGGGCATCCCCTATAATAATTGTGCAGACTACCGAAAGGGGCTCCGGTGGTATCACAATGTTGTAATTCCAACAAAAAAGAGGCTAAATCCCTGGCAAATTCATTTTTATCCTTTATATTCCAGGCAGTCAAATTTTCTCCAAAAACCCACTGATTCACTGACCACGGAAGAGGATATTCCTCTGTCGGACTTCCCTTTGCCAAAGGCACCGGAATCGGCAAGGTGAGCTGTGGTTTTAATTTGGGAAGCCAGAATGCTTCTTTTTCCACTTGAAGCGAATGTTCCTCATCTCGTGGCATTCGAATACTCATCTGATCGCCAAGATGAAAAGTGTAATTATCATAACCACCTTGTTGCACCGGCCAAATCTCCAGATGGCTCCACTGTGGAAATTGTTTATCAATTAATTCTTTAGCAAGAGCAGTAGTAATTTCTCTCATAGTTTCTTTTAGCGTTTCCTCTCCGGGGTTTGCATGATCACTCATAGGACGTTAACGCCACAGTTCAAGTTCCAGGCATCTCCATTCCTCATCTAATATATGATAATACTTTTCCCCCTCTACCTGTACCTCTTGAAATCCCACCGCTTTATAACACTTGTACGCAGATGGATTATTATCAAAAACACCCAATGTAATCCTTTCCACTTTCAATATTTCAAATGCATATTTTATTGCCAGTAAGAGCATTTCTTTTCCGTAACCCATGCCGCGCTTTGTATCATCTACGATTACAAAACCAAATCGGAGATTTTTCTTTTCTGTATCAGTAAATCGCATAATCATGTGTCCTCTTATATCTGTCTCGTCAAACGCTGTCATTGGAAAAACGTCATCCGAATAGGCCAACTCTTCATAAAATTCATTCATATCATCGGCATTTAGGGGATATTGGCCATACTTACCGGCACACCACTGCCAAAAGGCAAACTCATCTTTAGTCCATTTAACAATGTGCTTCGCATCACTCTTTTTATAGGGCCGCAACTTTATCATAATATTCTTGTTCCTTCCGCTTTTCCTCAATAATCCTATGAAAAAACAATATCATTCATCCACTTGATTAGCAAGCAATTTTAATTCCCCATTGACTTTAACGTAAGGTAATGGTTTATAATTAATTTTGAGGTGTCATTATGGAAAAACTTATTACGATTGGTAAACTTGCTAAAATGTCAGGGATCTCTACCAGAACCATACGCCATTATGAAGAGATCGGCTTACTCTCCTATGCCGATAGTACAGATACAAACTATCGCTTATATGGTGAAAATGAAATAAAAAGGCTGGAATTAATTTTCTAAACAGCTTAATGATCTTAATCTGCAGATTGCTCAGTTAAACCGCTATCAAGATATGCTTACTGCAGTAATCAAAATATACCAGAACCATGGTCTGGAATTTGTAAACAATTATCATCTGCTGCAGGAGGTAGTCTCTATGAATTATGTTTTTGCCAAAACATTCAGTGAACTTAATTTATCACTGCAAATAAAAGTACTGAAAGAATTATATCAAACCGGAAGCCTGACACATAATACACTTAGAGAAATGGGGGTGGAGTCGGGAAAAGGGTTATTAAAAGAATTGCATATGGATTTGGTAAAAAATCTTCTCAATAGCGTTGATTTTGAAGTCGAAAAAAATATTATGGAAACTTTAAAAACGGAAGATCCTGATTTCGCAGCCGAAACCATGAAAGCAATGTTTACATTTGATGATATTTCAAAACTGGATGATGAAACTATCCAAAAGTGGCTGGTACAATGCACTGATGACCAATTGACCATTTCACTTAAGGATAGCCGCAAATATCTTAAGGATAAAATATTTTCAAACATGAGTACTGAGAGAAAACAAAATATTCTGCGTAAAATAGAAAGTTCTCCGGCCGGATCTCTGGACGAAGTATATTCTGCCATGTCTGACTTGATCAACATTCTGCGGGAAATGGAAGCAAAAGGATTAATTGTCATCCAGCGTTTTGACTAATGGGCTAAAAAACGTACTTTTGTATATTGTGATATTTACCATCATGGCAATAATATACTGCATTTTCTTTTTGTGTATAAACCATTGAAAATGCGGTAAGCCATTCCCCATGACTTTGTTTTACAGCTTCCAGTATTTTAAACGCTTCTGCAACATCCAATTCACTTACATTATTCAGCAAGTAATCAGCAGACTGATATCTTTCCACACCGTCCCCCTTCATATTTCCATTTGATTGGTAATCAACTAATGAAAAATTGGTCATTAAACAGTATGGTGATTCATCGGCCGCGCTGTAGATAACACCTCTCCCCGGTTCCACGATCCATACGTTTCCGTCTCTATCGGAAATCATACTATGGCAACTATTGTTCGGAACATTGACAATTTCTTTCTCTGATAAAAAACCAGCAATATCTGCCTGTGCTAACTTACCACTCAGGATATCGGTAATTAACTTGATCGAATGAATAACATTTTTGCCTCTTTTATAAAGCCCATATCCATTTGAATCGACCATTAAATGATTGATAAACAAACCGTTACTATTTACACCAAAACAAGGGGCTCCGCCTGCATGGACAATAAACTGCTTTGGATCTTTAAGAGACAGGGAAAAAGGAACATTGTTATTGTCAAAATTCATTGCTGTCAATACATTATTTTTTCGCCATGTAAAACTTGTACACATGATATCATCCCCCAATTTTTTCGAATATTGTATATAAATAAATATTATGTTTCCATCAGAATTTGTCCAATTCCCTTTCCACATCCTGATATTTCTTAATCTTCTTTTTGTGAATAATCTTTCCTCTTGCAATGACCATACTGACGTTTCGCAGTGCTTCCAAATCTTCCAGAGGATTTTCCTTAGTTACGATCATATCGGCACACTTTCCGTTTTCAATTGTCCCGATCCTGTCGTCTAATCCAACAATCCGGGCATTCTGTTTGGTGGCTGTATATAGGGCAAATGCATTGGAAACACCACAGTATTTATGAAAATAGTGCAGTTCCCTCCACATATCATAATGGGTGACATAGGGACAGCCGGTATCCGTACCCAGACCTACCGGTATCTGCTGTTCAATGCAGGCTTTTGCACATTCGATGATACCGTCAAGCACTATTTTCCCATTGTATTGCTGCTCCTCCGTAGCATGACTGACGGAGCGGTCAAATAATGCATAGGGTACTGCCGGTGAAATGGTGGTAACCAGAGAAGCCTTTCTTTCTTTAAAAAGTTGAATTATTTTTTCATTGGGCTTTGCTCCATGCTCAATTGTATCTACTCCGTTGGCCAGGGCTATCTCCACCCCTTCTGTGCTTTCCACATGGGCGGCCACTGTTAAGCTCAAACTGTGGGCTTCTTCACATGATGCTTTCACATATTCCGCGGGCATCTTCAGTTCTCCCGGCTCACCTCGCTTTTTTGCATCTAAAACACCACCGGTAATCATGAGTTTGATTAAATCCGGTTTTCCAGATGCAATTTTCTTTACACACTCCCGCACTTCCTGTACACTCGTTGCCTCATATGCAAGGGAACCGGCCATATGGCCACCGGGTACGGATATTGCCATGTTCGCCGCAAGGATTCTGGGACCAATGTTCTTTCCTGTGGCAATATCATCACGAAGTTTGGAATCGAAATCCAATATTCCGCCTACAGAGCGCATTGTTGTAACACCGCTGTATAATTGCGGTTTTACATATGCACCACATAAGCGGTAGCTGATCCAACGCATCAATTTGCTGTTGGTAGCTGTTTTTACTAGCTTTTTAACATCTGCCGGTTTTTTCTTGGGCTTTCCCGACGCAGGAATATGTACATGCAAATTAATCAATCCAGGCATAATATATTGCCCTTCCAGATCAATAACTTCATAACCGGTAAGGTACGCACCTTTCTGCGCAATGGAGATGATTTTCTCTCCCTCTGTAAAGATGACTTTATCGCTGACCGGTTCCATATCCTTATTTCCGTCTAAAATAATCCCATTTATAAATGCATATTTTTGTTTGTTCATACCCTCTGCTCCTATCGTCCCGTATTTTCGTTACTCAGGTTTTCCCGGCGAAACATTTGGTTTTTGGTTCCAAAAAGAAACGGACAGATGTCCCGGCATCGATGGCAACTGATGCGCCAATCTCCTTTTACCTCCCCAAATGCATAATCCCAGCAGGCCTGCTGATTCATCTCCGGTTTTTCCAGTGCCTTGACCGGGCATATCTCCACACACAAATTACAATCGTTGCATACCGGTTCCAAAAGCGGATCCGGCTCTAATTCCAACTCTGTCAGCACCATACTTAACCAGACAAGGCATCCATATTCCGGCGTTATCAACATCGTGTGTCTGCCGATGGTTCCCAAACCTGCTGCCTGTGCCGCATGTTTTGCCGAGACGATACTGCGTTGTCTTCCTGAAGCCTCATCCCACTCCGCTCCATTGGTTCGTATCGGTGCAGCAAGTACGCCTTCATCTTCCATGGACGCACAGAATTCCACTGCCATCTTGTCCATTTTGTCAGATAAAATATTACGCACAACTGTATAGGGTACTCCTGTATTGCATGCCAACGTTCCGGCTACGAAGCGTTTGGCAAATACAATGACCGATTTACAAGACGGCAATACATCCAATGGATGATATCCCTTGGG
>JAVBUF010000061.1:0-13936 GCA_031555615.1 Lachnospiraceae bacterium | reverse complement strand
CAAAATATCTTATACTGTTAATCATAGAGAACACCTTCCTTTGTGTGTATTTTGGTTGTCACCCATAAATACTTTATCACAAAGTGGTGTTCTCTTATATTTATTTCCCATTATCCGAATAAAATTTTACGCTAGCAAAAATTTTTTATTGTAATAGGAACCCTATTTCTTTTACCCCTTTTTATGGTATACTAGGATGAGAAGTTATACTAAGGTACAAAGGATGAGAATCCCAAACTGTACCTAAGTATCAGAACACTACGTTTTTTTGTAACAGGAAGGTTAGTAATAAAGAAATGAACGAAAAAGTATTACGTACACTGGAATATAATAAAATCATCGATAAATTAACCGACAAAGCATCCTCCGAACCCGGCAAATCTTTATGCCGGGCTCTTGTTCCCATGACAAATCTGAGCCAGATCTCGGTTTCCCAACAGGAAACCGCTGACGCCTTATCCCGGCTGTTCCGCAAAGGTTCCACCTCTTTCGGGGGCAACAAGGATGTGGCCTGGGCTTTGAAGTCCCTGGATATCGGCAGCACCCTTTCCATTCCGGAGCTGCTGAAAATTGCTTCCCTGCTGGAAAATGTCAACCGGATCAAATCCTACGGCCGGACCGAGCGGGATGACGAGGCCGGCGACAGCCTGACGGAATATTTTGACTCTCTGGAACCCTTGACCCCTGTTTCCAATGAAATCCGCCGCTGTATCCTAAGCGAGGATGAAATCGCCGACGATGCCAGCAGCAGCCTGAAGCACGTCCGCCGAAGCATGGCCCAGACCAGTGACAAGATTCATAGCCAGCTGGCTTCCATGGTTAACGGGTCTCACCGGACTTATCTGCAGGATGCGGTTATTACCATGCGTGACAACCGGTACTGTATTCCGGTGAAAAGCGAATATAAAAATCAGGTTCCGGGGATGGTTCATGACCAGTCCTCTTCCGGCTCTACCTTTTTTATTGAACCCGCCGCCGTGGTTAATCTGAATAACCAGCTAAAAGAGTTAGCCATAAGGGAACAGGAAGAAATCGAGATCATCCTGGCTTCCCTAAGTGCTCAGGTAGGGGAACATACTGCGTTAATCTCGGCCAATCAAAAAACCATGACTTTGCTGGATTTTATTTTTGCCAAGGCTTCTTTGGCCATGGAGCAAAATGCTACCTTACCGGTATTTAATGAAAATCATATTATAAACATTCGGAAAGGACGCCATCCTCTGCTGGCCGCCAATAAAGTCGTTCCTATCGATATTCATCTGGGGCGGGATTTTGACCTGCTGGTGATCACCGGACCCAATACCGGCGGTAAAACCGTTTCCCTGAAAACAGTGGGACTGTTTACCCTGATGGGCCAGGCGGGTCTGCACATTCCTGCTTTAGACCGTTCCGAGTTATCGGTATTTCATGAGGTTTATGCGGATATCGGTGATGAGCAGAGTATTGAACAGAGCCTCAGTACCTTTTCCTCCCATATGACCTCCATTGTCCATATACTGGCTCATGCAGATGCCGATTCCCTCTGTCTTTTTGACGAGCTGGGGGCCGGTACTGATCCTACGGAGGGTGCCGCTTTGGCCATTGCCATCCTGGATCATCTGCACAAACAGCGGATCCGCACCATGGCCACCACCCATTACAGTGAGTTGAAGGTTTATGCTCTCTCTACCGATCTGGTGCAAAATGCCTGCTGCGAATTTAATGTGGAAACCCTGCAGCCCACCTACCGGCTGTTAATCGGGATTCCCGGTAAAAGTAATGCCTTTGCCATATCTTCCAAGCTGGGCTTGCCGGACTTCATTATTGATGCCGCCAGGGAGCAGATCAGCACCGCCGATGTCAGCTTTGAAGATGTCATCTCCGACCTGGAAACCAGCCGCCTTACCATTGAAAAGGAACAGCTGGAAATCGCCGCTTACAAGGCTGAAATCAAAGCTTTGAAAGATAAATTGCAAAATAAAAACGAAAAAATCGACAATGCCAAAGACCGCATTCTCAGGGAAGCCCAGGAACAGGCCCGGGAAATCTTACAGGAAGCCAAGGACTTTGCCGATGATACCATCCGCTCCTACCAAAAAGCCGGCCCCGGAGCTTCCATGAAAGAATTGGAACAGACCCGGGACAAATTGCGGAACAAAATTAACGACAAGAATGATAAACTGGCTTTGAAAACCAAAGGAACGGTTACCCAAAAATTAAAGCCTGACGAAATCAAACTGGGCGACAGTGTGAAAATCCTGTCCATGGGATTACAGGGCACCGTCAATTCCCTCCCCGACCACAAGGGTAATCTGTTCGTACAATGCGGCATCATGCGTTCCCAGGTGAATATCAGCGATTTGATTTTATTGCAGGAAGAAGCTCCTGCTGCCAAGTCCAAAGGAAGCTTTTCCGGTACTCAGACCGGTAAACTGAAAATGTCTAAAGCCTTCAGCATTTCGGCCGAAATCAATCTGCTGGGCCGAACCGTTGATGAAGCGGTTTCGCAGCTGGATAAGTATCTGGATGACGCCTATCTTGCCCATCTTCCCAGTGTCCGGGTGGTTCACGGCAAAGGCACCGGCGCCCTGCGGAATGCCGTTCACGGTCACTTAAAGCGAACCAAGTACGTAAAGTCTTTTCGTTTGGGTGAATACGGAGAAGGTGACTCAGGTGTCACAATTGTCACATTTAAAGAAAACTAAAAGGAGACCGCCATGGTTAGTAAACAAAAAATATTAATTGTCGATGATGATGAAAATATTGCCGAACTGATATCTTTATATTTAACAAAAGAATGTTTTGAAACTCTAATAGTAAATGATGGGGAGGCGGCATTACTGGCTTACGATTCCTTTGCTCCTAATCTGATTCTGCTGGATCTGATGCTGCCCGGTATTGACGGCTATCAGGTGTGCCGGGAGGTTCGGGCCAAATCCCAGACGCCGATCATCATGCTTTCGGCCAAGGGTGAGGTCTTTGATAAAGTACTGGGACTGGAACTGGGTGCCGATGATTATATCGAAAAACCTTTTGACTCCAAAGAACTGGTGGCCCGTGTCAAAGCTGTATTGCGGCGCTATAAGCCGGTGGTGGCCATCCCTGTTGCTTCCGATGTAAAAAGTGTGGAATACCCCGACCTGGTTATTAATCAGACCAACTATTCCGTGGTCTATATGGGCAATCCCGTGGAAATGCCGCCTAAGGAACTGGAGCTGCTTTATTTTCTGGCTTCCTCACCCAATCATGTCTTTACCAGAGAGCAGTTGCTGGATCAGATCTGGGGCTATGAATATATCGGCGATACCCGTACCGTAGATGTCCATATCAAACGTCTTCGGGAAAAAATAAACGACCATAATTCCTGGAAAATTGCCACTATCTGGGGGATCGGATATAAATTCGAGGCGAAAGTATGAGAAAGACCCTGTATTTAAAGTTTATTCTGGCTTATTTCATATTCGGCTTCTTTGGTTTTATTGTTGTGGCCACTTTTGTGTCCAGTATGACCATGGAACATTTAAAACGGGAAAAAGCCGATGCTCTCTACAAAGAAGCAACTTTAATTGCCAATACTTATGCTGCCGATCTTTATAATAACGAAACTTCTTTGGATACCGTAAAAAAACAGATCGATGCACTAGACATTTTTTTGTATGCTTCCATCTGGATCATCAATCCCTCCGGACGGATGGTCCTGGATTCCCGGTCGCCCCTTGACCTGGAAAATGAAGTGGCGGTGGAAAATTTTGATCCTACCATAACTGCCGGCTCATATTATACCGTGGGCACTTTTTTTGATACCTTCACCGAAGAACATCTCAGTGTCTTTGCCCCTATTACTTCTAATTTTAAGGTCAGCGGATATGTGGTGCTTCATTACCCCATGAGCAGCATTTCCGCTTCCGCCAACAGTCTCCTTAACATTTCCTATCTGATGCTGGTAATCCTGTTTCTGCTGTCATTGATCATCTTAATTTTCTTTACCGAGATGGTTTATCTGCCCTTGCGGAAAATCACAGTTGCCACCGAGCAATATGCCAGCGGCAACATGCATTATGAATTTCAGGTAGACAGTGAAGATGAGATGGGTTATCTGGCCGCTTCCCTGTCCTATATGGCCAGTGAAATTGCCCGGGCTGAGGATGATCAGAAAAAGTTCGTGGCTAATGTTTCCCACGACTTCCGTTCCCCCTTAACCTCCATTAAAGGTTATCTGGAAGCTATGCTGGACGGTACCATCCCGGTGGAGATGCATGTGAAATACCTGGAAATTCTGCTGAATGAAACCGAACGGCTGATCAAGCTGACCAACAGCCTGCTGATGCTGAACAATCTGAATACCAAAGGCATCTTTCTGGATAAGAATGATTTTGATATTAATCAGGTCATCCGTAATACCGCCAGTGCTTTTGAGGGCACCTGCCGGAAGAAAATGCTTGCCATTGAATTGATTCTTACCGATGATGTGATTGTCAACGGCGATATCGGAAAAATCCAGCAGGTACTATATAACCTGCTGGACAATGCCATAAAATTCAGTCACAGTGACTCTATTATTAAAATCGAAACAACTGAAAAACATAATAAGGTATTTATTTCCATCAAAGATGCCGGGATTGGCATTCCCAAGGAAGACCTGAAATTCATCTTTGACCGGTTCTACAAATCCGATTCCTCCAGGGGTAAGGACAAAAAAGGCACCGGCCTGGGGCTCTCCATTGTCAAAGAAATCGTTCATGCCCATGGGGAGCACATTAACGTCATCAGTACCGAAGGCGTTGGCACAGAATTTATCTTTTCCTTACCGGTAGCTGCAGACGACGAGGACTGAGTGGAATTAGTTAACTAATTCCACTCAGTCCCGTTTAATCTACTCCTCCCAATGCAGCCGGTGCAATTCACCTTCTCTCTGCATATGGGCAAACTGATTTTGCCGCAGAGCCTCATATAGGACAATGGAAACAGCATTGGATAAATTCAGCGACCTGATTTCTTCCTTCATGGGAATACGAATACAGGTTGCTTCGTAATCTACCAGTATTTCTTCCGGTATTCCCGCGCTTTCTTTACCGAACATAATAAAATCTTCCGGTCCGTATGCCACCTCCGAATAAACAAATTTGGCTTTGGTTGTGGCCATCCAGATCCTGGCCTGAGGATGCTTTTCTTTAAATTCTTCAAAATTGATATATCTGGTAACATCCAGATGCTCCCAGTAATCCATTCCCGCCCGTCGCACTTCCTTTTCATTCAGGCGAAACCCCAGGGGTTCGATAAGATGCAGACTGCTGCCGGTGGCCGCGCAGGTTCTGCCGATATTTCCCGTGTTAGCAGGAATCTCCGGCTGATGTAAAATAATATTCATGGCTTCTATTTCTCTTTTCGCAAACGTTCTATAAAAGCTTTCAGCTTTTCAATGGCGATTTTCAGGTTTTCCAGGGAATAAGCATAGGAAATACGCAAAAATCCTTCCCCGCAGTCACCGAATGCCGTCCCGGGCACCACTGCCACCTTCTCTTCAGCCAGAAAGCGGCTGGCAAACTCCTCACTGGTCATGCCAAACTCTTTGATACAGGGGAACACATAAAAGGCTCCAAAGGGTTCAAAGCACTCCAATCCCATCTCCCGGAAGGAATGAATCAGAAAGCGCCGCCGCTGGTTATAAGCTTCCCGCATCTGGGCCACATCATCATCGCCGTTCTTCAGGGCTTCAATAGCAGCATACTGACTGGTGGTAGGGGCACACATAATGGCAAACTGATGGATCTTGATCATCTGGGCCATAATATTTTCCGGCGCACAGGCATATCCCAGCCGCCAGCCGGTCATAGCGTAAGCCTTGGAAAAACCATTGATCAATACGGTCCGTTCCTTCATCCCCGGAAAAGTGGCGATGGATAGATGTTTGCCCTTATAAGTAAGCTCGGCATAAATCTCATCGGAAATCACAAAAAGGTCTTTTTCCTCAATGATTGCAGCGATAGCTTCCAAATCCTCCTTTTCCATAATGGCTCCGGTGGGGTTGTTGGGAAACGGCAGAATCAATACCTTGGTCTTATCGGTAATGGCTGCCCGCAGTTCCTCTGCTGTCAGGCGAAATTCATTCTCGGCCTTTAATTCAATGATCACCGGAACGGCATCGGCCAGAATGGCACAGGGCTCATAGGATACATAACTGGGCTGGGGAATCAATACTTCCTCCCCCGGATTGATCATTGCCCGGAGGGCAATATCGATAGCTTCCGAACCGCCGACAGTGACGATTACTTCTTTATTGGCATCATAGATAATATTTTGAGTACGTTTTATGTAATTGCATATTTCAACTTTTAATTCTTTCAATCCGGCATTGGAGGTGTAGAAGGTTCTCCCTTTTTCCAGGGAGTAAATGCCTTCGTCCCGGATATGCCAGGGGGTATCAAAATCAGGTTCGCCCACGCCCAGAGAAATTGCATCTTCCATCTCACTGACGATGTCAAAGAACTTTCTGATACCGGATGGTTTTATTTCTACTGCTTTTTTGGCTAACGGATCTCTCATGGTGTTATTTTCTCCCTTGTATCTGCATACTTCTTGGTTAATATAGTTCCATGATCTTTATACTTTTTCAGAATAAAATGAGTGGCTGTGCTGAGCACGCCATCCAAAGTAGCCAGCTTGTCATTCACAAAGCTTGCCACTGCTTTTAAGGATTTCCCTTCCAGTGTTACCATCAGATCATACCCGCCGGAAATCAGGTATACCGAATCCACTTCCGGATACTTATAGATACGCTCGGCAATATTATCATAACCCTGACCGCGTTGGGGAGTGATCCGCACTTCGATCAATGCCGTTACCTTCTCGATGGAGGTCTTCTCCCAATCAATCATGGTATGATAACCGCAGATAATACCTTCGGATTCTAATGCTGCCAGTTCATTCACTACCTCTACTTCCGTTGCTCCTAATATAACTGCCAGCTCCCCTAAATTGATCCGACTGTTTTTTTCAATGATTGCTAAAATTTGTTCCCGCATTTTTTCTCTCCTCTTCTTTTATCATAATTTCCGGTAAATTTCATCACTCCGGGGTGGTTCCAGGAATCTTGTTTCTTCGCCATTTATGACAATCTTGTCATTGTTATCGGTGGTTTTTCCGATTACCGCTCCGTGGACACCGATATGCTCCAGAGCACTTACCAGTTCTTCGCCCTGATCGGTTATCATCAGCAGCATCCCTCCGGAAAGCAATTCGTAAGGATTTACATCCACAAATTCACAAACCTCGATGGTTTCCTGTTTTACCGGTATTTTCTTCAGATCTATTTTAAGTCCAACGCCCGTCCGTTCTGCCAGTTCCCAAAGAGCTCCGAATATTCCGCCGCTCCTGACATCGTGCATCGCACAAACGCCGGACCTCACCGCGGTAGCAGCCTCCGGTAAAATTGAAAGATATTTATCATAAGCCTTGGCTTCATCCACCAAACCGGCCGGATATCGGCCAAGAAGCTGTTCTTCATATATGCGGGCCAGCAGCGTTGTCCCCTCCAGTCCAATCCATTTACTTACTACCACATCCTGACCGGGCTTAACCTTTTCCGCCTGGGGGCGTTTTTCCTGCTCGGTTCCTACGCCTACCGCCGTTATAATAGGCCTGGTCACCCCATCGGTAACTTCTGTATGTCCCCCCATAATCCTGATGGCGTATTGGGTGCAGACTGCATCGGCTGCCTTCATGATTTCTTTTAACTCCTGCTCTTCACTGTCCGGAGGCAGCAATACAGAAAGCAGCACTCCCACCGGTGTAGTTCCTCCTACCGCCACATTATTGATAGCTGAAACAATGGCATGAAATACCCGCTGCGAAGAATTCAAACAAAATGACTGTACTGAAAAGGTTGCCGACTGCATTCCCCGACACGTAAGAAAAGCGCAGTCTTCCCCTATCCCTGCGCCTTTTTCTTCTTTACCTGATTTAATTTGTTTTAATACCGAACGTTTTAATACCGTTTCTGATACTTTCCCTATCTGCATGTATACCCCTCTCGTTTAGTTTTCCAAAACCTCCGGATCCGGTTGCGGCTGCTCTGGTGGTGCTGCTGCTTCTCCTGCCGGCGGTGCCGGTGTTTCTCCCCGAAGTATTGCTGCGACGTTTTTAATATGATCAATATTATTGGTGGCGATGGCCGCCATAATCTGTTCCAATGCATTGGGATCTTCTGTTGCAATCCCCACTGTGGCACTTCTTGGTGATACCTGATAGGAACTGCTGTTAACTTTTTCCTTGCTAACCTCTGCTCCGTTTTCTTTCACGACCTTCCACAGCTGGGCCTTATAACCGATATGCGCCGACTGTACCGAAACACTTCCAACGGGCAATCCGGCATCCGGATAAACTGCTTCGGTTTCCGGTTCCTTCTTTTCCAGAACCTCACTGATATATTCCACCGTGCGGCTGGCCGGCCGGTTTTCCACTCCATATATGGTAAACGTAATATGTTTATCCGGTGTGGTGATTCCTTCTATATAAATGGGATTTTCCGTATTATTGATAAATTTAAAATCTTTTCCTGAAGACTCGGCGATAGCCGCATCCATGGAAGGCTGTACATAAGTGACGATCATGGAATGATTATGTCTTTCCGTAACCTCCAGTTCGGCTAACAGAACGGCATTATAAAGGGTTGTGGAAACCTGGCAGATACCGCCCCCCAGACTGTCAACCACCTGCCCGTTCAAATAAGAACCGGCCATATAATAGCCATTGTCTGAACTGAAAGGAGAAACTGCCTGATAGGCTGAATACTCTTCTCCGGGATATAAGCAGCTCCCGTCGATCAAGCGGCAGCCATTAGCCACATTGGCACTTCTGGAGCCGTTGGAGGTTGAATAACTGGTGGTAAAGGTTCCCAGTATATCGGTCAGCTTACTCAGTTCTTCCACACTTCCCCTGGGCTCTTCCACGATCACTGCCAGTTCAATGGTACAATCCTCTTTGTTCCATTCACTCTGCAAATAATCATATATAATATCCACCGACGTGGCAGTGTCCACCACCAGACCGGCCTGCCCTTCCGTTACCTGAATCTCACCATCCACTCTGGACATCGCAGCATTCACGGTGGGCACATTATAAACCTCACACTGTTCTGTGATAATATCAGCAATCAGCGCCGTATCCAGAGAAAATTCCAGTTTATAAGTCTTATTATTGTTCTCCAGATCTTTAATTGCTTTATAGCGTTGTATTACATTTCCCTTTTTGCCTAAAGCACATGCTTCCTGAATAATCTCCGGATTGCTCCAGGAAAATCCGATCATGGCTGGGGTAATGGTGACTGAATTATCATTTACCGCAAGTAATGTGATACTCTTTTCCGCCAGACCGGCAGCATATTCTTCCACCAGTGTGCGGGCCTGTGACTCTGTTTTTCCTTCTAAGGAAAGAGCATCCACATAAATACCGCCCAAAATGGTATCCTCGCCTTTTGCACTCACCGGCGTCACTGTCATCAGGGTACACAGTATGGTGCACAAAACGATTCCTGCCAAAAAACCGCTTCCCTTTTTAATTGCCTGTATTCGCATCTTAATACCATGCCCTTTCCGGTAAATATCAATTGTCTTAATTGATAAAATATGATAAAGTGGGAATTATCATAGCAAGTACTATGATAATAATGATAACAGAGGAAATAATTCTCTTGGTTTTACTATTGTGTATATTGAACATAACTGCCTCCTGCTTTTACTTATGTTTTTCTTCTTGAAAGGATATTATATATGAAGTTCCCCTTTTTTGCAAGTTTTATTATCTTTTGCGGATGGCTTGCCTATCAAATAAATAAAGCCCGCCGCAAAGAAAATAAAAATAACCAAACCTTTTGGGATACGGAACGGGAAGCCAACAATACCCGCCGCAAACCACTTGATGACCTGGAATATATTACCATCCCTTTTGATTCCCTTCCCATGAATATAAAAGCTGATGACTCCAAAATTGCCGAATATCACGAAACACTTTATGCGCTGGCGCAAAATCCCATTGTAAATCTTACCTGTATCAGCAATACGGAGTTAAAATTGCGCTATGGCGCTCCCAATATCACCCTGTTGACCCGGTATGACCAAAGCTATACCATCCTGGCCAGGACTCTGCAGGACTGGGCCGCCAAATTATACGAAGCCGGTTATCATCAGGAAGCCTGTACCATCCTGGAATTTGCCGTTTCTACCGGCACCGATGTCAGCCATTCTTATTTCCTGCTGGCCGATATCTACAGAGCTGCCGGTACTCCCGACAAAATTCAGGAACTGATTCCCATTGCGGAACAGATCAATTCCTCCCTCAGCGGTTTTATCGTCCGTAGGTTGAAAGAATCTTGTCCGTAATCCGGCTGGCTTCATTTCGGGTGAGTTTTTCCACATTGATGTCCAGTATCAGTTTATGCTGATGATACAACTTATATAACCGTTCTTTTTGAGGCTTCGTCGCGGGAGTCTCTTTTTTTACCTGATAAATCAGCCTGCGGGGTGTAAAATCCTTTTCATTGCCATAAAGATCTTTTAGCTTTGCATATAAAGCTGCTGTCGCCTCAGCATCCTGCAGTGCCCGGTGGGCCTGGTGGGGTATGCCGAAATACTGGCATAAAAATGGCAGACGGCGGCTTTCCAGATGGGGTAAAAATTTTTTGGCCAAAGCCAGCGTGTCAATAGCTTCCTTTTCAAAGGTCAGATTCTGATTTACCGCGGCTTTTTTAATAAAAGAATAATCAAATAAAATCCGGTGCCCAACCAGTATATCCGTTCCGATAAAATCAAGCAGCAGGGGAATCACCTGTTCAATGTCCGGCGCTGTCTCCAGCTCCTCATTCCTGATCCCGGTCAGTTCCGCAATCTGATCCTGCAGCTTCCTGCCGGGATTTACCAATGTTTCAAACGCTTCTGTCAAAACACCGTTTCTGACCTTTACAGCTCCTATTTCAATAATCCGATCCGTTTTGGGATTCAGGCCGGTGGTCTCCAGATCCACTACTGTATAATCACCAGACATGGCTATTTTCCCTTTCCTTTTGCATTGCGGGTTTGGTAATCAGGGCAATGCTCCTGCAAAAAACAAATATCACATTTGGGTGTGGGTGCCTTACAGATCTCCCTGCCAAAAGTAATAATCTGGATATTATATAAAATCCAATGATCCCTGGGCAGAACCTTCATCAGATCCATCTCCACCTTCACCGGATCCTCTTCCCCGGTGAACCCCAGCTTCTTGGAAATTCTCTTTACATGGGTATCCACAACAATACTGGGATCATGGAAAATGTTTCCCCGAACCACATTGGCGGTTTTCCGGCCCACTCCCGGAAGAGAAATCAGATCCTCCAGTTCCCGTGGAACCTCCCCCCCAAACCGGTCACAAAGACCCTGACAGCAGGCGATGATATTTTTGGCCTTATTATGGTAAAAGCCGGTGGAATGAATCTCTTTTTCCAGTTCCATCAAATCCGCTTCCGCCAATGCCTGAACGGAAGTATATTTCTTAAACAGCTCCGCCGTCACGATATTTACCCGGGCATCCGTGCATTGGGCACTGAGCATGGTGGCAATCAAAAGCTGCCAGGCATTTTCATGGTTTAAAAAGCAGCGGTAATCGGTTCCGTACCGCTCATCCAACAGTGCCAAAACAGTCTGTACATGTTCTTCCTTTTTAATCCGCCGGATGGATGCATCTTTGGTCAAAGCATTGCGGTCCTGATAATCAAACAATACATAATCCGGCTCTGTTTTCTTTTTCATTTTGTCTTTTCCCTTTTCTGCATCCACCGGATAGTAAAACACTTCCATATGGGTCATCTTCATTAATTGTCTGGCGTTATAGGCGGCATACCCCGGAAGATAGGTTCTTTTTTCTTCCTCTTCCTGATAAAAGTTCCGGATGAAGTCACGGTATGGAGACAGATCTGCCGCATAGTCCGGGCGGCTTTTACCATTTTCCCGCAGATAAAGGTCAAACGTAAGCAATTCCCGGTAACATGCCTGATGTCGTTTATCATAAGCACAGGCAAAATCCAGCAGGACCTGATACCGGTAGCTCCGGGCCGGACTGTTTACGAAATAACCCTTTTCTTCGTAAAAATCAGCCAGTTTTTCATACATTTTAAATGGATTTTCAAACGCCAGCTCCAAAACCTGCAAGGTATTGATAAATTGATTGCTGTTGTAATACAGCTCCACCATTTCCTCCACCTGCTGTAAACGCAAAAGCTGTTCATAGGAAAGCCAGCGGGTAAACAATACCTGATAGGGGGGCTGCTCCTCATATATGATTCCATGCTCCGCGGCCTCCCGCTCCATAGGCGAACCGGAAAGCACCTTTAAAAATCCCAGCTGCAGCTGCTCCGGATGACAGGCATAAACGTCATTAAAAGACTCGGCAAAAGTATGATAGTCTTCATAAGGAAGGCCGGCAATCAAGTCCAGATGGATATGAATATTCCGGTTTTGGATCAAGGCCTGCACGTTTTTTTTCACCTGGGCAAAATTAGTCTTGCGGCAAATACTGTTTAATGTCGGCTCATGGGTGGACTGCACACCGATTTCCAATTGTACCAATCCGGGCCTCATAGTGCCCAGCAGTGCGATTTCCTCTTCCGTCAAAATATCTGCCGCGATTTCAAAATGAAAATTGGTAATCCCATTATCCTGTTCTTTGATAAACTGCCAGATTGCCATGGCATGAATGTGATTACAATTAAAGGTTCGATCCACAAACTTTACTTGAGGAATATTATGCCCGATGAAAAATTTCAATTCTTTCTTTACCTTATCCAAACTCTTAAGCCGTACCGACTTGTCAATGGAAGACAAGCAATAACTGCATCGGAACGGACAGCCTCGGGAGGATTCATAATAAATAATCCGGTTTTCAAAATCCGATATGTTCTCATAAGGGAAAGGAATCTGATCTATATCAGTAAGTTCTCTTTCGCCGGTAAATACAAGTTCTTCTCCGAAACGATACAACAGTCCTTTTATCCCGGAAAGTGCTCCCTGTCCCTTGACGTAATACTCCAAAAGTTCTTTACAGGTCTCTTCTCCCTCCCCCTGCATAATTCCTGTTACAAAAGGATAATCAGCAAGTATGACCTGGCTATTGTAGGACACTTCCGGGCCGCCCAGCCATATGGGAATCTGCGGCAGGACTTTTTGCAGCTCCGGAAGAAGCTTTTTCACCATCTCCCAATTCCAGATATAACAGGAAAAAGCAATAACATCCGGTTTTCTTTTATAAATATCGGCCAAAATCTCTGCTGATTGATTATTAATGGTGTATTCAGCTATTTCCATATGCCTTCGGCCTTCCTCCCCGGCATAGCTGCGCAGGCTGTATACGGCCGGATTGGAATGAATATATTTGGCATTAATCGCGGTTAATAAAAACTTCATACATCTTGTCCTCCGTACTTATCTTACCACATCAATTTGTGGTTTTGTAAAAACTTTTTCATTTTTGCTATAAAGTTTTTGGTACTTTAGTACGATATATATAATAGCAAATGAATCATCAATCATGGAAGAGAGGTGAGAAAAGCAGAAGCCCTATATGAAATTTCTAAGGTAAGATCTATTGTTATCATCCCGGCATTAAGAGACTCGTATCAAAGGCAGCAATCGTATGAAGGAAATAAGAAGAAGGAACACACAGATGAATTTGGCAACTTGTTTAAAAAGGCATGTAAGAATTATGTATAACCTATAATGCGCATCTTAGATTGGAGATTCTAAGATGCGCATTATATTTTAATGAATAATTTTTTAGTTTTTTCACTATTTTTTTGCTAGCGTAAAATTTTATTCGGATAATGGGAAATAAATATAAGAGAACACCACTTTGTGATAAAGTATTTATGGGTGACAACCAAAATACACACAAAGGAAGGTGTTCTCTATGATTAACAGTATAAGATATTTTG
>JAVBUF010000094.1:0-10105 GCA_031555615.1 Lachnospiraceae bacterium | reverse complement strand
GGATTGTTAAAATAAAAAGGAGATATTTACCCGGTAGTGTAAACTTCTCTCCTTTTTTCTTTACTATTGGACTCATTTGCTCATTCCTTCAATTGCATATGCCACTGATTTATAGTTATCATCCTTAATAATTTTGGAAAGACCTACTGCTACGCTGGTTATGGGACTTTCGGAAACATTGACGTTCAATCCGGTTCCCTGACGCATCAGCTCTGCAAAATGATTTACCTGGGAGGCCCCGCCCGTTAAATATATACCATGACGATAAATATCCGCCGCCAATTCAGGAGGAGTCCGCTCCAAAATAACCTTTACATTATCAATAATGGTCCGGAAATATTCAATCAATGCATCATCAATCAGCTTCGTTGGAATACCTCGTTCCACCGGCAGTCCGGTGACAATATCCCTTCCGTAAACCACTGCATTCTGTCCGGCATCTTCCAGTTCTTTTAAGTCAATCTTAACTTTCTCTGCGGTCTTGCCGCCGATAATCAGACTGAATTCTTTACGAATGGCACTGCGGATGGCATCATCAAATTTCAAACCGCCGATTTTGATCAGACGGCTGAGAACAATACCTCCCAGGGACAAAATAGAAATTTCGGTGGTGTCATATCCCACATTAACCATCAATACGCCCTGTGAATTCTTAACATCTATATCCATCCCCAGTCCATCGGCAATGGCTTTTTCCACCACCATGATTCTCTTGGCTTTTACACCCGCCTCATGGACCAGATCCTTAAATGCTCTTTTTTCAACTTCGGTAATATCCGTGGGAACAGCAATAAAATAATCGGCAGGTTTTACATTTCCTTTTGACAGATCGGTGATAAAATATTTGATCAGCATCTCCATGTTTTTAATATCGGCAATAACACCGTTACATAGGGGATAGGAAATATGAATATTTCCCGGTGCTTTTTCATACATATCAAAGGCTGAATCGCCATAGGCAAATAAGTTGTTTTTATTTTCAATGGCAATCATGTTTTTTTCTACCAGAATAACATCCTCTGTTTTACTGTAAATCTTTATATTACTGGTACCAAGATCAATACCGTATGCATTGTTAGCCAAAATAAAGCTCCTTTCTATAATAAACCTGATTCTTTAAAACTGATATATTTATTATCTCCAATTATAATGTGATCTAACAGGGGAATATCAATCATTTTACCCATTTCTTTGATTAGGTGCGTAACCTCTTTGTCTTTCCCACTGGGGGTAACATCCCCGCTGGGATGATTGTGTAAAATCATCAGATAGACAGCCTGTGCCCGCAGAGCCTTAATAAAAACCTCCCGGGGTGACAATAAAGATGCTTTAACGGTACCTAAGGACAGAATCTGTTCTTCCAGCAGCTGCAGCTTGTTATCCAGAAGCAATAACAGAACCGTTTCCTGTTCACTGTGCCGCAACGTTTCTTTGTAATATTCCGCTACTGATCCGGGGCTGTCAAAACGCAGCCTTTCCCCGGCGCTCTCTCTGGCCATCCGCATGGCAAACTCGGTGAGGCAGCGGATCTTAACGGCTTTTACCTGGCCAATCCCTTTGATACCCATTAGTTCTTCTAAAGATACGTGATGAAGGCTGTTAAGCCCTCGGTGTCCCCCGCCGGCCAAGGCCAATATCTGCTGTCCCAATTCTACGGTGGAGCAGTCTTTTGTGCCGGTTCGCAGGATGATTGCCAGCAATTCCGCTTCGGTCAGACTGGCTGCCCCCAAACTTAAGAATTTATCGTAGGGGCCGTTTTCATAGGTTCTTTTCTCCATTTTTCCTCACTGTGCGTTCTCTCTCCATCCCGCCTGTAAGGACCTTTAAATCAATCTGTACACAATGACGGCTATTGCTATGCCAATGATGCTGGCAATGGTTATTTTTATGGTTAACCCGAAGGTAATGCATAAAATCCCGATATCAAAAACGATAGGACTTGCCAACCCAAAGGTTTGTCCGAAATTGAGCCATGTACTGGGAAAAAGGTTTCCGATGAAGCCGCCGATTACGATCCCGGCAAGAATCAGCAGAAAACATGCCCAATTATTTTTGCGCATATAGCACCTCCTCTTCTGTACCCACAACTATTAATCATATTAACACAAACCGTAAATTATGTATACCAATTTCATGGAAAATTTTTCTTAAAAATTCCATAATTTATTTTATAAAACGACGAAAATCGCCACTGATTATTTTCTTTTCTGTCAGCTTCTGCAGGGTTTTCAAAATGCCTATTTTGGCATGGGGCCAGGTTAATCCACCCTGAAAATAAACCGCGAAAGGTTCCTTGATGGGACCGTCGGCACTGAGTTCGATAGAGGATCCGGAAACAAAAGCTCCTGCCGCCATAATCACCGGACTGTCATAACCGGGCATATCCCAGGGTTCCGGTGTTACATGACTGTCAATAGGTGCCGCACTTTGAATACCCTGGCAAAAAGCAATGACTCCTTCCGGATTGCCAAAGGTAACTGCCTGAATAATATCATGTCGGGATTCTTTGCCATCCGGCACTACCCGAAAGCCCAGTCTCTCGTAAATATTCGCCGCAAATATGGCTCCTTTTAACGCACCGGCGGTTACTGTGGGAGCCAGGAACAGCCCCTGATAAAAGGAACTTAAGATGCCCAGTGATGCCCCCACTTCTTTGCCTAATCCAGGAGAGGTCAGACGAAAAGCAGCCTGTTCCACATATTCCTTTTTGCCGGCAATATACCCGCCAATGGGAGCCAGGCCCCCGCCAGGATTTTTAATCAGGGATCCCACCACCAGATCGGCTCCCACATCGGAAGGTTCCCTGGGCTCCACAAACTCACCGTAACAATTATCCACCATGCAGATAACATCGGGTTTTATCCCTTTGATAAAAGCAATCAATTCACCGATTCTTTCAACCGATAAAGTCGGTCTGGTCTGATATCCCTTGGAACGCTGAATGGTGATCAGTCTGGTCCGGGAATGAATAGCCCCACGGATGCCGTCCCAGTCAAAACCGCCGTCCGATAGTAGATCCACCTGCCGGTAAGTAATACCGTATTCCGCAAGAGAGCCCTTTGAGGGCCGTATACCAATCACTTCTTCCAGTGTATCATAGGGTTTTCCCACGGGCGAAAGCAGTTCATCACCGGGGCGCAGATTACTCATCAGGGCCAGCGCCAGGGCATGGGTTCCGCAAGTGATCTGCGGCCGCACCAGGGCATCCTCGGTATGAAATACCGCTCCGTAAACCTTTTCCAAAGTATCCCGTCCCAGGTCATTATAGCCATAGCCGGTGGTCCCCAGCAAATGAGCCTCACTGACCTGATTATCCTGCAGTGCCTTCAGAACCTTTAGCTGATTAAACTCTGCGATCCGGTCGATTTCCCGAAAACGTTCCCCAAGTTCATCGGCAATTGTTTCACCAAACTGCCAGACCGGCTCTGATATCCCGATTTCACCGTAATATTCTTTTAATTGTTCTTTTTCCATCATCTTATAATTCCTTTTTCCTTCAGTCTATGGCACATTTCTTTTACCATGGCATCCTCATCATAACCAAATGTCGGTTTATCCAACCATATCACTTCCCGTTCCCGGCGAAACCATGTCAGCTGCCGTTTGGCAAAATGTCTGGTATCCCGTTTAAGCAGCATAACTGCATCATCAAGGGAACTCTCTCCTTCCAGATAAGCAAGGATTTCCTTATATCCCAGACCCTGCATGGATACCATGTCACGCGTGCATCCCATACTTTGCAGTTTTTTTACTTCAGCTACCAACCCATCTGCCAGCATCTGATCCACTCTTTGATCAATCTTACTATAAATTTTGCCGCGATCATCATTTAAAACAAAATAGCAAAAATTATAGGGTGATTCCTTCTCTCTCTCGGCTTGATTATGCTGAGAAATCCGGCCGCCGGTGAATTGATAAAACTCCAATGCACGAATGATTCGCTTGCGGTTGTTTTCATGAATACTTTCAGCTGATTCCGGATCAACTTCACAAAGCATCCTATAAAGATAAGCATTGCCTTTTTCTTCACCCAACTTTTCCAGTTCCCGACGGTAAGAGGTATCAGCTTCATTTTCCGTAAAATCAAAATCATACAAAAGCGCCTGGATATAAAACCCTGTTCCGCCGGCAATGATGGGGATACGTCCCCGGCTGTAAATGTCCCGAAGACTTTCCTTGGCCAGTTTTTGAAAGGTTACTACGTTAAATTCTTCTGTGGGTTCCAGAACATCCAGCAGATGATGTGGAACCCCCTGCATTTCCCCTTGGGTAATCTTCGCCGAACCGATGTCCATATGCCGGTATACCTGCATAGAATCGGCGGAGATGATTTCTCCGCCAATGCATTTTGCTAAGGTTATAGAAAGCGCTGTTTTCCCTACTGCCGTAGGTCCTGTTAAGATAATAAGAGGTTTCATATGCATTCTGAACTCCTTCTAAATGAACCCTTCTAAAGAATCCGTTTGAATTTTTTTTCAATTTCATACTGGCTCATGGAAATCATGGTAGGCCGGCCGTGAGGACAGTGATAAGGATTCTCAAGGGTCAGTAATTCTTCAATTAAATTTTCCAGTTCTTCACGGGACAGTTTACTGTTTCCTTTCACAGCCGCTTTACAGGCTGCCGATGCAATTTTATGGTCCATCACCGCCAAAACACCGTTACCGGTTCCTTCCCATAACTCATCCAATATCTCCAGAAAAAGATCGGCTTCCCGGCACCCGTATAGATCGGTAGGAACACTTCTCAGAGCATAAGCATTTTCACCGAATTCTTCGATTTCAAAGCCCATGGCGGCAAAAGAATCCCCGTATTCTTTCAAGACACTTTCTTCCCGTCCGGAGAGCTGTAAAATAACAGGCGGGCTGATCATCTGTGAAAGGATGGTTTTATCTGCCAATTCTTTGATCAATCTTTCATACTTCACCTTTTCATGCGCAGCATGCTGATCGATAAAAATTAATCGTTCCCCAAAAGATACAATCCAATAGGTACCAAATACCTGCCCTAAAATCTCATATTGAGTTTTGGCCTCATGGGAAAGAAACTGATCTTCAAAAAAATTCATTTGGGTTGGCCGTTCAACCAAAATGTGTTTTTCCGCCTTAATAATATTATTATGAATGTTTTCACTGCCGGCGCGAGAAATAGTACTTTCGCCCCCCAAAACTCTTCCGATACTGCTTTTTTGCAGGATTTCCCGCATTTTTTCTGTATTCTCCTGCAATTTTCCAGAATTATCTTGCAACTTGTATGCGGCTTCCTCAGCAACCACAATATTTGCCGTCTCGTCTTTTTCCTTCCGTGTCCTTTGCACTTCAAAAGGCTCCGGTGCCTTTATTGTCTGGCGGGGGGGCTGTACTTCCTTGACCAATTCAGTCGATGGAATCAACTCTTTTCCGCACATAATTTTTTTAACGCCTTCAGATAAAAAGTTAAGGATTTCTCCTTCCTGCGTGAACCGGATTTCCATTTTCGTGGGATGCACATTGACATCCACCAGGGCGGTATCGATGTCCATCTGAAGTACCGCAAAGGGAAATTTATGCTGCATTAAAAACTGCTTATATCCTTCCTCTAACCCTTTTGACAGCAACTCACTTTTAATATATCTGCCATTCACAAAAAAGAATTCAAAATTGCGATTGGCCCGGTTTAATTCCGGCTTGCCCAGGTAGCCCCGCAGGCTGATGCTGCCGTGGGCATTTTGCAGCTCCACATCCAGTAGATTATTTGTTATATCTCTTCCGTATATACGGTAAATAACCTCTTTTAAGTCACCATTCCCTGAAGTATGAAAGCGGGTTTGACCATTGTTGGTAAATTTGAACGAAACCGCCGGACGGGATAGGGCCATATGCTCCATCATATCCGCAATATAACCGCCTTCCGTGGGGGCTTGTTTCAGAAATTTCTTACGCACCGGCACATTGAAGAACAGGTTGCGGATAATAAAAGTCGTTCCATTGGGGGCGCCTATTTCCTCCATTTGAGAATCCTCGGTGCCTCTTCGCGTATAGCGGATACCGGTAAGACTTTCAGCCCTTTTGGTAATCAGTTCCACCTCCGCCACAGCCGCGATGCTGGATAGTGCTTCTCCGCGGAAGCCAAGGCTTTGGATGGTGGTTAAGTCTTCAGCCGACTGGATTTTGCTGGTAGCATGCCGCAAAAAAGCCTTTTCAATCTGTTCTTTCTCAATCCCGCAGCCATTGTCGGTAATCCGGATAAAGGAAATACCACCCTCTTTTATTTCCACGGTGATGGCTGTGGCACCGGCATCAATGGCATTTTCCACCAGTTCCTTGACCACACTGGAAGGACGCTCCACCACTTCTCCGGCGGCAATTTTGTCAATGGTTGATTGTTCTAACAAATTGATTTGAGCCATATTTCCTCCTTTACTTCCAACGGTTCTTCAGTCTGTTTTGTAAACGGTACAAGGTATTCAGCGCATCTACCGGAGTCAGATTGGATATATCGATACTGCTTAACTCTTCCAGGACATCCTCATCTTTTACGGTATCAAATAAAGACATTTGTGTCAAATCCACTTCATCATATTGAACCGGTTTTTTCTTGTCAAATTTTTGTTCTACCGATAAATCCTTTAATTTCTCCATGATATCATTATCGCTGAGCTGTTCGGCAATTTCTTTGGCCCGGTCGATGACCATCTCCGGAACCCCCGCCAGCTTTGCTACCTGAATGCCGTAACTGCGGTCAGCTCCGCCTTTGATAATCTTGCGCAGGAAGACGATATCATCCCCTTTTTCATTAACGGCAATGCAATAATTATTGACATTGCTCATCTTTCCTTCCAGTTCGGTGAGTTCGTGATAATGGGTGGCAAACAGGGTCTTGGCCCCCAGAAACTTTCGGTTACTGATATGCTCGATCACCGCCCAGGCAATGCTCAAACCGTCGAAGGTAGAGGTTCCCCTGCCGATTTCATCCAGAATCAGCAGACTGTCAGGAGTGGCATTCCGTAAAATATTGGCCACTTCATTCATTTCCACCATAAAAGTACTCTGTCCGCTGGCCAGATCATCGGAAGCCCCAACCCGGGTAAAGATCCGGTCCACAATGCCGATATTGGCTTTATCGGCGGGAACAAAGCTGCCGATCTGAGCCATCAAGACAATCAATGCCGTTTGTCTCATATAGGTGGATTTTCCGGCCATATTGGGGCCGGTAATCACTGCTATACAGTTTTTTCCGTTATCCAGATGGGTATCGTTTGCCACAAACATGCCGCCGTCAATCACCTGTTCCACCACCGGATGACGGCCGTTTTTAATATCAATATTGCCTTTTTCATTGAGGGACGGGCGGACATAATGATTGCGCTCCGCCACATAAGATAACGCAGTCAGAACATCCAGGCCGGCCACTCCCTTAGCCGTTCTCTGAATCCGTTCCATCTGACCCGCAATAACATCTCTGATTTCACAGAACCGCTCATATTCCAGTCCGTAAAGTTTATCCTCCGCATTCAGGATACTGTCTTCCAGCTCCTTTAACCGGGGGGTGGTATAACGCTCGGCATTGGCCAGAGTCTGTTTGCGGATGTAATCTTCCGGCACCATTCCCTTATAGGAATTGGTTACCTCCAGATAATAGCCAAAGACTTTGTTGTATTTTACCTTCAGATTCTTGATTCCGGTCCGTTCCCGTTCATCCGCTTCCAGCTGGGCCAGCCAGTTTTTTCCTTCGGTCTTGGCATTCCTCAATTTATCAATGGTCTCGTCATAGCCTTCTTTGATAATACCGCCTTCCTTGATGGCGATGGGTGGCTCTTCCATAATGGATTGCTCTAACAGACTGCTGATATCCTCCAGACCGTCTATTTCTTCCTGAATCTGATTTAAAAGATGGGTGTCCAGATTAGACAGAACCGTCTTGATGGGCACCAGCATCTGCAGGGAATTGCGAAAGGCAATGAGATCACGAGGATTGGCTGTCCGGTAACTGATCTTTCCCAGTAACCGTTCCAGATCATATATGGGGTTCAGGTATTCCCTGATTTCATCCCGGATCATACTGTTTTTACTGAAAGCTTCCACCCCATCCAGGCGCTGTTCCATCTGTTCTCTGGCGATCAGCGGCTGTTCGATATACCCCCGCAGCGTTCTGGCCCCCATAGCTGTTTTGGTTTTGTCCAAAACCCAAAGCAGGGAACCTCTTTTTTGTTTTTCCCTTAGGGTTTCGGTGAGTTCCAGGTTCCGTCTGGTGGAACTGTCCAAAAGCATGTATGTACCGGTAAGATAAGGATTCAGATGGGTAATATGACTTAAAGAGGTCTTTTGGGTATCATATAAATATTGCAGCAATGCCCCGGCCGCCACCGTTCCGGCGGGGAAATCCTGGATTCCCAGACCCTGCAGCGAATCAACCCTGAAATGCCGTTTCAAACACCGCTGGCAGCCATCATCATCAAAAAAACGGGAATCCAACGAATGAATGATGATTCCCAAGCGCTCTTTCAGATCATCTATATTGGCACCGCTTAACAGAAAACCATCGTTGCTGATAATTTCGGTGGGGCTGAATTTATTAATCTCATCCATCAGCTTTTTCAGGTCTTCGGCTTCTGTCAGATAAAAATCACCGGTAGTGATATCCGCTACCGCCAGTCCTGATTTTCCCTGAAAATAAGCCACACACATGATGTAATTGTTTTTCGTTTCATCAAGGGCCTGGACATTTAAGTTGGTCCCGGCAGAAACCACTCTGGCCACTTCACGCTTGACCAGGCCTTTGGCAAAGCGGGGATCTTCCACCTGTTCACAGATGGCCACTTTATAACCCTTGGCAACCAGCTTGGACAAATACCCTTCCACGGCATGGTAAGGAACCCCGCACATGGGCGCACGCTCTTCCAATCCGCAGTTTTTACCGGTGAGGGTTATGCTCAGTTCTCTGGATGCAGTGAGGGCATCCTCAAAGAACATTTCATAAAAATCTCCCAACCGGTAAAAAAGAATACAGTCCGGATATTCTTTTTTTGTTTCCAGATATTGTTGCATCATCGGCGTTAATTCTGCCACGTTTTTTCTCCTGTTCTCTTATGTTTAATTGCTGTTTTTTTGTATTTCGTCTGCCCGTTTTAATGCTGCTTCAATATTGGCACAAAAATTTTCCTTACCGATATCTTCATCAAAAAGGGCTTTTTTCATAACCGACATAGGCTGATTATTCACATGGGATAGAATCATCTGTACCTTATGGTGATTGCAGCGTTCCCGCAGCTTTTCCAGATTGTGCATAGCGGTGGCATCAATGGCGTGAACCCCCTTCATCCGCAGGATCAGTACCTTTGTGGTATCCCGTAAAGAAATATCCAGAATTTTATCCGCCGCCGCAAAAAACATCGGTCCGTTAAGTTCATAAACAACTGTATTGGGCGGAACCGGCAGCAATTCATTGCCGTCATCATCCGCATCCGCATACTTCCAGCCTTCTACCTGAGTCACATCACTCATTCGCTTCATAAACAGTACCGCGGCAAATAAAATCCCGGCCTCCATGGCCACTACCAGATCAAAAGTAACGGTCAGGACAAAGGTTACCAGCAACACGGAAATATCACTTTTGGGAGAGGTTTTTACCAGATAGACAAACTCCCGCCACTCACTCATATTATAGGCTACCATAAACAAAATAGCGGCAATGGCCGGCATCGGTATCAAGGCTGCATAAGGCATTAAAACCACCAGGATCAATAATAGTGTTACTGCATGGACCATTCCGGCAATAGGAGTCCGGCCGCCGTTTTTCACATTGGCCGCCGTCCGGGCAATGGCTCCGGTAGCGGGAATACCGCCAAATAATGCCGAGAAAATATTGCCGGCACCCTGGGCGATCAATTCCATATTGGAACGATGTTTGGAATAAATCATACTATCTGCCACGACACAGGACAGCAGGGATTCAACTGCCGCCAACAGGGCTATGGTTACAGCATTGCCAAATTGGCTTCTGATCAGCGAAAAGGTTATATGAGGCATCTGAAATGCTGGTGCTTTATTAGAAATTTCATATAGTGAACCGATGGTGTTTACCTGCAGGTCAAATCCCTTTACCAGACCGATGGCCACTAAGACAG
>JAVBUF010000116.1:0-44745 GCA_031555615.1 Lachnospiraceae bacterium | reverse complement strand
ACCAGCCTCTGCCGACTGCCGGCTATTATCCAGCTGCTGCTGCCGGCCGGCCATCTCCGCTTCGATTTCTCCGAATTTTTTAAATGCTTTGTCTTTCTCCTCCTGGAGTTTTTCCCTGGCATCTGCTAAAACCTGCTCATTGTAAGCCAAATCCATCTTACCCATCAGCAGTTTATTTTCACCGTCCTTCAGTTCCTTTTCAGCTGTCTCCAGTTCCGCTCTGCCATCGGCAATTTCCGCCCGGGCATCGGCGATTTTCGTCAGCGCATCCTTTTCTTCTTTGGATAACTCACGCTCACCGTCAACCAGTTCCTGCCAGCCTTCTTCTATTTCATCCCAGGCATCCTTGAACTTTCCATCAGCCTCATCAAATTTTTCATTCATCGTGGATTCTGCATCGGCGATTTTTTCTTACGCTTCACCCCGTATCGCATTGTATCTTGCAGCCTCTCGCTGGGCTTTAATCTTAGCCTCTATATAATCAATGACTTCTTTTACTCCGGCCTTATATTCCTCTGAGTAGCAATCCAGTTCTCTGGTATCATTTATGGTTAAGTAAACACAGGTAAAAATATCACTTTCCACATCCTCCGGCAAAACAAAAAATGTATAATCCGCAGTTGCTGCCGCTGACCGGAAAGAGGCATTGTTATTACTGATATCCATGGGATCAAGGACCATGGCCGTAATGGTATACTCGGTATTCTTAAAGGTTGGTTTTTCAGCCTCTTCCTCGATATCTACCTCTGCATCCCACTCTACTTCTTCATCTTCTTCTACAGCCTCAATGTCCGTTTCCGACTCTTTAATTGTTTCCTGCGCCGGGCTGTTGATTTCTTCCTCCGCGTCCTCTTCTTCCTCTTCCGGTTTTTCCTGGATGGTTACCTTATCACCGATACTTTTGCCGGCTTCTTCCAGATACTTCTGGGTAACTGCTATTTCTCCCGGCCTGACCGGCAAACTTCCTTCTAAAACATAAGGTTTATTCATGCCCTCCGAACTTAACATGATCATCTGGGCGGTATATTTTAAGTCATGGACTATCGTATCCACTGTTTCGCTGTAGGAACCTTCGGCATTTTCAATTCCCGCAACTTCCTTAAGGGCCTCCACATCCTCCCCTGTCAATCCCAGGGTGGATAATACCCGTATATCAAAAAGGCCCTGTTCATCATAGAACCGGTCCGCTGAATAATACATATCCTGGCAGGCTGCATAAATCCCGGCCAATACCGTAACACCCAGAGCGGTAATCGCTAATATTGACAGAAATCTTTTCCGGCCCCGCCAAATAGAACGCCGTATATCTTTGTTATATGCTCTTCCCAACGTTTTCACCTTACCATTCTATTTCTGAAATCGGTGTTGGATGTTCATTACAGGTCACACTGGTAACCTTCCCGCTTTTAAACCTGACCACCCGGTCTGCCATGGGTGCAATTGCCGAGTTATGAGTAATGATCAAGACGGTTATTTTATCCTTCCGGCAGGTATCCTGAAGAAGCTGCAGAATCTGCTTTCCGGTATTATAATCCAGGGCCCCTGTGGGCTCATCACACAGCAGCAGCTTGGGATTTTTGGCAATGGCTCTGGCGATAGACACCCGCTGCTGTTCACCGCCGGAAAGCTGCGCCGGGAAATTATTCAGCCGTTCGGAAAGTCCCACTTTATCCAAAGTTTCCGCCGCATTTAACGAATTGGGGCAAATTTGTGCCGCCAGTTCGACATTTTCCAATGCCGTCAGATTAGGCACCAGATTATAAAATTGGAAAACAAAACCGATATCCAGCCGACGGTACCCAACCAACTGCTTACTGTTATATTTACTGACGGTATTACCATCTACAATAACCTCTCCGGTGGTGGCTGTGTCCATTCCTCCCAATATATTTAATGCGGTAGTCTTACCGGCTCCGGAGGAACCCAGGATCACTGCCAGTTCTCCTTTTTCCACCTGAAAGCTGGCACCATCCAAAGCCCGGATGCTGGCTGCCCCTGTGTTGTATTCTTTTACGATATCCTTAAATTCTATGTAAGACACCTGTGTCCCTCTTGCTTTCTACTAGCGATTTCCTTAATGTTTTCTGATTATAGCATGGTAAAAAGGGAAACTCAATTCGATATCATTTATTTAATTTTTTTTAGAAATATTTAATAACTAAAAACAGCCGGATGGTCTCCCATTCAGCTGTTTTTACCTGTTTGATCCCCAAATCAGTCCACCGTTTCCGAAGCAGTATTGGTATGTTCCTGCAGTATCTCGATGGCCTTCTCCGGTGTCAGATTGGTGGCAGCGATAAACTTCTGTAATTTTTCTACTTCTTCCGCCGCCAATGCCTGCTTTAATGCTTTCAGTGCTTCCTTTTCTTCTTTTAACTGTCCCTCCAGATCTCTCAGCAGTTCTTCCTTTTCTGTAATCTGTTGGGCCAGCGGTCTAGCTTTTCTGGGTCCTCTCGCCATATGTTTGTCCTCCTAAATTAATAATATAAGTATATGGCTGGACTTTCTACTTTATTCACCTTATTTCCAAATACGGTATCTGCCGCTTAATGCCAGTAACGCAAACAGATACAGACAATTATCATAGTATCTCCGTTCTCCTGTCCGCAGGGGCGTTTCCCAGAAGCGTCTGACCCATTCTTCGCGGTACGGGCCCGTGGCGGCCAGAGAAGCCTGGGCTGTAGTGGCGATAATGGCCACCGGATGAAGGGCCTTTTCCGCCAGTACCGTACCGTCTGTCAGATAGACACCCACCTGATTATCCCTAACGGTTTCACTGAAAAACTTCTGCAGCCGGTTGGTAATATTGATCTCTTCCGGGTCAGCATCGAACCAGACATGGTCCAGGGCGATATTGGCAACAGTGCGGTAAGCATCGCTGTAATACCAGTCATGTCGGTCCCCTTCCCAGCGCTTCGTCCATGGACTTCCGTCATATTCCGCATATTCGGCACAAAGGCCGGTTTCGGGATGACAGGCTTTCTGCAGATATTCCCGGCTGGCGCTGGCTGCTTCCTGCCAAAATGTCCGGTCTTCCTCATCCGCCCATAATGCAAAAAGTTCGTAAAAATGCGGCATATGATAGGACGGATCGGAAAAATCACATTCCGTAATAAATTTTATCAATTTATTGGAAGGCTCCCACATAGGCTTGCCGATGCCATCGTTTTCGCCCTTGTGAACACATTCCCTTAAGATGGCTTTTGCTTCCGCGTCGTAATCAAATATTCCCGTACCGTTTCCCCATCTTCTGGCTGCAAAAAACAAAGCCATGGCAAAGAATTCTTCACCGTCAGGGGCCGGACCATAAGCATTCTTGGTTCCGTCCAACTGGCAGGACCAGGCGAAATATCCCTTGTTTTCGCCTGATTCCATCCACATATAGGTTTTGGACCATTTCCAGATCCGGTCAAATTCCTCTTTTTTATCCAGCTGTACGCAGAGCATCATTCCGTAAGACATGCCTTCGGTTCTGGCATCGTGGTTTCCTGTATCTTCCAGATACCCCATATCGGGAGAAACCGGATGGTATATCCGCTCTTCTTCACTGCCGTAAAAGAAGGTTTGAAAGGCTGCTTCTATTTTTTCATCGATTGCCTGCTGCGGATATCCGTACTCAGCAAACAAATTGGGGTAATATCCCGTCTGATATGCACCTTTGATTTCATTTTCCATAATTCTGCCTTCCTCCTGTTATTCTTTTACACCGCCAATGGTCAGCCCTGCCACAAAGTATCTTTGCAGAAACGGATACAGACAGATGATCGGCAGCATTGTTAAGATAGTTGCTGATGCCCTGATGGATGTGGGCGTGATAGCATTTGATGCATTCTTCATGGAATCCGCACTTCCGCTCTGCTGCATTACGGAAGATAACAGCTTCATCAGCTCATATTGAAGGGTGGTATAATTATCCTTCATCCGGTTATATAACATCGCATCAAACCATGAGTTCCATTGTCCAACAGCTACAAACAACGCTATTGTCGCATATACCGGTTTACACAGCGGCGAAATGATCCTGACGAATATCGTCATATAGCCGGCACCATCCAGCTGTGCCGATTCTTCCAATGAATCCGGCAGTCCCAACATATATGTCCGGAGCACCAGCATATTGAAGGCGCTGATCATTCCGGGGATAATATATACCCAGAAGGTACCGGTCAGGTATAAGCCCTTGTACAGCAAAAATACAGGAATCAAACCGCCGTTTACATACATGGTTATGACCCAGAATAAAGAAAGCTGGGATTTAAAGAGAAATCGTTTCCGGCTGACAATATATGCCAGAATGGCATTCGCTATCAATGATGTTACCGTACCGATAATGGTTCGGGCTGCCGTAACATAAGCCCCGGTAATCATATTTTGCTTATGCAAAACTGTGATATAGTTTTTTAATGTGAATTTTCTGGGCCAAAGATAGATCCCTCCGCGTACCGTATCAATCCCGTCATTAAATGAAACGGCCAGGGTATTCAGAACGGGGTATAGGGTAATGACAACAAACGCTATCATAAATAAAGTGTTAAAAACCACAAATATCTTATCGGTCAAAGATGATTTTTTCTTTTTCATACCGCTACCTCCCTAGAACAATCGTTCTTCACCGGCCCGCTTAGCCATCTGATTTGCAACAACAATCAGAATAATGCTTACCGCGCTCTTGAAAATACCGGCAGCCGTACCAAGCGAATAATCATTTTGACTGATGCCCCATTTCAAAACATAGATGTCGATGGTTTCCGAAACACTCTTAACCAGTCCGTTTCCTAACAAATACTGCACTTCAAATCCGGCATTTAATACATTACCGACATTCATCAGCAGCAGGATCATGATAGTTGATTTGATGCCCGGTAAGGTAATATATTTAATTTTTGCCCATCTGCCGGCGCCGTCGATGGATGCGGCCTCATAGAGACAGGGATCGATTGATGTAATGGCGGCCAGATAGATAATGGCATTCCATCCGGTTTCCTTCCATACATTGGCAAATGCAACAATGGGCCAGAAGTAGTTTGGATGCGCAAAAAAGTTAATCGATTGATCTATAATATGCAGTTTCAGAAGCAGTTCGTTAATAATACCGGATGTGGACAAGGCATCATGCAAGATACCCGTTACGATAATCCATGAAAGAAAATGCGGTAAATAAGAAATGGTCTGGACTGTCTTTTTCCCATATTTAGAGCGTATTTCATTTAGCAGAATGGCAAAAAGAATCGCCATAACAAATGTTGCTATTAAGTTAAGAACCCCCATTCCCACTGTGTTTCTGATAACCTTTAAAAAAGTGGCATCCGAAAATAAAAATTTAAATTTCTCTAATCCGATAAAAGCAGAATGAAAAAATCCGGCTTTGGGTTTATAGTTCTGGAATGCCATGATCCAACCACCCAGCGGCAGGTAATAAAATATGATACCATAGATGACAAAAAAAGCTGCCATAATCAGAAGAACCTTCTGGCGTTTTATTTCTTTCCACGTAACTTTTACTTTGGGAGCATTATCTTGCTTGCTTCGAGCCATGTCTTCCTCCTTTTTTCGATAAAAAGGGACAGCCGCAGTTTCTGTATAACCCACAGCTGCCCCCTAAAAGCTTTATTTACTGATTCGCTATTCTTTTATCCAGTTCTGCCTGCATTTCTGCCAGGAAGTCCTGAGGATTAGCTGCATTGTAGTTGTCCATATAGCTTTCCCATGTGGAAGCAAAATCCTTAGACATAACTACTTTAGGAAGCCATTCATGTTTTACTTCGCCCATCTTCATCCAGGCAACACCGCCGGGAGTCTCGGTTGTCAGAGAGTTGGAGAATGACCACATCGGATACCAGGGGCCTACCTCAACTTTGGCCGAGCCGATCATGTCAACATAAGTACCTACGCCATATGCTTGGAAGCAGTTTACCAAAGGCTCGGCAAGACTGCCGAAGAATTCCGATGTCTGCTCTGTCGGCTCCATTGCATTTTTTCCGTCTCTGCTTGTTCCCAGCCACCGCGGGAAGTATTTATAGAGGCACAGATGAGAGGCTTTATATTCCGTGTCTGTTGCGTTCATTCTCTGCTCTTCCGTTCTGTAGTATAAACCGTTTTCGTCAACCTGATAGTCCACACCTTCCAAACCCCAGAAACGCAGATCATGGATTTCCTGGTCAAGAAGATCATTCATAAACTTAAATGCTGCTTCCGGATTGCTGCAGCTTTTGGTTACTGCAATACCGCTGGAATTATTCAGGGTATCACCATAGGAATGCCACTGATTTTCCATTCCTTCGGCAATCGTCAGACCCAGAGGTACATAATTACATCCCTTCAGATCAAGACCCTGCTGTTTAAATACATCATTTACGGTATAAGCGAAATTCCACCACTGGTCACACATACCAAGTACACGTCCGGTGGAAAGCTTCGCAATGTATTCGTCATAAGTCTGGGTTGCAAACTCAGGATCAATGTTACCCTTGGCATATTCTTCATTCAATTTTTTAAAATATTTAACGGCTGTTTCGGTAGTATTATAGTCAACCACCTTCTTGCTGTTAACATCAACAATTACAGAACCATCGTTAGGATAGCCGTCAAGGAACTGCGGTGCATTTTCGATACAGAAATATCGCCAGTCCTCACAAAGAATGGAGTAGGGAATGTATGCTGTTCCATCATCCATAACCGGATTGGCTTCCACATAGCTGGTCAGAAGGTCAAAATACTGATCCAAGGTCTTTATCTGAGGATAGCCGGCCCATTCAAGAACATTTGCCTGTACCCAGAAAGCCTCATCATTATGGGTAGTGGATTTATCCTCGCCATAGGTATTCTGGAAAACATTGGCCCAGTAAATCTTGCCGTCCTCCTGACGGAACATATCCCACTCTGCGTCGGTATACATTTCTTTTAAATTGGGATATTTATCAAGGTAATCATCCCATGCAACTAACGCATCAGCATCGTAGAGCGCTTTCATTGCGTCACCACCATTGATAAAGTCCGGATACTCACCGCCGGCAATGATTGTTCCGATCGCTTCGGCATCAGTCTGTCCGGTGAGCCAGGTTTCTTTCACTCTGACACCGGTCTTTTCCGCAATAATTTCCTGAATCTCGTTACCGTCGTTGATTTCCGACTCGGGCATTGCCGCAAACATTGTAAAATCAATAATTTCACCGCTCTTTGCCGCTGCGGCCGCTGAAGAATTTTTACTTTCCTCAGCCGTACCGCCATCGCTGCTTTTACCACAGCCTGCCAGTAAGAATGCGGTCATAATCGCTACAAGAAAAAGTGGCGTAATTCTTTTTGATTTCATACTTAACCTCCCTGATAGTATACCGATTTAAATTTATTGTATAAAATTTCAGCAATTATACAACCGGTGTAACTTCATATAAAAACCGGAACAATTCTAGTTGTTTTTCCGAAACCGGGAAGGGGTACATCCTTTCAGCTCAATAAAACGGTTAATAAAATAGTCAGTATCATGATATCCCACATCCTCTGCAATCTGACTGACCTTTTTATCTGTTTTAAGAAGCTGCTGGACCGCTTCATTGATTCTATAGCTGCAAAGATAATCCTTGAAGGACTGTCCGTACTTTTTCCTGAATATCTGCCCCAAATAAGAACTGTTTACAAAATATTTCTGACTCAACTCACGTAAAGTCAAGTTTTCGGCATAATGTTCCTTCACCTCACGCTCCACCTCCAGAAGCACTCCCCGTGATACATTCTTTCGCAGCTGGATGAGATAATCAGCATATTCACAGGCAAAACGCCGCATATGTGCCCGGCTTCCCCTGGTTGCGTCACCATCAAAACCATTCTCACTGATATAAAGCATAATTTCTTCCTGGTTGACCGTCTCGTCCTGCTCCACTGCCAGATGCATCAGCTGAAACAGCAGGTAATTGGTGTTCATTGACACCACTTCTTTGGCCATCCCCATGGTTTCCATTTTTTTAAACAGCTCATCCACGCTGTTATTTATTTCTCCCCTGTCATTCTGTTCCACTGCCAAAATCAAGCGGTCCAGGCTTTGCTTATACAGCAGGACCTTGGTCTGGCTGACCTGAATCTCTTCTTCATAATAATAAATATTCTTTGCGTCACGGAAACTCTTAAAGGAGCGGAGCACACAGGCGGTGCTGTAGGAATGTGATATCTTTGAGATGTCCTCCACCCGTTTCCCCACCAGCAGTACGATGGGCACCTCAAAGCCTCCCTCCATGGCATTCCGGTACAGTTCCTGAAAAAATCCTTCCGTACTCAAGCCACGCTCCCTGGCCATATAATCACAATATATAAAGCCTATTTCATAATCCTCTTCAATCCCTAAAACAGCAATCATACAGTGATCCTGATCTTGTCCCAGGTACTTCAGACAATTTGTAAACATTCGGTCTCTTAATGTACGCAGCTCATCATCGGCCATCTCTTCCAGCATGACAATATTGTCCAGACTGATGTGAACGTAGCGGATTTCTTCCGAAATCCTTAAATTCCCCATAATATAATCCAGACTTGACTGTTCATATTTTCCCCGCAGCAAGGCGGCTATGTTCTGGGCCAGATAAACCTTTTGCATACGCTCGTTATCTTCCCGTTCCTTCACTACAATTTCCGTCTGCTGGGATACCTGCCGGATCATTCTTAACAGCTCATCCCGCTGGACCGGCTTTAATATATAATCGATACAGGAATATTGAATCGCCTGCTGGGCATAGGAAAAATCACTATAACCGCTGAGAATGGCAAAATAAGCATTTGATATTTGCTTTTCCCTAACCGTCTGCAAAAGCTCCAGGCCGGACATCACCGGCATCCTGATATCCGCAATAATCAGATCTACCTGATTGTCATTCAGATAGTCCAAGGCCTCTTTTCCGTTTGCCGCAGTCCGGACAATCTCATAGCCTTCCCCTTCCCAATCAATCAGTGCCGCCAACCCCTGTAAAATAAACGGTTCATCATCAACCAGCAATACCTTCAGTTTCATGCTATCCTCTCCTTATCCATGTTGTAAAGAACTTACCGGAACCTTAATCAGCATATAAGTGCCTATTCCTTTTTCACTCTCCAGCTCAAACTGTGCCTGATCTTCGGTTATCATCTTCAGACGCAGACACGCGTTAATAATTCCCACATGCTCATTTTCCTTCAAACTTTCAATGGTGCAGTTTTCCATCTGCCTGATCAAGTCTTTTACCTGCCCCTCATCCATGCCATCTCCGGTATCCTCAACTTCCAGATAAAGCCAGCCGTCCTTTTCATACACTCTGATATAAATCCAACAGGGCACTGCCTTATTTTCAACCCCATGCACACAGGCGTTTTCCACAAAAGTTACCAGGGTCAGTTTGGGCAGACGATAATTTTCAAAGCCGGCGTCTACCGCTATCTGATAGGAAAGCCGGTCCCCAAAACGGTATTTCTGCAGTTCCAGATAAGCTTCAATAAAGATGATTTCTTCTTTTATCCTCACAAGGTCCGAGGACCAGTTCACATTTTGCCGCTCCAATATAGCAAGACGCTCAATCATACTTGCCGTTTCTTCTTCTTTTTTGAGGATACTGTGCATCCGAATGCTTTCCAAAACATTAAACAGAAAATGAGGATTGATCTGGCTGTGGAGGGCCAGCAGTTCGGCATTTTTCCTGGCAATATCCACCTCCTGCCGCTCCAGCCTGTCCTTAAATACCGTCTGAATCAATTCCTGAGATCTTCGGACCATCCGGTTATAATTACGCATCAGGCTGCCGATCTCATCCCTGCCCCTGACATCCTGGATTTCTTTCAGACTCTCCGCTTCAATCTCATCAAAGGCCTGGCTGAGTTCCAAAAGCCTGCTGGTAAATGATTTATTAATGATGTAAGTCAATAACCAGGGAAGCAATAAGTTCACGGCAATCATAAAGAGGATCAGGGTGTAATGCTGCCTGATCTGCAGCATTATGGTATTGTCAGGCTTCATGACAATTATCCGGATATCCTCTCCATAAATATCCCACTTTTGCTCATAGCCGATTTTTTCTTCACCGGTCAGATACTCATAATCCTGGGTATAGCTGGAATGTCCATCATTGGAAAAAATAATTTTATCCCCGACGCAAACATAAACCGGCATACTATAATTCATATTGGTAATCTTTCGCACCATTGTACTGTAATCCAAATCAACCTTGACCAGCTTTTCGCAATCAGAATCCTTAAAATAATTCAGTGCCCTTACCAAAACAATTTTGCGCTTAATGCTGCTTACTACATTGGAATCCTCTGCATAATAAATATGAATGATCATGTCCTGCGGAGATTCCGCCAGTTTATGATACCATTCCTCATCACGCACCCGCGAAAGACGATAGAAATGGCCACCGTTTATGATGGATTCATTATCTGCATATATCGTCATATTGATAGTTCTGGTGCTGAATGCCGCTTTATAAAAGGAAGCATTGATAAGCTCCTGTCTGGCTCCAAAAAAATCATATCCGGATTCATATTTCCAATTCAGGAACTCATCCACATCTCTGTTAACGTAGATATTTTTTGTCATGTTAGCAGCTTCCTCAAAAGTATACGACAGATCAAACTGGACAGCATTGGCTATATTTTCCATCTGCAGCTGCCTTTCCCGATTCTCACCCTGTAGTAAAATTGTCAGGATGACACTGTCGGTTGCAAAAAGAGGAAGAAGTACGCAGAATACATAAAAAAACATCAGTTTTTTCTTTACATTATAGTCATTCATTTTATCCTGAATGTTATTTAGAATCTTTCGCAGGAACATTGCTTCACCTTCCACTCATTCTGTTAAAGAAGTTACATTCTTCATCGTTGCACACAACCGCCTCCGGTTCCCGCATATTGCAATGGAATACATGATAAAGCGGCTTTTCTTCTGTTCCATAAATTTTATATGTAAAATCAATATTTTTTTCTTTTAATTTCCGGGCCATCCGCTCCGCCTGTTCCTGCAAAAAATCGCCTTTGCAGGTCATCAGATAGGCAGGGGGAAAGTTTCCGCCGATATGCCGCAGAGGACTGACCAGCTCACAACGTTCTTCATCTGCCTTCCCCAGCAGATCCTTCATCAGTTTCAGCATCATCCGGTCTGATTTCTTATTTCTGTCCACTTCATAAATACCACAGTTCAAAGCCACCCCAGTAGGTACAAATCCCACCGGTGCCTGCCACTGATACCGCTTGGCATATTGTTCATTGGTACATACACATGAATAGAGGGCGGTCAGATGGGCTCCCGCCGAATCGCCTACAAAAAATACGTTTTGGCAATCAAATCCGTACTGCTGATGATTGGCCAGCACCCATTTTACCACATCATTAAGATCTTCCATCTGCGCCGGAAATTTGTTCGCCGGAGCCAGCCGGTATGTAAAATTGACTACCGCAAAGCCACGCTGGGCCAAACTCATACAGTAATACTGATACCGCTCTTTATCTCCATAAACCCAGCCGCCGCCATGGACACTGACGATCACCGGCAAAACCTCTTTTTCCTTATCCCGGGGTTTATATACATCCAAAACGTGAACCTTCTCGTCCTGTCCATAGCGAATATCATCAAACCGCCTGATATCCTCCGGAGATGTCAGTCCGGCATCCCTTTTGTTGTCCCCTCTGGTAAACATGATATTGATCAATCTGCTGGTAAATGACATCTTATTTCCTCCCACCTCAATACACTATCTGTTTATAAGTTACTATTAAATTTTATCATAGATAAAATTTTTATCATAGAGTAAAAAATTCCAATTAAAAACCGTAACAGATTGTATTTCTACATCCATTACGGTTTACTGCTTCTGTCCCAGAGCATTCTTCTGGTATATTTAAGGGTTGCATATTCGGTAATCCGCATGAGACTCGCCGTATCCGACAGACCTCCCACCACACCGGCCACCGGAATACCCTGCAGGAATTTCATATACAAAAGCTCTGCTGACATGACATCGGCGGTTTGCCGGATCTGTTCCCACTTGGTAACAGCCGCGGTACCTTCTCCGGCAATCAGATTATTGAGTTCTTCATCCGCCTGATAGATTCCGGCTCCGCTTAACAGCGCGTTGTGGATTACTTTCAGAATAAAAATCTGCTCATTTTCGCTTTCATATTGGTACCCAAAACTGAGCGCGATTTCATAGATACTTTTCAGGATCACACCGGTAAACAGCGGAATGTCAGGCAAGCCAATGCCTAAAATTCCCAATCCTGCTCCTTCCACTCCGGACAGGACCAGATTTTTCAAATTGGAAATCTGCGCCTGTTTAGCGAACGCCTTGACATTTTTTCGGTTTTCCTTAATTCCCACAGCATAAGCATTCAGTTTATAGTCATACTCTTTCTGATCTTTACGATAAGTCTTTTCAATCATTCCGGTTCCTTTTTCAAAAACTATAATAAATGCTTTTGAAAATGCAGCATCTAACTTTTCCTTCAGCTTTTCCGGAACCACCTTTTCCAGCTTTCGATTAATCAGTGACGGATTCCGATTTGCCGCTTTCTGCAAAAACCGCTGTTCTTTTTTAAGCTGTTTCTGCCACTCTTTTCCCCATGGACCGCCGGCGGGCATATTTTTCATTTACTTTCCCTTTCACTTATCATTATTACTACTAATAATATTATTAATTTACTATAACAAAAATGTCTGATGAAAGCCAGTATAGATTACTTTTAATCTGGATCCCATTCTGCTTAATAATTCGTTGGCAATGCTGCCGGCATCTTTGGCAACTTCAGCTGCCGTCAGCATCGCCGGACCATCCTGACCAATCAGGGTCACCACATCGCCCAGGGCAGCCTGCGGAATATCTGTGATATCCACTGCCATCTGGTCCATACATACCATTCCCGCTATGGGTGCCAGACAGCCCCGGATCAGCACTTTCCCTTTGCCGCAGGACAGGCTCCGGGGCAGACCGTCGGCATATCCTACCGGCAGGATGGCGATCAAACTATCTCTATCTGCCACATAGGCCCTGTCATATCCGGCACTTTCTCCTTTGGCTATTTTTCTGATCAGCACGATCTGAGTCCGCAGAGACAATACCGGGCGTAAGTCAAGCTGCAGTCTGGTGGCAGTTCCCGGGCTGGCGGATGCCCCATAGAGTGAAATTCCGGCTCTGACATAGTGACACCGCAGCTGGGGATAATTCAGCAGTCCATAGCTGCTTTGGATGTGATTTTTCGGAATCCGGATTTGATTTTCGGCCAGCTGGTGGAGTACATGATCAAAGCTGCCGATTTGTCTGCCGGTAAACTCTTTGTCTTCTGCCGCAAGACTGCCGCATACACCCAGATGTGTATAAATTCCCTTTATATGCAAAAACTTTGCGCCGCATACTTTAATGATTTCGTCGACATTATTGACAGAAAACCCCAGGCGGTGCATTCCGGTATCGATTTTAAGATGAACCTTGAGAGGAATTCTCTGCCGGTTCAAGGCAAGTCCATGATTAAAGTCAATGACAGTCTGGGTCAGATGATAGCGATGAAGCTCTTTGGCTCGATTTGCATGGGTATATCCCAAAATCAGTATTTCACCCCTGATTCCGTAACGGCGCAGGGCAATCCCTTCATCGATGGTGGCCACTGCAAAATCCTTCACCCCCAGGCGGTTCAGATGAGATGAAACTGCCAAAGCTCCGTGTCCATAACCTTCGGCCTTTACCACCGCCATCAGCTCACAGCCGGACGGCAGGGCCGCCTGAAGGATTCTGACATTATGCTCCAGGTGCTCCAAATTGATCTCCACCCAGGCCCGGTAGGGATGCCCGGAACCGTTTTCATGTCTGCTTTTCCCCTTTTTCATAAGTACTATAACGGCTATGGCAAATCCTGTGGAAGCCGTACTCACTGCCAGATAATGAACAAGACTGTTTTGAATCAGCAGCGGCATCCCGGCCAACTGCGAAAGCATACGGACCATCACGATAACCATCGGATGAATCAGATAAATAACCAGTGCAAAAGGACCAGGCCACCAAACCCGCGGTCCCTGTCCCTGCCAAAAGGTGATGGCCGTAAATCCACAATACATCACCGGCAAAAGCAGCAAATACATGCTGTCATGCCTGGGTATTCCAAAATGCTGCAGGATCAGCCCTTCACCCACCATAGCAACAGCAAAAGCAACACACCCGGCCAGACACCCTTGACTTGATGCGGGAACCGGACGGTTGGCAATCATACCGCCAAGGACAAAAAAAACCGGAGCAAAAAAAATTCCGTTGCGGGTGTGCTCCATTATTTGAAACAATTCCCGGTAAAAGCCTTCCAAAAACGGCAGTTTTTGAGCAAACCCATAATAACTGTCGCCCAAAAGACCGATAATATAAAGAATTACCGTCACGGTAAATGCCTTCCGAAAATCCAGTTTTCTAACCAGAACCCAGGCAATTGCCGCTCCCATGACGGAAGCAGGCAGATACCATAGATGATATAAAGTTCCATCAAATACAATGTCTTTGATAATCTCCGGCAACAGCATGTCCGCCGCAAAGTCTCCCTTGTAAACGTTCAGCGGCAGATACAGGATCATTGCCGCCACATAAAGCAATGTTGTTCTTTTTAAGAATTTCTTTAATTTTGCATCACGATCACCATAGCGAGAAATCAGGAAAAAACCTGAAGTCATAAAAAAGAAAGGTACTGCCATCCGGGCCAGGATGCAGGTCAGGATATAATCTCCAAAGGGACTTATCGATGTCAATGGTGATGTATGAACAGCAACGATAAGAAATGCCGAAATTACCCTGAAATAATCAATACCGGAATATGATTTATGATTCTCCATTGTGGTTCCTCCAAAGGGTGATAATAAGGCCATCCATATTGTTGCCTGAAACCTGATAATCCGTATTCCCATCCACGGCAATCGTAACCGTTCCCACTGCCGGCAGTGGTATATAACAGATCTCAATCCGCTGACCCTTGCCTAATATCTGCAAATGCTTCTGTCCATAAGGGAAACCTTTAATAAATTCCACATATTCTTCCAAAGCCAGTTGATTCAAATTCATTATTTCCGAGTGGGGATATCCCACATAACGGAAATGCCATGGTTCATGTCCGATTCCGGTGATGTCTTCCTTCCCGCTCTGATAGCGTTCAATAAATCCATGACAGATAGCTTCCTTGCGAAACTCATTGCAAATACCTTCATAAGGAAATTCCGGACAGATAAAATCCATTATTTCTTTTTTTAATCCCAGGTCAATGGCCAGTCCAGTCTGATGTTCGCTGCGGCTGGGAAGGGCCACATATTTTTCGGTAAACCTTACCAAAATCAGAGGGCCGGTATAGACCTCCACTCGTGTTAAGGTAATGGTATTCATCATTTTGTATCCTCCTGAATGATCTTGTCCAGCATCTCGCCAAAGGATAAGCCGATGCCTTTCATCATATTGGGGAAGCGGCTGTGGGTGGTAAAACCAGGGATGGTATTGACCTCATTAAAGACAATCTCGCCTGCCGGGGTCAGGAACATATCTACTCTGGCAAAGCCGGAACACTTAAGTGTCCGGTAGATTTTTTTAGCTGTTTCCTGAATCTTCTTTTCACTGGCCGCATCTATTCTTGCCGGCATATAAATTGCCGAGCTTTTTAAAGTGTACTTTTCGGTATAGTCAAAAAACCCCCCGGTAAGTTCTATTTCATCAACCCGTCCGACAGTCAGGCTGTCTTTGCCGATGACCGCACAACCGACTTCAAAACCCTCAATATTTTCTTCCACAATTACTTCTTCATCATATTCCAAAGCCAGGCTGACCGCCCCTTGCAGTTCTTCACTCCGGCTGATTTTGGTAATTCCGAAGGATGAGCCTGAACGAACCGGTTTTACAAATAACGGATAGGTAAGCCCATGACACAGGTCTGCTGCATGATAACTTTTTGCCGCACCGAAAGTAACTGATCTGGGTGTGGAAATGCCTGCCGCGCAGACCAGCTTATGGGCCCGGTCCTTGTCCATACACAAAGCGGAAGCCAGCATGCCGCAGCCAGCCACCGGGATCCCGGCCAGTTCAAAGACACCCTGAATCGTACCATCTTCGCCATTCTTTCCGTGCAGCACCGGAAAAACCAGATCCGGTTTCGTCACTGTAACCCGGTTTGCTTCAAACTTTATCAGACCGCCCTCACTGCGATTTAATGACACTGCCACCGGAATCAGGTTCGTGCTATCGGTAAACCATGTGTTGTCTATAATTCTTTGCCTGGAACCCTGATAGTGGTACCAGTCACCCTGTCTGGTGATTCCCACCGGCAACACCTCATATTTGTCCGGATTCAGATTTTTCAGAACCGCTGAAGCTGACTGCAGTGAAACATCATACTCCGCCGAATGTCCGCCGAAAATAACCGCAATTTTTTTCTTATCCATTTTAATCCTCCATGCTTTCAAGATCTGATAACTTTATTTTGGAAGCCGCACAAACAAAAAAATCCTGCCCGGCACAATTATTGTACCCGGAGCAGGAATATTGTTTATTTGTTCCCTATAACGGATTTGCTGTTTTTTTATACGTAAATTCTTAATATTTTCTTATGACTGGGGAAGGTTCACCAAAAAGGTGATCTTTTCTTCCCCGCTCCTGGCAGTAATCGCACCGCCATGGAGTTCCACAATTTCTTTTGCGATGGCCAGGCCTAGTCCCGCACCGCCGGTATGGGAACTGCGGGCGGTATCCAGACGATAAAATTTCTCGAAGATGCGTTCCAGTTTTTCCGGAGGAATGGTATCCCCCTGATTGGTAAAGGTTAAAATGATATTGCTTTCATCCTGTGCTGCCGCAATTTCAATGGTACTGTCAGCAAAACTGTAATAAATCGCATTACGCAGCAGATTATCAAAAACCCGCTGCATTTTATCAGCATCACACCTGATCATGATATCCGGTTCCGTATGCAGTATACACCGCAAGTTCTTATCCGAAAGCATCGGCTGAAATTCAAAAGCCACCTGTTCCAGCATCCTGGTGAGATTTACGGTACTGCAGGCCAGTTCCAGACCGGACAGATTAAACCGGGTTATTTCAAAAAATTCGTTTATTAAATCTTCCAGCCGCTCTGCTTTTTCTACAGATATGGATAAATATTTTTCTCGCAGTTCCTGGGAAATGTTATTCTCATCCCGCAGCAGCGTCAGATATCCGATTACTGATGTCAGCGGTGTTTTCAAGTCATGGGCCAGATAGACCACCAGGTCATTTTTACGCTGCTCGGCCAGCCGGGCATCCAGTTTCCGCTTCTCAAGTGTATGCCGGATGGTATTTAGTTTCTTCTCGGTTGCCGACAGTTCGGTGGGCAGCGTAATCTCTCCGCCATCCTCCCTGATCAGGGCATCAATCCCCCTGTTAATCTCACCAAAGTATCTGGTAAACCAATTTAAGTAAATACGGAATACCATGAAAAATATTACAATGACCGCCAACAGAAAATAAATCTCCCTGAAGTTGCGAAAGACCCGCTGGTAAACGGCCAGGGCGGTGTCATAATTTACCCGGAACACACCCACAATAATCGAAACGATCCAGTCACCGAAATTATTATTCAGAAAAATCGTATAAGCTAAAAAAATAAACATCACCGCGGCTGCCAACAGAAGCAAAGTCCCAATCAATATTTTAGTCTTCAGTTCATTGTAGCCGTCATTTTCTTTTTTCACCTTAAATTTCAATTTTATACCCCACTCCCCATACGGTTTTGATAAATTTAGGATTCCGGGCCGGCTCCTGCAGCTTCTCCCGCAGCCGCCCAATATGGGCCATGACCGTATTATTGTTGTCCAGATATTTTTCCCCCCATACCGCTTCAAACAGTTCTTCGGAAGGAACCACCTTGCCCTGGCGTTCACACAGATACCACAGAACCGCAAATTCAATAGGAGTCAGCATGATTACCCTGTCATACAGTTTGCATTCATGGGTTTCCCGATTGATATACAATCCTCTGATATCATATTCATCGGCGATCCGATGTTCTGCCAGATTATTATACCGCACATAGCGCCGCAGCTGGGTCTTGACCCTGGCTGCCACCTCCAGCAGATTAAAGGGTTTGGTAATGTAATCATCGGCGCCAATGGTCAGCCCAATGATCTTATCCGTATCTTCCCCCCTGGCTGTCAGCATAATAATCGGATAAAAGTAATTTTCCCGTATTTTCCGGCAAATGGAAAAGCCATCCATATCAGGCAGCATAACATCCAAAATAGCCAGATCCAGCTTGGTCGAAGCAATGCAGTCGAGGGCCTCCTTTCCGGTATAAAATTTATATATGGTATAACCGTCATTTTTCAAATATACTTCCAGTAAATCCGCTATTTCCTTTTCATCATCAACAATTAATATACTTTCATTCATAATATGTCCTTCCTATTTTTACAGTTTAGCAAGAGTATTTTAAAAATACAAGACTTGAATGCAGTTCATCAACAAAGTTATTGGCTGCAAGACATTCCCCTTCGAAACAACCGGTATTGCAATTTATTAATATATTTTATAAAATTGTGTTGGGAGGTGAAATGCAAAAATGAAAGACTTTAACAGAAAAAATCAATTACTATCTCTTTGCGGCTTAAATTGCGGACTTTGTCCGATGTACATCGATCATTATTGTCCCGGCTGCGGCGGAGGTAACGGCAATCAGTCCTGTAAAATCGCCAAATGCAGCTTAGATCACGGAAGAATAGAATATTGTTATGAATGCACAGAATATCCCTGTTCACAATATGAGCATATCGACGCGTATGATTCTTTCATTACACATAGAAGGCAAAAAAATGATTTGGAAAAGGCAAAGCAAATTGGTATAGATAAATATAATGCCGAGCAAAAAGAGAAAATGGAAATCCTCAACACTTTACTTTCCGAATTTAATGACGGACGGCGAAAAACATTTTTTTGCGTGGCAATAAATCTTTTGGAGTTATCTGAAATTCGGGGGATTATGAATCAGATTGCCGATACAGCCGGTTTAGAAGAATTATCGATTAAAGAAAAAAGTGCTTATGTTGTGGGGATGTTTCAAGATGTTGCAAAACAAAAAAACATAGACTTGAAGCTGAATAAGAAAAAATCATAGAGAGGATTATAACTATTATTATGTTTTATATTACTGATAAAAAGGAAAAAATTCAAATTGACATCGTAAAATCTCTTTTAGGGCAAAGCTATTGGGCAAATCAGCGCTGTAAAGATGTTATCAAAAAATCTATCGAAAACTCCTTATGCTATGGAGCCTATCTGAAAGAAACCGATAAGCAGATTGCATTTGCCAGAGTGATTACCGATTATGCAACCACCTATTATATTTGTGATGTAATTGTCGATGCGGAATACCGAGGCTTGGGCATCGGCAAATCATTAGTTGATATTATTATCAATGATTTACGTCTGGCCGGATTGCGGGGGATCCTTGCAACCGGTGATGCCCATGATTTGTATGAAAAATTTGGATTCCGCACTGACAACGGACGCTTTATGGCCAAGAACCCCTAAGTACTTTACTGGTTGCTGCGTTTCAATGCATCATACTGCATCTTTTGCTTCCACTTTCTTTTGTTCCGACAGATATGCTTTTTTTACTGCCTGGGCTAACTGATCTGCACAGGAAGTGCCTCTTCGGCCGCACTGTATGCCACCGCATTTTTCTTCAATCTGTTCGATGGTCAATCCCTCCAGCAGCCTTTCCATTGTCTGCAGATTTCCCATGCAGCCACCGGTAAAGGAAATATTGTGAATGGTATCACCTTCTAAATCGAATGTGATTTTGGTAGAACAGGTATTTTGGGTCTTATAATTATGTTTCATATTAATAACTTCACCTTTCCTATGCCTGCAAACTTTTGGCCGCAGGCCTAAAGTTGCGTTTCTATTCTCCAATCAGTTTCAAAATTTCTTTTTCGAGAGCTGCCGGTGTTTTTGTAGAAGCATAACGGCCGGTAACTTCACCGTCTTTGCCAACCAGAAACTTGGTAAAATTCCATTTAATCTTTGAACCTGCCAGGCCGCCTTTTTGTTCCTTCAGCCAGGTATATAAAGGACTTTCATTCTCACCATTTACCTCAATCTTGGCAAACTGCTTAAAGGTGATGCCAAATCTTCCGGTACAGAAACTGCCGATTTCTTCTGCGTTTCCTGGGGCTTGATTACCGAACTGATTACACGGGAAATCCAGTATTTCAAAGCCTTTGTCTTTATATTTTTCATATAAATCCTGTAAATCACTGTACTGCGGTGTAAATCCGCATCCCGTTGCTGTGTTGACTATAAGCAAAACTTTACCCCGGTAATCCGATAAATTAATCTCATTTTCTTTGGCATCTTTAACTGTAAAATCATAAATATTCATATTTTTTACCTCCTAATTGTATTGTGTACAATTTAATTATATACAATTTACTTTGTTTGTCAAGAGGTATAAATAAAATATTTGCAATAAAAAAGCCTTGTCCATTGTACTCTGCAATAAAACAAGGCTTTCCCTAATCATTATCCGTGAGAAGCTAACACAATCTTTAAAATCCGGCAGGCACATGCCTGCAAATCGGCGATCGGCAATTCACCGGTTTTTACTGCCGTAATAATGTCATCCACATTCTTCTGACAGCCGGGCATTTGCAGATCATTTCCTGCTTTAATACACAATACCGAAGAGGATATGGGGTAAACCGGCTCATACTTGGAAAACATCCGGCCGATTTCCTGGGAGGTAAACCAGTCGGTCATCACCACTCCCTCAAAGCCCCATTCATCTCGCAGCAGATTCTGAAGCAATTCATAATGATTAGCAGTATGAGTGCCGTTAATCAGGTTATAGGAAGTCATCACCGACATCGGCCGGGATGTCTTTACGGCGATTTCAAAACCCTTCAAATAGATTTCCCTTAATGCCCGCTCGCTGACATGGGCATTGGTGAACATCCGGTTTTCCTCCTGATTATTAGCGGCAAAATGTTTAATGGTGGTACCGGTTCCCTGGTGTGACTGCACCCCTATAGTTGCTGCGGCGGCACACATACCGGTGAGCAGCGGATCTTCCGAATAATATTCAAAGTTTCTGCCACACAGGGGATTCCGATGGATATTCATCCCCGGTGCCAGCCAGAGATTAATATGGAACTCTTCCATCTCGGCACCGATGATATCTCCCATCTTCCTGATCAACTCCATATCCCAGGACTGAGCCAGCAGGGTGGCAATGGGAATGGCTGTACAATACTGATAATAATTGATGGTCTGGTCTGATTTTGCCACTTCTGGTCCCAGGGCGGCTTCCCCGAACATCTCACCCCCGGGTAACAAATTTCCTTCCTTATCCGTGGCAAAGCAGGGATAAAGCCGGAGGCCTGCCGGGCCGTCGGCCAGAATTAAATTAGCAATACCTCTGTTTTCCTGTAAAGAGGAAGTGGTATCACCGGCAGCTCCCGGAACCACTGCCGATGCTACACCGACAATGGATTTATCATTTTCCCGATCTATTCTTTCTGTTCCCACGCAAAGATCCGCCATCTCTTCCACAGTCAGTTGGGCAACCAGTTCCTCCAGAGTGGCCTTGTTGTTTTTCACATCCTGGGCGGTAAGCCGTCGGTCCGAAAGGCTATCCTGAAGGGGCTGATTGGGTTGGCTATATTCCGCTTCCTGACAGGTGATATCATGGCAATTAAGAGACAATCTTCCTGCACATCCGTCTACATTCTGCTTTTCTTCCCTTGCGTCTTTAGATGACAGGGTTCTCCACGCTTCTCTTTCCTTATCCGGGAAGAGATTTTTAACTTGTGCGGTAATTGCTTTTTCCTTTAAAATAATGCCGGCACAGATTTTCGTATTACGGGCACTGTTCCCTGCACGAAGCAGATATTCTCCGGGTTCCATTATCCATGCGGCTTCCTTTTCACTGTAAGATGCCATTAACGAAGCCTTAAAGGCTATCTTCATCTGCTGTGTTTCACCCGGCTTTAATAACCTGGATTTAGCAAAAGCTGCCAACTCCTGACTGGGTTTTTCCAGTTCCCCCGCCGGTGCCGAATAGTAAATCTGCACCACTTCCCGTCCGGCATACTCCGTTCCGGTATTAGTGACTGCTGCGATCACAGATATGTCTTCTTTTTCCAACAGAACATCCTGGATAGTTATTTCAAAATCCGTGTAGGATAAACCATACCCGAAACAATAATTGGGCTCTATTCCAAAGGTGTCAAAATACCGGTATCCCACATAGATATCTTCTTCATAATATTCTTCATTAACTTCTCCGTTATTATGGCTGAAGGTCTTAGCTGAGGGATAGTCATTATAGTCTTTGGCCCATGTATCCGTTAGTTTTCCGGAAGGAACGGACTTTCCGCACAGAACATCGGCAATAATATGACCTCCCATATTTCCGGCCTGTCCAACCAAAAGAAGGGCGTTAATATCGGGATTTTCTTTCAACCACGTTGTGTCAATGATTCCACCGATATTCAGCAATACGATACAGACGGGATACCTCCTGGCGGTCTTGGCCAACGCTGCTGTCTCACTATCACTTAACAGATAATCTCCTTTTTGGCAAAGGCGATCAGAACCTTCACCGGAATTTCTGGCAATTACAAAGATGGCGGTATCCGTCTCTGAAGCACTAATATCCTCGTCGGTAATATCCGGCAGTTCCGGCTCTTCAAAAGGGATTTCCATGGTCAGGGCAAAAATCGGCTTATGAGTTTCCTTTTCCTTTTGGGCCAGCTTTTCCATATACCTGGCTTTCGCTTCTTCACGAATAGCGGTATACCGATTCAGCCAGTTATCGGTGGTAATAACCGCTCCCGCCGCTTTTAAACCATCTTCGATGGAAACCGATTCCCGGACATAAACATCACCTGATCCGGTTCCGCCTTTGACGGTATGCCTTGCACCGTTTCCGTAAAGAGCGATTTTCTTTTGCTCCAGCTTCATTGGCAGAGTATGATCATTCTCCAGCAGTACCATGCATTCTCCGGCAAGGGATCTGACCAGATTACTGTGCTTAATCTCACGGTCGCTTACTTCCGGCGTAGTTGCCGCATAAAATTTTGACATTTCACTTCCTCCATATTCTATAATTTATTACTTCCAAATTGCTATATACTTTTTCTATCGCAGCAAATATAAATTTAAATAACAAATATTCCTCAATCAATCCGCAAAATAGTTTTCCGTTGCATATTGGAAGGCCGCCAGCATTTTGCCAAGTGCCTCCTTACTGACCGCCGCATGTGGGGCCAGTGAATCAAAGGAATGATAACAGCCTGGATAAATATCTATTTCGGCCTTTACACCGGCTTCTTTTAACTGATTGATATAGGTCACGGTTTCATCATAAAAAGGCTCTAAATCACCCACAAAGGTATAGGTAGGAGGCAATCCGGTATAATCGGTTTCCCTGGCTGGTGCCGCATATTTAGTTACCTCAGACCTTCCGTACAGATCACCCAGATAAAGCTTCCAGGCCACCTCATTATTGCGAGCACTCCAAACCGGTGCATTATTATCTTTCATGGAATCGGTCCGCATCCGGTCATCCAGCATCGGATACAGCGGCATTTGAAAGGCCACCTTGACTTCTCCCCGATCCCTGGCATACAACGTTACCGCTGCCGTTAATCCACCTCCGGCACTGTCACCGGCTACGAAAAGCTGGTCTTCCCTGATACCAAGCCGGGCAGCATTTTCCTTCATCCAGATCAGTGCTTCATAGCAATCCTCCAGTGCCGCCGGATAAGTACTTTCTGTTGAAGGCCGGTAATCAGGCGCTACGATCACACAATTAGCTGTCTGAATCAATTTTTCATAATAAGCCAAATCCATTTCCGGTACTCCCAGTGCGTACCCACCGCCGTGGATCCACAGAACACCGACCGCATTATCCTCCGGCTGCAGGGATTTATAGATACATAGGCGCAAATCATTTCCATTTCGGTCTTTTATCTTCTTTTCAGAGCAGTTCAATCTCCTGGTAGTTCTTCCCTTTATTACTTTCCGGGACATTTTAGATGCAAAGCGCATCCCCTTTTCACTTTTAAAATTAATAAATGTCCTATATAACAGTCCGGTTAAACGCAATTGCTGATCGATCATGTTCCAGTTTACTTTCATGGAGTACCACCTCTTTAGTCATTGTTTAAAGCCTGATTCTATTATAGTATATTCTGCCTCTCAATAAAACATATTTCAGACAAAAGAACCGAAACCCGATAATTTTTTATTATCGTGTTCCGGTTTGACTTTGTCTATCTCTATTTATTGCATGTTTATTGGTCTATGTCAAATTCAATCGAGAGTACTTCAGAAATAGTGCTCTCGTTCATATACGGTCCGCCTATAGAATAGGAATCATTATTTCGTAAATCAATTAAATACGGATACGGGCAAAAGAAAGAAAGTGAAGCCTGATAATAACCGCCGGTAGCAAAATCCACGCTCATTTCAGTTCCATCTCTATAGGTTATCGTACCGGGGCAGGGATAGCCGTCTTCCAATGCTTCAAAATCTATAAGCTCAGGAGTAAATACTACTTTTTTTAATGCGGAAAATGGAACCGTTTGAACTCCTTCCGCAGATCTGACCGGCAATCCACTCATATATTGAGGCTGTGGGATAACCCCTGTGTAATTCATAAATTCCACGGCAGATTCAGGCATTTTATAAACGGTGCCGTTACGTAGTGTTATTACTGCCATTTTCCCGATATTAAATTCCGGAGTGACAGTATTATCCACCTCTATCCGATCAATGGAAGTATATGGTATGCTGACAATTCTATTTTTGTTATCAAATATTCTAAAATCAAACGGTACGGTATGCCCATAATCACTGGTATACTTCAATATTTCTTCACCTGAAACTAATTCACCTGTTATTTCGTACATGTGATCATCAATTTCCGAAAAGTAAACAACCTTGGTTTCCTCTATATAGAAGTCACGGGTTGATATATCGGGAAATTCTACCTCTCCATATTCTTCTCCCTGTGTACAAATTTGCGGCAAACTGCCCGGGTAGGTAATATGCTGCGTTCCGTCTTTGAGGATTATAGTCGCCGTGCCTTGCGGATTGAATTCTACAACACTTCCTTCCGGTATAATATGACGATATGTTCCGGAGTATGTGTATTCAGAGGATGAGGTATTCGTGTCACCCTCTGCATTTGATGAGGCATCTTCTTCAGGCACAGTCGTATCCTCTATTATATTTGGTGCGGAATCAATTTCAGACACCGCTAAATCAATACTTCTGCTTGAGCAAGCTGAAAGAGCAAACATCATTGAACCAGCCATTATGACTGCAAATAACCTGTTTATATGTTCTTTTTTCATATTTTCCACCCTGTTTTTTTATATTTCGTATTATCACCATATCATTTTCAAACAGAAAAAAGGTGTGCTGCCTGCACACCTCAATCATTTTTCATCTATTTTATTTTTTATAACTGTTTTTTATTTTTTGCCATAAGAATTTTCCTCCTGATGAATATTTATTGTTCGTGTTGCCACGCGGTTTCCGAAACGTTCGTCATGCTCCACAAAAATCAGAGTGGGCTGCAAAGTCAATATCGCCTTTTCCAACTGCTCTCTAAAATAAACGTCCATATAGTTCAGGGGCTCATCCAGAAGCAGGATTTCATTTTCCTCGGACAGTGCCCTGGCGATGTCTATTTTATTTTTTTCACCGCTGCTGTAGGTTTGGATAGGGCGTTCCAACATCTCCCCGGTAATATCCAGGCAATTGCAGAGCATTAGAAACTTTTCCCACCAAACTGGGTCAGTTACCTTTTCTCTTGCATAGCCTTCCTGCCAAAGGGGTTCCTGGAACGCTTGCGCAATTTTCACCCTTTCCGGAAAATGCAGATATTCTGTTTCCAGTTCCCCGCTGATGATTTTCAGCAGGGTGCTTTTTCCGCTGCCGTTGCCGCCTCTGATCCAGACTCTGTCTCCTTTATCGATACGCAGGGAAAAGTCCTGAAATAAAGGCAACTCCCCATATCTGAAAGTGAGCTTATTAATTTGCGCCAGAATCCGGTTTTCTTCGGCTTCTTTGTCCGTTTCCTGACCAAAGGAGCAGAGTGCCGGTACCGTTTCGTAATTCTTCAGCAGTTCTTTCTTGTGAGCAATATCCTCCCGCACTTCCTGCTCGGCATTCTTTGCCTGCCGCATGAACTTGGCGGCCCGGGAGCTGTTGCCCCTATTATTAGTTTTATAGGGATTCTTTTCTTTTTCGGCAATCTCTGCCCAATTTCGTCTGACCACAGCGCCCCGCTCCAAATCGGCAATTTCTTTTTCCAGATTGGTTTTGGTGCGGAATTCAAAGGTTTCCTTTTTTTCCACATTTTCTTTCCAGGTGGTGTAATTGCCTTTCTCCAGCGTTATATCGCATTTATTGATGGCCAAAATATGATCGGTAACCTGATCCAGAAAATGCCGGTCATGAGATACCACCATAAACCCTTTTTTCTGCTTCAGGTATGCTGCCACTGCCTGCTTCCCCGGCAGATCCAGATGATTGGTTGGTTCATCCATCAAAACAAAAGTATTGGGCCGCAAAAATAGGGCTATCAGCAATACCTTGGTCCTTTCACCACCGGAAAGAACCTTAAAATCCCGCCTCAGGATTTCTTCCGGAAGTCCCATCAGATAAAACTCCTTCTGAATCCGTCCTTCCATCTCATAACCGTCCGCTTCCTGATACTTTTCCTGGATTTCTCCGTATCGTGCCAGATTCTCATCAGCCGGCTCCAAAAGCAGCCTTTCCATAGCATCTTCCATGCGTTTCAAACCACCGATAAGTTCTTTCAGAACATCCAAAGTCTCTTCATAATCTGTCCGGCACTCATAAGGGAAATACTCCATTACAACGCTTTTCCCGATCACGCCGCTATCCGGTTCCAGCTCTCCTTTTAAAAGCTTCAGAAAGGTGGTCTTGCCTCTTCCGTTCCGGCCGATCAGTCCCAAACACCAATCAGTATCCAGAGTCAAATTGACCCCTTCAAAAACCGGATTAAAATATTCCACATAGTGAAAATTCATATTATTTATTATTATTTTCGACATAAAGCCTCCTTTTCTCCCCGGTGGCTTTTACGGCGAAAAATACAGCTCCTGCTGTCCGCCGTATGTCTACCGGGGTTTTGTCTGCAACAGTGATTCTGTGCTTCTTAATCTCATCGAATTAATCATTCCGATCCCTCCTTTCTCCCGCCTGTAACGGTATGATCTTCAACAACAAAAAAGAGCCTGAAACATCGCACATTTATACGTAAATGTGTCAAAAATGAGTTGCGGAAATTCCGCAGTCAGGCGCAAAAAATGACTATCCTTGAAAATACACAAAAAGCAGCTTTCATTCAAGTTTTCATCCTGAATGAAAAGTTTACCTTTGCATACTTTTACATGATAGTCACTATTTACGCAATCTCATTTTATGTTTCAACCTCTTATAATTTTAACTATTTGTTGTCTTCTGTGGTGAGTATATTCGTTTTAGGTGGGATTGTCAAGTACTACTTTTTTGGGATCTTTATTTCCTGGTATACAAACGAATCATTTCATGTACCTGCTCAATTTCAATGGGTTTGCCCAGATGGTTGTTCATCCCCGCCTCCATGCATCGCTGAATATCTTCCTGGAACACATGGGCGGTCATGGCTACAATGGGAATCTCCTTCGCCCGGGGCATATCTAAAGAACGGATCGCTCTTGCGGCATCCAGGCCGTCCATCATCGGCATTTGGATATCCATAAAAATCATATCATATTTTTCCGGATTTTGGCTGAATGCCTGGAGTGCCTCACTGCCGTTGGCAGCACAATCAATCTCAATGCCGGTTTCACTCAAAAGCTCCATGAAAATCATCCTGTTAATATCTATATCTTCAGCCAGGAGCATGTGAATACCATCAAATCTTACCGCTTGTGATAAACTGTTTTGTTCTGCCAAATCCTCCTGATTTTGATCTAAGTCCGGACACTGGGAAAGTCCAATCTCAATATGAAATGTTGCCCCTTCTCCTAACTCTGACTCCACCCAAATGCGCCCATTCATCATTTCCACCAGGTTTTTGGTTATCGAAAGGCCCAGTCCGGTACCGCCGAAACGACGGGTAACACTATTATCGGCTTGTTCAAAAGAATCAAATATTCGATTCATTTGTTCTTCGCTGATACCAACGCCGCTATCGGAAACCGATATTTTGATGGTGGCTGTGCCGTCCTTTTCCTCAATCTGATTCACCTTCAGAGTAATCCTGCCTTTTTCCGGCGTGAACTTTGCGGCATTTGAAAGCAAATTAGTGATAATCTGGACAATCCGCATTTGATCTCCGGTATACCATGGAGAAAGCTCCCGGCCGCGGCTGACGGTGAATTGAAGATGTTTTTTGTGAGCCTGTTCGGTGATCATTTCACTTGCTAAATCAATCATTTTATTCATGTTAAAAGGTGCCTGTTCCAGCTCCATTTTACCTGACTCAATTTTAGATATATCCAAAATATCATTGATAATGGAAAGAAGCTGAACCGATGCCGTCCGAATGCTTCCCAGACATTCTCGTGACTTGATCATATCATCAGACAACAAACCGATTTCCGTCATTCCGATAATGGCATTCATAGGCGTCCGGATTTCATGGCTCATATTGGAGAGAAAATTACTTTTGGCTTTGTTAGCTGATTCGGCCAAAGTTTTGGCTTCTGTCAAAACCACTGCATTTTGCTCAATAGATATCTCGTAATCGCGGCGTTCAAAATAAGACGCAAAAACACTGGTTAAAAGAATAGCCAGCTGAATGTCGCTGTCCGACCAGGGAGATGAGCGGTGCCGTGAAAATTCTACAATTCCCCAAAATTTGTTTTCAATCATAATGGGTACCGCCAGCTTAGCCTCATCTTCCACTGCTAATATAAGAATCCGCTCCTGCCTGATCAGGAAGCTGTCATAAAACGTCGTACCCCAGACAAAATCCTGCTCTTTTGCTCCGGAAATCACCATTTTGTTCCGGTTCCACTCAACTCTCACTTCAATGCGGTCACCGATAAAATTTCTTTCCCAAAAGATCATCGAATCACAGCTTAAGTAAGATCCCGCCACATCCATTGCTTTTTTAACTGACTCATCGTCATTGCGAAGATTAATAAAAATTTGAGAAATCTCCGCCAGCTTACGGTTTTTCAGTTCCAACTCCTTCAGTAGCTTTTTCGTATATTGGGCATTTTTTTTGTGCGCATCAATAATGTAAATTGATAAAATTGCCATAGCTGCCATGGTGATTACCAACGCAACAAGCTGGTCAACCAGCTTTGCCTGCCGCCCCTCATGAGGCACCACCAGGGCCGGATAAAAGTACTCCATAAAGCATAATCCGACTAATAATAAAATATTGGAGACAATGAGAAAGATACGGAGCCTTTTCTCAAATGCCACCGAAATAATAAACAGACACAACAGTGAAAACATCAGCGCGGTTCCGTCATATCCGGCTGTTTGTGTAAATAAAAATGGAATATAGATAAATGCGTCCCAAATAACCAACGGCCGAAACATCCGCATCTGGAACTTATAGGAGGTAAACATGAAGGCCGTCATCAGAACTATAAAAGTCCACTGAAAAATAATACCGCCAATCCCTTTATGCAGTAATGTATTAGTTGTTGCTGACAAAATGGAAACAAAAAGCGCCACCATAAGGAAAATCATCGATATCCGGTATTCCATGGAATGGGCTTCATTTAAAAAACGCGTTTTTATTTTATTTATAGTGTTTGGCATATATCATGCTCCCTCATATCAAAAAATAGTTATTTTTATTGGTTTTATATTATCATGCCCCTTGATACTCCACAATCAAATATTATTATTTTGTTACTTTGCACAATTAATACGCCCCCGTCAGTCTAAAATCTAACGGGGACGTTTAAAAATTCTATTTTTTTAATATTTGTTTTTTATAGAAACGGTAGCTTTGATTCCAGTCTTGCGTTTTTTCCGGGTCATAAGTAACCGGCTTCTCCGAAGCCGCAATCACCTTTCTGGCTTCTTTCAAATCTGCAATCTTTCCTCTGGCCATCAACTGGATGGCAATATTTCCGTAAACCGTGGCTTCCACCGGCCCGGCAATTACCGGGATTCCACTGGCATTTGCTGTGAAACGGCAAAGCTGTTCACTCCGGGTTCCGCCGCCTACCATATGGATAACACGGTAATCCTTTCCTGTACAGGCTTTGATTTCTTCCAGCGAATAACGATATTTCAAAGCCAGACTTTCATTGATGCAACGCACAATCTCGCCCTCAGTCTCCGGAACATACTGACCTGTTTTCCGGCAGTATTCCCGAATTCGCCGGGGGATATTGCCGGCTGGAACAAATTCCGGCGCATCGGGATCGATTAAACTCTGAAAAGGCTCTGCACCCTCCGCCATCTGTTCCAATTCGGCGTAGCTTATCTCCCTGCCTTCTCTGATCCATTGCCGTCTGCTCTCCTGAATCAACCACAAACCGATGATATTCTTCAAAAAAGAGGTTTTCCCTGCGGTTCCGGTTTCATTTGTAATATTCAGCTCTTCCGATTGCTTTGTAACAATCGGTTCAGCCAATTCCGTACCCAACAGTGACCAGGTTCCACTGCTGACAAAGATGAACTCTTCCTCTTTGGTTGGTACTGCTGTCAAAGCACTCTGGGTATCATGCCCGGCTACTGCAATAATCTGCATAGCCTCTACCCCCAGTTCTTCCTGAATATCTTCCCGCAGCCTTCCAATGACCGTTCCGGTGGGCACTACTTCCGCTAATATTTTCTGTGGAATTCCCAATTTCTCCACAACCTCTTTTGCCCAGCCATTTTCCCGGGGATTGCTCATCTGGGTGGTGGAAACAATGGAACGCTCACTTTTCTTTACTCCCGACAGAAAATAATTAAACAAATCAGGCATCAGCAGCAGGCATTCCGTCCGATCCAGAAGCGACCGCCGCTGCTCCTTTAAAGCCAGCAATTGAAAGGCTGTATTGATTTCCATAAACTGATTGCCGGTAAGCTCATAAAAACGTTCTCTGGGAATCATGGTGAAGCTTTTAGCCAGCATCCCTGCGGTCCGGTTATCCCGATAATGGACCGGATTTTCCAGCAATTTTCCATCTGCGTCCAGCAATCCGAAATCTACACCCCAGGTATCCACACCAATGCTTTCTGCACCGCCATAGGCTTTGGCCTTGGTGATTCCCTGCTTGATTTCATAAAATAACCGCAGTACATCCCAATACATGGTTCCGCACAATATTACCGGATCATTGGAAAAACGATGGATTTCCTTAATTGTAATGGTATTGCCGTCAAAGGTGCCTAGCATGACCCTTCCGCCGGATGCACCAAGATCAACGGCTAATGCTTTTATTTCCTCCATACCTTCACCCGTCACTTTCACCTGCTATTTAAAAAGCGGTCCGTAGGTCTGGCAGGCTCGATAATCCTGGCCTTCTTTATCCATACCAAAGGCATTCCAGGCAGCCGGACGGAAAATCTTCTCTTCCGGGACATTATGCATGGATACGGGTATTCTCAACATGGAACATAAGGTAATAATATCTGCACCGATATGTCCGTAGCTGATGGCACCATGATTAGCTCCCCAGTTATTCATCACATCATAGGCCGTCTTGAAGGCACCTTCACCCGTTACTCGGGGTGCAAACCAGGTACAGGGCCAGGTGTAGTCAGTGCGTTTCCAGATGGCATCCGAAACCTCTGCAGGCAGCTTTACTGTATGACCTTCGGCAATCTGCAGAACCGGTCCGATCCCTTTCACGAGATTCAGTCGGATCATCGTCACCGGCATCTCGGCTTCTGTCAGGAAACGGGAAGAATAGCCGCCGCCCCGGAAATATCCATTGTCTGCCGCATTCCATGTGGTGGCATTTAAAATTGCCTCCTGATCTGCTTCGGTAATCTCATACCAGGGCTTCATTACATGATTTCCTTCCGCATCCATGGCCTGGCCATTGGCATCCAGACATGCCGCACCGGAATTGATCAAATGGATAAAACCACCTGCTTCTTTGGCAATACCGGTAAGTTCATAACCGGTAGCCTCTTTTACGGCTTCCGGGCTCCAATAAGTACGCACATCAGCAAAAATCTGCGCCCGGTTGGTTAGCAGTTTCATAAATAACATCCCCAAACCATTCAGCACATCATTTTCGGTTGCCAGAATATAGGGTTCTCTGGCTCCGTTCCAGTCAAAGGAAGTGTTCAGCAAGGCTTCCGGGAAATCACAGTTGGGATAAAAATCCGTCCACTGTCTCTGGCCCTGGAATCCGGCAGCAATGGCATTATGTCCCACCATTTCTTCTTCCCGGCCTTCCGGAAGGTTGGGATTACCATTCATCAGGTCTTTGATGATCACCATCATTTTTACTACAAACTCCCAGTCTTTTTCCTTTTGATCTATGGATTTTTGGATAGCTTCCGGATTCTTATCAAATCCTTCCGTACATCTTGCTTTGGTCCAGGCAAGTGCCTTTTCAAATTCCGCTTTATCATAGATCTCTTCTGACATCCTGCGAATAATCTCCACTTCATCCACAGATTCTACCCGCATTCCCAGATATTCTTCAATGAATGCCGGATCGATGATGGAACCGCCGATTCCCATACAGATGGAACCGATCTGTAAATAGGATTTTCCGCGCATGGTGGTGGCAGCAATGGCGGCCCGGCCGAACCGCAGCAATTTTTCTTCCACATCGGCGGGAATATCGGTGGCATCGGCAGCTTGTACGTCGTGACCGTAAATACCAAAAGCCGGCAGGCCTTTCTGGGCATGGGTAGCTAAAACACTGGCCAGGTAAACTGCGCCCGGTCTTTCGGTACCGTTAAATCCCCATACCCCCTTTACTGTCAGTGGATCCATGTCCATTGTTTCTGCACCGTAGCACCAGCAGGGTGTCACTGTAAGAGTAACTGCAACCCCTTCTTTTTTAAATTTTTCAGCGCAAGCGGCTGTTTCCCCTACACGACCGATAGTAGTATCGGCAATGACCACTCTGACCGGCTCACCATTGGAATACTTCAGATTTTCCGTAAACAGCTTTGCCGCTGCTTTGGCCATGCTCATGGTCTGCTCCTCCAGTGACTCCCTGACCTTCAGATAACCTCTGCGGCCATCAATGGCGGGTCTGATACCAATTGCCGGGTAATCCCCAATTAATCTGTTTTTTGCCATTTATGTACCCTCCTTAAATTTTCACTTAATATAATAATATCACTCGTTTCGGAAACAAGATTGTGATATAATAGCATAAAATATAATAAAATTCACTTTCTGACCAAATTTGCATTTCACATTTTATGTACGGAGGTTATTTATGCTTTATCTGAACTATAATGAACAGCAGGAACACGGAACCAAAGAATTTCCCATTGCTTTCTATCATGTCGAAAGCAATCATCCCCGATATGAAATGCCCTTTCACTGGCATAAGGAATACGAAATTGTCCTGGTTCACAAAGGGCTTTTCCGTTTGATGCTGGATAATTCGGAAATCACCGCCGGCCCCGGGGAAAGTATCTTTATTTCCAGTGGGATGATCCACGGCGGTATTCCTGATGAGTGTATCTATGAATGTCTGGTTTTTGATCCGGATATTCTTTCTGTTCCTTCTGAAAGCTGCCGCCGGTATCTGCGTCAGATCAAACGCCAGAATCTCCTTGTAACACCCCTGATTACCGGCCATACGCCAAGACTTATGAATACAATCAACCGTCTTTTTGCTGATATGGCGGCCCGGGAAAAAGGCTTCGAGCTTGCTGTTACCGGCTGCCTGTTTGAAATAATCGGTCTGATCTTCCGGGAAGAACACTATCTTTCCAATATTGATAATCCCCTCCCTCCCTTTAAGCATGGTAAGCAGTTAAAGGCGGTTTTTGAATACATTGAAAGCAATTATTCCACGCCCATTACCCTCCGGGAGCTTTCACAAATATCCGGTATGTCACCCAAATATTTCTGCCGTTATTTTCAGACCATTGCCCATCGGACACCCATGGATTATCTGAATTACTACCGCATTGAACAATCCTGTTCTCTGTTATGTACCACTGACCTGCCGGTTACTGCGGTTGCCTATGATTGTGGTTTTAACGATTGCAGCTACTTTATTAAGACTTTTAAAAAGTATAAAAATATCACTCCCAGGCAATATCAGCTCCAGGTAAAATCGGAATAATCTGCTATGATATAATAAATCTGCTGATGGAGGATTCCAATTCCCCGGACTGTTCCGCCAGCGCCTCCGATTCCTTATTCAGTGCTTCTGATGCGCTGACCTGATGCAGTGCCGCTGCCTGTACCTGACCTGCTGTTACCGCAGTCTGTTCCAGCACTTCCGTAATACTTCCCACGGCTTCCTTGGTCACATTCTTAGCTTCGGCAATATCCTTTATCCCATAGTTGATGGCTCCGATATTATCTGATAGCCCTTCCACGTGTCGGATAATATCTTCAAAATTTTTCATGGTATTTTGCAGCGCTTCGGTCTGGTCTCTGACGATTTCTTCAGCTTTTTTTGCGGTATCTGCGGTCTGATCGGTCATCTGTCCGATGTCCTTGACAATCCCGGTGATCTTTCCGGCGGCCAGCATGGAGTCTTCGGCCAGTTTTCTGATTTCATCCGCCACCACACTGAATCCCCTGCCGCTTTCACCGGCCCTGGCAGCCTCTATTGACGCATTTAGAGACAATAAGTTGGTTTGTTCGGCAATACTGCTGATTGTGCTGCTGATAATTTCTATTTGGGTGGTCCGGGCTTTCAATTCGGTAATATTTCCAATTACCGTTTCCGTTACCAGCGAAGTCTCTTTTGCTTTTTCATCCAGTTGGCCAACTACGGCAATCCCTCTGTCAACAATGACTTTCGTCTCATCTGTGAATATGACGATTTTGTTGGTGCTGCATGATACCGTTTCGATCTTCTCTTCAAGAGTTCCCATTTTCTGAATACAACGTTTGGCATCCCACGCCTGCCTTTCCAGGCCCACTTCCATCTTTTCGATTACTTCCGATATCTCTCTGGAGGCACTGACCATCTGCTCGGATGCCTGAGAAACCTTTTCGGCAGAAACAAAAATTTTGCCGGAAACGGTGGCCGCCTCGGTCACCAGTGCCTTCATTCCCACAAACATATTTCCCAGGTTTTTGGCCAGATGACTGAACTCGTCTTTTCTTTTGGTTTGGACACCCACGGTCAGATCTCCTTCCGCAGCCTTTTCTACCGTCCTGTTCATTTGTTGAATGGCCTGTCCGATCCCCATTGCCAGCATCATTCCCACACCAAAGGCAATTACGATGGCTGCAATTACCATCATATAGGTTAAATTTTTAATTTCATCAGCTTGTGCCGTCACCATAGTTCTGGGGATCATTGCATTGATCATACAGCCGCTTTCGCCAATCGGTGCATAGACATAAATATACTCTTTCTCCTGATAAATTAATGTTTCCAGTCCCAACTCCCCGGCACTGGATGCCTGCTCATAAAAAGAATGTCCAAAAAAGACTTTTTCTTCATGTTCGCCATCAGCAGTAATTTCTCTGCCGTCCGGGGTAACAAATGTGCAGACACTGCCTTCCGGTAATTCGATGGTCTGTAACGGTGCCTGAATACTTTCTCTTTTAATATCCATAATAATGGTTCCCACCGGTTTCATGGAATTGCCGATAATTTCCCGCCCCACCACAAGGCCGTAGTCAGCCTCCTTCACCCCCAAAAGGTTATCAATGAAAGAATGCCTGCCGCTCCACGCACCTTTTTCGGCAGCTTCTGCGATCCTTTTTCCCTCATCTGTTATGATATATTGTTCATAGTAGTCCGGCGTAATATTACCTGTTGTTGCGGCACATCTGCCATAAGGCGCGATGAGGCAAACCAGACCGATGTTGTCATCATGATTACCGGCAGTCCGAATTTTCCCCATGACCTGATTATAGATATCGCTTTCCCGAGATTTATCATCTGCATAGGTACCGTCATAATAGCTTCTGATGGTATTATCATTGGCCAGCTCCTTCGACTTGGTATTCACATTTTGCAGCAATATATCATAATAGTCCGCCGTCTTCCTGATGGTATTCCGCAGCGCTTCTTCATAATTATTCACAATCGCTTCCGAAGCTTTGGCAGTAGAAAGAACCCCCAAAATGATAATCAGCACCACCGGAATCAAAAATGCACCTATTAACTTCGTTCTAATCTTTTTCCCAATCATTATACCCTCCTCAAAGCCAAAGAAAGTACGCCCCGCGTACTTTCTTTGCTTACCTGAAATACTTGGAAGAATGACTCCTAAGAGTCATTCTTCGGTGTGAAGCTTTAGCAGTTCTTAGGCGGCGTCCTTTGACGCCTTAGAACTGCTCTTCACACTAGTCGTAGAGGTTTGGAGCAATCTTCGGATCATCCATATTTGCTGATGTATACCACTGGCATCCGGTATCTACATCTGCAACAGCCTCGCCTTTTGCAGCATTTACACACAGCTCAACCGTTCTGTAACCAATCTGCAAAGGATCCTGTGTAACTGCCCCGGCAAGTCTGCCGTCTCTTACCGCACCTTTGATCAATTCGCCGGAGTCAAAAGCAATACCGACAATATCCTTGCCAAGCTTTCCAAGGTTGGCATCACCGTTTACAAGGCCTTCGCCGGAATGCTGATTGGAAGCGTAGATACAGATGGTATCTGCTTTGTTCAGCAGGTTCTGCGCATCAACAGAAGAAAGCTCTGCAGTTACCTGGGCGGGAACTGCCACGTCCAGAATCACGTTGGCATCGCTTACCTTATTCAGCCATTTATCATGACCTTCTACCGAAACCACTTTGCCGTCTGCTTCCAGTAAGGCTTTCATTTTATCAACAAAGCCTGATCCTCTTCCGGTAATGGATTCAGAGGTTGCATCCTGATTCATCACGCCGATTCTAACCGGTGATGTTGCGGAAGCAATGGTATCTTTGAGCAATTTGTAGGTTTCTTCTGCTGCCAGTTCACCTGCCGCATAGTTGTCGGTAGATGCATTTGCAACAATTGCTCCGGCCGGGGCTCCCGGTACACCGGAGTCAAAGCCAACAATAGGAATACCGGCTGACTGTGCTTTGGAAATACCTTCCAGACAAGCTTCTGTATCCAATGCTGCCAGTCCGATTGCCGGAGGGTTATTGTTCAATGCATTATTCAGCATATTTACCTGCTGCGCAATATCCGATTCCGTATCCGGTCCCTGGAAGTCGATTTCCACACCATATTCCGCTGCTGCTTCCTGTGCCCCCTGTAATACTGCCTGCCAGAACTGATGCTGGAAACCTTTGGAAACCAGATAAATCTTGCCAAGCTGGTCACCGGATGCCGCATCTGCTGCCGGAGCCGTATCTGCCGCTTTGTCCTCTGCCTTTGTTTCCGCTGCAGTGTTGGCGGATGTATCTGCCTGGGTTTCGGTGCTCTTGCTGCCACATCCGGAAACCATCATTGCCACCATTGCGGTTGCCAATACGATACTGAGTAATTTTTTCTTCATTCTTTTTTCCTCCCTTATTTTGGTTTTATGTAATTTCCCGCTATGGGAATTACTAACACATATTTAGTTTTTCTTCTTTCTGTTAACCACATCCATAAATACGGCAAATACCAGGACGATACCTGTTGCAACCTGCTGATAGTGTGTCTGCAAACCGATAAATGGAAGCCCGGTTTTCAGAATGGACATAATAAAGACACCGATCAAGGTTCCTAAAATCGTACCGTAACCACCACTCATGGAGGTTCCGCCGATTACAACTCCGGCAATGGCATCCAATTCAAATCCGGCCCCGCCGCCAGGCAGGATGGTGGAATAAATGGAGGCATAAGCAAGACCGGCAAGGCCTGCCATGGTACCGCTGATTATATAAGCCAGAGTTTTCCATTTTGCAACATTGACACCGGATAATCTGGTTGCTTCACTATTGCTTCCCAAAGCCATAATATAGCGTCCCGGCCGTGTTTTATTTAATAAAATGGAAGCCAGAACAGCCACAATAACCAGGAGAATAAATCCGGTGGGAATCAGAACACCGTTTTGATTGATCTTAAAAATATTCCGGTACCATCCCAACTCTGAAGATGCCTGGGGCCAGGTAATGCTCTGGGCTTTGGTAAAAATAGAACCCAGACCTTTGGAAAGCATCATCGATCCCAATGTTGCGATAAACGGCGGTAATCCCATATAAGAAATCATCACACCATTCAGCAGTCCGAACAGGGCACCGATCAAAATACAAATGATCAAACCCAATGCCACCGGTACGTTATATTTGGTAATCAGGGCACCTGATACCAATGCCGAGCAGGTCAGGACTGTACCGATGGACAAGTCGATACCATTTGACGTAATGGCAAAAGTAACACCGATTGCCATTAGGCCGATATAGTACGACGCATCAAAAATATTTACCAATGTTGAATAGGTCCGGAATGCCGGATTGATCATTCCAAATATGACATAGATGGCGATCAGCGCCAATAATGCGATCAATTTCTGGGTACCGATTACTTTTACAATGGGATTGTTCTTCAGTACATTTCTTTTTTTATTCTTCTCCACTTATTTCTACCTCCCTAGTTTCTAAGCGTTGCCGCATGCATGATATTTTCCTGCGATGCCTCTTCAATTGGAATTTCACCTGTCTTTTTACCTTCACACATGACGATAATCCGGTCGCTCATTCTGAGGATCTCTGTCATTTCGGAAGATATCATAATAATGGATTTTCCAAGACTTACCAGTTCATTCATCAGATGGTAGATTTCGCTCTTGGCACCTACATCGATACCTCTGGTAGGCTCATCAAAAATCAAAATATCACAATCTCTTGCCAGCCACTTGGCAATTACCACCTTTTGCTGGTTACCGCCGGAAAGACTTAGCACCTGGGTATCTACTGTAGGCGTTTTGGTCTTCAGCTTATCCACATATTCATTGGCCGCTTCCGCTTCTTTCTTTTGATCAATAAAAAGGCCCTTTGTAAACTTTTCCAATGATGACATGCTAGTGTTTTCAGCCACTGTTTTATCCAGTACCAGGCCATACCGTTTTCTATCTTCTGACAGATAACCGATGCCGGCCTTAATGGCATCCTGTGGACAGGTGATTTCCACTTTTTGGCCATTGATATAAACCTCCCCGCTGGTCTTTTTATCTGCTCCAAAAAGTACTCTTGCCGTTTCCGTCCGACCTGCTCCCATCAATCCCGAAAAACCGAGGATTTCGCCCTTTCTGAGTTCAAAACTGATATCCTGTACCATTCTTCCGGCATTCAGATTCTCCACCTTCAGTATCACCGGTGCATTCTCAGGCACATTGCTTTTTTCTTTAGGAGTCTCATATATTGTCCGCCCCACCATCATATTGATAATGTCGTCCTTGGTGCAGTCCCCGGAAATCAAGGTTCCCACATATTCTCCGTCACGCATTACCGTTACTCTGTCGGTGATAACTTTAATTTCATCCATACGATGGGAAATATAGATAATTCCCAGATTTTTTTTACGCAAGTCTCTGATGATCTTAAACAGCTCTTCGATTTCCGTCTCTGTCAATGCTGCTGTGGGTTCATCAAACACAATCACCTTAACATCCCGGGAAATGGCTTTGGCAATTTCACACATCTGCTGTTTTCCGACGGTCAGATTACTCATGGTTTCAGTGGGATCAATCTCAATATTCAGCTTTTCAAAAAGCTTCCTTGATTCTTCATTCATTTTTTTATCATCAATAATCTTACCCTTCATGAATTCTCTGCCGATGAAAATATTCTGAGCTACGGTGAGATGATGCATCATGTTAAGTTCCTGATGGACAATTGCGATACCGGCATCCTGTGCTTCTTTAGGATTTACATACTCAACCGATTTCCCTTCATAGAAAATCTCTCCGGCGTCCTTAGAATAAATACCTGTCAAAACCTTCATCAGAGTGGATTTTCCGGCTCCGTTTTCCCCCATCAGAGCCATGACTTCGCCCCGCCGGACTTCCAGATCTACAGCCTTAAGAGCATGAACACCGGGAAATGATTTATCGATCCCTTTCATTGTTAAAATAATTTCACCCATTTGATTACCTCCCTTTGCTGTTTCTAATTATATTGGTGTGCCGCCTATATTGAAATTCAAATTCTTACAAAAAAAGGTTAAAAACTTACTGTTTCAGTAAATTTTTAACCTTTTGCAGATTTCTTAATATGTTTTATTCTTCTCTAAAGGGAAATAAAAGCGTTTGATTTTCCTCGGTATATACATTGTCTTTGGTGATAAGTTCACAGCCGGAATCCATGCTTTTCAGTACTGTTTCTCCATTCAGCAGCTTAGCCGCCGCCTCCGCTCCCATATATCCCATCTTAAATGGGTTCTGGATGACGATCCCTTCAAAGATGCCTTCTTCCAGGAGTTGGATCTCTTCCAGCGAGCTGTCGATTCCCACTACCTTAATCTGTTTATCCATTTGCTTATCCTTGATGGCTCTGGCCGCACCCACCGCCGAATATTCATTCAACCCGGCCACCAGATTAATATCCGGATAACGTTCCATCAATGTTACCATCAGATCATAGGCTTTATCATAATCGGAATCACAGAAAACCACATCCACTATTCTTTCTTCATATTCCTCCAGCCCTTTCCGCACTCCGATTTCTCTTTCTATGGCGGTAGAGGAATTTTTTACATGACCGATAATGGCAATTTGGGAGTCTTCCTCTACAAACTGCTTCATGAAACTGCCTTCTACCATTCCCAGTTTCACATTATCCGTGGCCACTATAGCTTCCGCCACCTCTTCATCCAATGCCGAATCCACCAGGATCAGCCGGATACCAGCTTCTACTACCTGCTTTGCATATGCGGTATTTTCGGTATAACTGCTGGGTGACAGTAAAATGGCATCGGGCTGCTGCTGAATGGCCCACAAGATCAATTCGTTCTGTTTGTCGTATTCTTCCTCCGATTCAGGTGCCACGACGATTGCTTCCATTCCATATTCAGCCGCAGCCATCTCAACCCCATCTATCAGTAATGTCCAAAAATCATTGTTTTCATCAATGACCTTGGGAATATAGATGATTTTATATTTTTCATTATTAATCTTATTGCCCTGCAGATAAAAAATGCCGGCCACAAGCAGTACCGCGGCAATCAGCAGCCACAACAACAGATATTTTTTATATTTCTTCATGGCTTCTCTCCTTCCCGCCCAGCCTTGGGATGGTTATGGTAACCGTTGTTCCCCTCCCTGGCGCACTTTCGAAATGAAGACCATAATCACTGCCGTAATAGAGCCGGATCCTTGTCTGCACATTGTAGACCCCTACGCCATTGCTTCTTTCATTGGTTTTGGATTTATGATAAATATCCGCCATTGTCTCTTCGTCCATTCCGATTCCATTGTCAATGACTTTTAAGACAATTTTGTCTCCCTGGCCGTATCCTTTGATCTTAATCAGTCCCTTGGCACCTTTGTACTTAATTCCATGGTATATGGCATTTTCCACCAGGGGCTGGAGAATCAGATTGATTACTTCCTCTTTTTGGATATCCTCTTCCACCTGGATCTCATATTCCAGCTTATCCTTATACCGCATCTGCTGAATGATCAGATAACTTCTGGCGTAGTCAATCTCCTTTTCCAGCGGAATCCGCTCATTATCATTGCTGATGCTTTGTCTGAGCAATCTGGCAAGAGCCGATGTCATCAGGACAACTTCCTGATTTTTACCGCCCTCGGACATCCAGATAATAGAATCCAGGGTATTATATAAAAAGTGCGGATTGATCTGAGAGCGCAATGCCTTTAATTCACTTTTCCGTTTTTCTTCCTGCTCATATATATTTTGCTCCATCAACTGTTTGATCTTAACCGTCATCAGATTAAAAGAGTTCCCCAGGCTGCCGATTTCATTCTCTGAGTTAACGGTAACACTGGCACCGCCGAAATTTCCCTTTTCCACTTTTTTCATGGAATTTTTTAATTCCTTGATGGGCTTGGTGATGGCGGCTGCCAGTAAGCTTGCCAAAAGGACGGTAAAGGTAAGCAATACCGCGGTTGTAAACACGTACAGATTCTGGGTTTCCTTCTTGTTCTTCATCAGTTCGGACAAATAAGCTACACCCACTACCCGCCATCCGGTCTTGTCCGAGGTGGATACCGTGTATAGCTTACTTTCTTCCCCTTCCTCCGTAACAAAATACTTACTCCCACAGGCCAGAACCTCTTCGATTTTTTCTTTGGTCAGCCCGCTGTAAAGCAGCTGCTGCTTGGGGTGGTAAATTACTTTACCCGTTTCATCAATGATAAATACATAACTGTTGGTGGCCAAACTGTTATTTTCGCACAAATCCTTTAACAGCTTATAATTCAAATCAATAAAAAATACGGCTTCATTTTTGCCGGTTGCCGGATTGATGATGCCACGTCCTAACGTTACCACCCACTTATAATTGTTCCTGATGGCATGTTGAACATGAGATGCCGTAAGGATATTACTGTTTCCGTTCAAGGCCTCCTGATACCACTGTACCTCCTGCAAGGATATATTTTCATTCAGTTGATCATAGCCATCGTTGATAATATACTGCCGCCCCGGTGTCACGACAGCGATATTGGAGATATCCTGCCTGGCTTCCACCACCGTATTGAACTGCATGATGATCCGCCGGTAAAGCTCCTCTTTTTCACTTTCTGCAAGGGGGACAAACAGATATTTCTGAACATCCCCGCTCTCCGTTACCATAGATGAAATATTTTCCATATATCCGATATAGGAATCGATATCCCGGTTTACCTGACTGATCAGCCGGGTAGTATAGTCGATGGAATTTTCCATAATGGTTTCTTCGGTATAATTTAAAGAAATAATTGAAAAAATCAGTAACGAAATCACAATCAGCAGGGAAAACCAGCCGATCATGGAAGTTCTGATACTTTTAAAGGGTTTTAAAATGGACATTTATCTTCTCATTTCTTTTGCATATTCCGTGGGGGATTTTCCTGTGGTCTTCTTGAAAGCAATGCTGAAATAGTGAGGATCATTAAACCCAACCCGCTCGGCTATCTCATAGTTCTTCATATCGGTACAGGTCAAAAGTTCTTTGGCTTTCTGCATTCTGATTCCGCTTAACACCTCCAGAAAGGTAGTACCGGTAGCGGTTTTAAAAATACTGCTGAAACGGCTGGGGCTAATATTTAAATAAGAACAGACTGAATTCAGACTGAGTTCATTGTCCGCATAATTTTTCTCAATATAGTCCATGGCCAGAATTGCATATTTCCTGCCCCCGATATTCTTGCGATTATCCAGATAACCTCCTATTTCTTCACACCAACTATGCAGGATTGCAACTGCCGCTTCCAGTTTATCAGCGGTTAATATCTTCTGCAGAATATGTTCCTTTTGCAGGTTGGCCGGTATTTCTTCTACTTCTGAAAGCTTCCGCACTTCGTCCACCAGATCAACGATCCGCTGCATTATGGTTCCGGCACTACGTCGGTCATACATACAGTTCATCAGCACATCCAACAGCTGCTGTATATCTGCTTCCAGCTTCTGGCTATGGTTTTCTTTTACATGCAGAAGAATTTCATCAAGGATATCCTCCAGACCCGTGGTCCTTCGGCTTTGACGAATGCCCTCTATTTCCAGGACATGATTGCCGCCCAGAGTATAGTGGTATTCCAACGCCTCCTCTGCTTCTTCATAAGATAAATAGATATCCCGCATTCTTTTCCTGTAACTGCCCACCCCGATATTGACATCCAAATGTGTTGCCCGATTCATCTGCGCGATGATTTCTCCGCATACCTTCCTGATGGTTTTTTCGGTCTCGGCCGGCTTATCGGCATAAAACAGAATAAAGGTGCGGTGGTCTTTTCCCTGACACACCTCACCTGCCATATATTTCTTAACAATCTCCTGGCTGATATTGTAGAGCACAAAAGCCATCAGTGCGCTTTCCTTTTTACATTGCTCATTGAGTTTATCCGTTTTGGCATAAATATCCAGTTCCGCCACTGCCACACGATATACGGCTGCTTCTGTCCGGATCCCGGCCTCTTTAAGCTCCCGGCGGCTTTCGTCCTCGGTCTTGCTTCCGGTGATCAGATTCAGGATTACATCTGAGTAAAGCAGCAGCTGCCCCTTGTGATAGGTTGCCCGCATGTGTGATATTCGTTTTTCGGAATCCCGCTCTTTATCCAGCTCTTTTTTTAGTCCGCCCAAAACCTCTCCCATCTCACATGCCGTGATGGGCTGTAATAAATATTCCTTGACACCATAGCGGATGGCGCGCTTGGCATATTCAAATTCATCATATCCGCTTAATATGATCACCTTGATACCGGGGTATTGTTCATTGATCCTTTCGCTTAACTCCATACCATCCAAATAGGGCATACAAATGTCCGTCATCACTACATCCACCGGATTTTCTTCAATAAATTCCAGTGCATCCCGGCCATTTTCGCAGCTCCCCGCAAGTTCATATCCGTACTTCCCCCATTGTACATTTTCACTTACCCCTTCACGGATAAGCGCTTCATCATCCACCAGCAATATCCGATACATTTATTTCCTCCCTTAAGTGTTATCACCAGACAATTGCGAAACTCATATTTGACATCGTCTGGTGATATATTACACAACGCCTTTTTGCA
>JAVBUF010000058.1:0-3207 GCA_031555615.1 Lachnospiraceae bacterium | reverse complement strand
CATGGTTATATCTTCAATTTTTGTTTTTTCTCCATCTGCCATTTCTGACACAAATTTATTATGATGCCCTTCAATGAAGGCTTCACCCCTTGCTCCGTAAACCGCAAAGAAATCAAAGCCACATACTTCACAAAAAAGTCTACCTTCATTATTTCTTTTAAATCGTTCTTTTGCTTTATTAATAACTTGATTATTTCTTTCTAGTACTGTATGTGTTTTGTATGCAGAAGTTCCCTCTGGATACTCGTCTTCTTCATCATAAATAGTCAAATTACTTGTATGGCTAAAAATAAAATGGTTTAAATCCACCCCTTGTTGTATTACAAATTCTCCTATTGGGTCAGGAAATACTTTTTTGAATTCTGCTTTTAATTCTTTTCTAAATCGTATGCTCTGTAGTTCAATAGCATTATCCTTTTGATTTTCATATCTATATTCTGCCTTAAATATTTTATTGTTAAATAAGATTTTTATTGGTCTTGTGGTACCTCTTCTTACATAAAAATCTGTATTTGGCGGATTAAAAATATCATGAAATTCTTTATCAATTCTAACTCCATCGGTGTATTGTGATGTTCCAACATATTTAACTAAATTAGGATAATTTTCATTTAACCTAAAATAAGCTAAGCTCTCATAATCATTAATTTTATCAGGTTCTAATTCTGAAAACATCATACATGCACCTCTCTGAACTTCATTTGCTTTATCTACATCTTAGCATAAATCTCTTTACAAATAAATGTTCAAATTTTAAAAGCAAGAAAGGCGAGTCCGTAGACCGCCTTTCTATAGCTTACAAATTCTTCGCAAGTGTTTTCAAGAGTGTTGCCATCTCTGGATTGGCAAGGAGCTTCATCAAGGTTTCTTGGTCAAATTCAGATGCTTGTGCAGCAGGCTCTTTTATTTCTTCTGGGACAGGTGTCGTAGGCTTAGGCTGATAAAACTGTTCCTCAAACCTCTGGGCGTTAATTCGTCTGTCATCATCAATAATATGAGAATAGACATCTGCAACCATTTTGACCTGTGCGTGTCCTGAATCGCCCTGTACCGACTTCATATCCCCTCCATTCAGCTTTAGCTTATATGTGATACTTGAATGGCGGAAACTATGAAATACCACTGGTGGCAAGTCATTCTCTTTAATCAACTTTGACAATGCTCGATTGATAATCTGTCCCTCAATCGGTGTCAATGACGTTCTGATTTTGTTGTTTTATGGCGTTTAAATTTTGCGGTTTTATGGCAAAAAATTATTCCCTTGTTTCAAACAATGTATTTACTATAGTCGTACTTTCGCTCATCATCTCCTTTCTTTCTTTTAATCGATAGCTCTCTCCCTTAATACTGATTACTTGACAGTGATGAAGAATTCGATCCAGAATTGCTGATGCAATCGTGATATCCGAAAACACTTCATTCCATGCTGAAAATGCCTTATTTGAAGTGAAAATGGTTGTGTTTTTTTCATATCGTTTTGCTATTAATTGAAAAAATAGATTTGCTCCTTGCATGTCCATTGGAAGGTATCCAATCTCATCGATAATCAATACCCTGTATTTTGCATAAGTTTTCAACCGTTCCTGAAGTCTGTTTTCATAATGGGCCTTATTCAGTTGTGTAATTAAGTTATGACAATTGATATAATACGTGGAATACCTATTTTCAGCAGCTATCATACCAAGTGCAACGGCTAAATGGGTTTTCCCCACCCCTGGTGTTCCTAAAAACACCACATTCTCTTTGTTCTCTACAAATCTCATCGTTGCCAGTTCCATCATTTGCTCTTTATTTATACTAGGCTGAAAACCAAAATCAAACATATCTAATGTTTTTTTATAAGGAAATCCAGACATTTTAATTTGATTCTCCACAGCTCTTGATTTTTTTGACCTTGCCTCTTCTACTAAAATATAGTCTAGTACGTCTACAATGTTCTTCTTGTCATGAATTGCTTGTTCTAGATAATTATCTAGTATTGTCAAGGTGTTTTTCATACCTAATGTTTCAAGGTTATTCTTTATTCGTTCATAAACTAATTCACTCATAATCGAGCACCTCCCATCAGTTCATCATACTGGGTAAGCGTATGCCTAGGAACTCCGTAATCAATAATATCTGGATTATGTAGAAGGGTATTTTCAATATCAAAACTTTGCTTAACAAGCATGGATTTATAATGTTCCTTATTGACGTTTAGGGTGTTTTTACGGTAAGATAACTTATGTATTGATATTTGTTTTCCTTCAAAATATGCGGCCAGCATATTTTCTAGGACTATGACTGCCACATCTTTGCCCACGTATTCTGCTGGTACAGAATACTTATTTCCGGCATAGCTGATGAGGCAGTCTTTTTCAACTCTGCGGAGATTGATTTTATCAATGATATACTCTCGTTTTAACGGTAGCAAGGATTCTTCTTGTAATCGGTCAATGGGACGCATATTGGTTGTTCCATGAACTTTTGCATTTACTTTCTGGCACCAGGCATATGCCTGTACATTCAGATCATCTAGTGTCGTGTATCGAATGCCAATCATAAAGTTGTCTCGTACATAAGCAACGGTTCTTTCTACTTTTCCTTTGGTCTGTCCACGGTAAGGTCTACAAAGGATTGGTTTATAGCCATAGAATCCGGCAAAATCTTCAAACTGCTTATTCATTTCACTATCCACTTGTTTTAGCAATCGTTTCACAACAACCTGCTTCATGTTGTCATATAAGATCTCTTCTGGATATCCATTAAAGTAACGAAAGGCATTTACGTGACATCGAATTAGTGTTGAGGTACTCATATCTGTTACAAACTCGATGTAACGCATTCTGGAATATCCTAGAATCATAAGAAAACAATATAGTTTTTTATACTTACCATTCTCTAATACTTTGTAGTTTTCAAAGAATCCCCAATCAACCTGTCCTTGTAATCCAGGCATCGTTTCGAATCGGACGGTTGCTTTTTCGTTCAAGTCCTTTTTTTCGAAGCTACATATTCTCTGACAATTGTATATTTACAATGGCAACCTTGTTCTTCTAGTTTTTCATGGATTCGGACAGCACTATAAGGAGCTTCATCTAACCATAAATCAATGAGATGTTTATATGGATCTAGTTTCGATGGCTTTGGCTCTGATAGTTGATAGATCGGTTTTGTGTCTGATTCCGCATATCTTTTTGCAGTACGTGGGTCAATATGATATTTTTT
>JAVBUF010000015.1:0-22422 GCA_031555615.1 Lachnospiraceae bacterium | reverse complement strand
TTGTGGTGATTCAACTGTAAAACATATTTACAAAAACTGCTACTATTTTTTGGAATTTGAAAGAAAAACTTATAAATTAGAGAAAAGGTAGCGAAAAACACGTACCTACGCTAGCCATCGCGCCAGCGATTTGGTACAATTAATCGCAAATAATTTTTGAGTAAAAGGGAAGTTAATTATGAATATGTTGAATCAGGAAAACAAATATGTTGAAATTGCAACCATAACTGCCGGTATGATGATTTCAGGAGATATTACTTCGGAAGGCTCTCTGGAACTGGAAGGAAGAGTGACCGGCAGCATCAGTGTCGGCGGCAAATTAAAGATAACAGGAGGTGTGGTTGGCAATATGCAGGCCGCAGAGATTTATACTGACAATGCCAAAATCACCGGTGATATAACCTGTGCGGGCGGGATCAAAATCGGACCCAGTGCGGTTGTTATCGGTGATATTCATGCCGGCGGTGCAATCATTGCCGGAGCCGTTAAGGGTAATCTGGATATACACGGCCCGGTTATAGTGGATGCCTGTGCAATTGTTATGGGAAATATCAAGTCCAAGTCGGTTCAGATTAATAATGGTGCCGTCATAGAAGGTATCTGCTCGCAATGTTACGCAGATGTAAATCCTGTTTCTTTCTTCGAGGCATTCAGAAAGGACGTTAAAAGCAGTTAAATCCTCCGGTTTTCCATCCGCACCGAAGTCTCCCGCACATTTTCACTTTAGTTTTACTTTTATGGAATTAAGATGGTAACAGTAGTGCCTTCGCCGATACAGCTCTCTATTTCCATAATGCCATTGCACATGGCCGACAGCCGTCCGCGGACATTTTTGATGCCCAGGTGCTGCCGGTCTTCCTTGCAAGGCCTATCGGGGTCAAATCCGGTGCCATTGTCTGTGATAGTAATCAGCGCCCCTTCTTTTGTACTTTCTGTATGGATGATCAGGTTTCCACCTTCATCTTTTTTGGTAAGCCCATGACGGACAGCATTTTCCACCATCGGCTGCAATGTCAGCGCCGGGATAAAAAAGTCCGCATATTGAATATCATAAATAATTTTGATATGTTCACCGAAGCGTTTCTGCTCAATGGCCAGATAGGTTTTTACATGCTGCATTTCCCTGCTGAACGGAATAGGCTGCATTTGGGTCAGTGAATTAAGGTTGCCGCGGAGATATTCCGAAAATTCATCAATGGTTTCCTGTGCCACATTAGGGTCAAGCATACATAGGGCTTTGATGGATGCCAGGGTATTATACAGAAAGTGCGGCTGAATCTGGCTAATCATCAGGGAAATCCGGCTTTGAGTCAATTCCTGCTCCAGTTCCTTGGCTTTGATAATCTGAGTTCGCTGTAAATTAATTTTATTAATAAAATTATAAAATTGTATAAAGATAAAAATCATATATCCGGTCCGGACCAAAACCGCCGAAAAATATTTTCCCTGATTAAAAAGAATCAATTCGGCAATTACCAAAAGGCATAAAGGGGAAACCGAGCAAAAAGTATTCCATATGCTTTTATCATTTGTCACCAGCGCCTGCCATAAAATTAAAAAGGGAAGGGTGGTAAACATGCCATATATAATAATGATATAAAAAAAGTTAAATTCATAGTAATCCCGGATGCCCAGAACCTGTAATAAAGTGCTGACGGCCAGAAGCAAAAGATTGCAGATATGAATAGTATTCAGCAGCATCTTTCTTTTGCCGTCTAAAGAAGGCAGCAGGAAACCGGCAAAGAAAACCGGCAGTAAAAACTGACTGAGCTGTGAGAGTGTGGTCAGGACAGTAGTTGAATGAAAAAACAAATTAATATAGTGAAAATCAATCAGATTCCATATACCGATGGAAACGGAAAATAATCCCAGATAAATAATCGGTTTCCGGTCGGCTTCCCTGATGCTGAGTCCCACCACCGATATCAGAATACCGCTGGCGGTCATCAAAAAGGCTAATAAAACTGCTCCCCCGTATTGCCTGGTCAAAAGACGGCTTAATTCGATCCCGTCGCCCACATAAATATTCTCAAAAAAACCGGAGAATGTTTCCGGGTTGCCGTATATATAGACATTAGACAGCTCTATTTCAACCATATCGGCGGTGGTGATACCCGGTGAAGTGATATCGGCCCAGCCGTTTCCGGGAGATTTCAGAAATTGATCGGGGGCCGGTTCCAGGGAGAATAATAAAGAACCATTGATCCTTACGGTAAACAGTACATTGCTCAGCCAAACCAGAAGCTGTTCATTGGGGGCGATGTCTTCCGAAAAATGCCCCCGTACCTTTAATCTGTGATGGGTATTAACATCCACTGAAACAGCATCGGTAATGGGCTGCCAGCCCTGACCATCCACGTTAATCTCTCCGGTCAGCGTAACCTGCCGGAGTTTCTGCGGAGTTTCCCGACCGGCTTCCCCAGTCCACCCGCTTCTTACCACGATGAAGGTGATGCAAAGCAATAAAAACGCTATTAAAATTCCAGTTAAAACTTTTCGTTGTCTCATTTAAAAACCCCTGTATTTCATTCGTACCGTATAGTATAACCACTTTATACTATATTCGTATACAGGAATTTGGGATAGTGGAGATTTCGTTGGAATGGTCAACGAATATGGCACTTGACAAAATAGAAAAAATGTGAAAAGCTTTCATTTTTGTCGAATTTAGTGTAGAATTAAAAAGTAAAATTGTCGCGAAAGGGGACAGAGGGGTGCAGCAATTAAATACCGAAATGCCGCTGAAGATAGCGGTATGTGAAGACAATATCGAGGATATGCAGCAGATGCAGGACGCGATTGAACAAAGTGGATTTGCCGTTTTGACAGAATGCTTTGACAGTGGTGAAAATTTTATAAAGGCATTTCATTCAGGAGTTTATGACATTGTTTTTTTGGATGTATATATGAAGGGAATTACCGGCGTGGAGGTAGCGGAGGCTATTCGCAGGGCCGATGAGAATGTGGTTCTGGCGTTTATTACCGTAAGTGAAGAACATGCCCTGGACGGCTACCGCCTGGGCGCATTGAAGTATCTGGTAAAGCCCCCTCGGCTGTCTGATGTACAGGAGGCCCTGACGCTTGCGGAAATGAAACGTCGCCTTAGAAAAACCGCTACTTTCCTGGTGGGCGGTAAATATATGGAGATTGCCATTGACCGTATTCTATATCTGGAGCAGCGGGATCACACGATATGGTTGTTTCTTGACAATGGTGTAATGCGTCTCAGTCAAAATATGCGGATGAAAAAAATTGCCGAAATGCTGCCGTCGCCGCCATTCATCCGCTGTCATCACAGTTATATCGTCAACATGGACTATGTGGCCGGGCTGGACCGGGATTTCCTGATGAAAAACGGCGAAACCGTATACATCCGCCAGGCGGATATCAAAAAATGCGGGGATATTTATAAAGCCTACATGCTGGATAAGGTGCGGAGGGACTAGTGATAACGGAAATCAATTTAAAGGATGCTTTGAGTATCCTTTTTGGAACTATTATTAACCAATTGCCCTTTTATGTTCTGGCAGCATTGCTGATGCGAAATCACTTACGAGCCGGTATTAAACGCATTGTTTGGGTAATAACAGTAATTATGGCTCTTTTTTATATATTTGCTTTGGCCAGTGCTTATATTCCGGAGAGACTGCCGCCTCACGTTGTTCTGGAGGTGCTGTTCGTAGCGGTATTGGTTTCCGGCTATTTGTTTAGTGTCCGGTTTGAAGTGACCAGACTGCTTTTTGCTTTGTTTTTTGTTAAGCTTTATACGGATACAACAGCCAATACGGCTAAATATTTGGAAACTACTCTTTTTTCCAACCTGGAATATACTATTTATGGGATGAAGTATAATATTTGTCTGCTGATTATTATTGTAGTGACATGGCCGCTGATTTATTATTTTGCGGAACGGATTTTGCGGCCGCTGTTTCGATTTGAAAGTAAAATCTGGAATTTTCTGTGGCTGCTGCCGGCAATTTACTATGTTACGGTAGTGATTTTTACCAAGCTTACGGAAAAGGCTCTGAATCCGTTGAACAGTACGGAATATCTGGCCCTGACGATGCTGACCATGTTTTCCATGATCCTGATCTGTATGCTGCTGCTGCAAGTTTTAAACACTGCCAGAAAACAGGCCCGGCTTGAGGCCAATATGGGTTATATTAACCGAACCCTTGATGCCCAGCAGGAACAATATCTGGAACTAACAGAAAGCATTGCCAGAACCCGGGCCACACGGCACGATATGCGCCATCAGCTGGCCGTTCTGAGTCGGTACTGTGCGGATGGGGAATATGAAAAGCTGGAAGAATATATTGCTCAGCTTAGTGATCTGCTGGCACCGGAGACAGAAGTTCTTTATTGCCATAATTATGCAGTGAATGCCATTGTGAACCATTATTTTGCCGATTGTGCAGATCGGGGGATAACTTTGGATGTGAAGTTTGACATACCGGTGGAGACCGGACAGATTAAAGATATTGATTTATGTATTATTATGGGGAACCTGCTGGAAAATGCAGTAGAAGCCTGCGGACATGCGGAAGAAGGAAAACGTTTCATCCACGTCCGGGCCAAAATCCAGGGTAATATGCTGATTATTGTGGTAAAAAACAGTTTCGATGGAATATATCAAAAAAGCAAAGCAGCAGACGGCGGATACATCTCACGTAAACGCAGTGAAGAAGGGGTGGGCCTGATATCGGTAAAAGCCATATGCGAAAAGTATAACGGTTTTGTAAAGATTCAAATAAGCGAAAAGGAGTGGGAAACTTCGGTGCTGATGGAAAGCCGGGGGATTTAAGTATTTTTACCGTCTTTTCTGAACGCCTCGAAGAAAGAAGCCGGATTTACTTCCGCATAACATTGTGAGCAGATACCTTCTATTACGGCACCATTATTGATCTGAACCGACTTGGACTTGATATTTCCCATCACAATTGCACTGGTATCCAAAATAACCGGGCCATGGATGTCAAGGTTACCCTTGACGGCACCGGCAATGATCGCGCTGCCGGCCTGAATATCACCGATAACAACCGTACTTGATTCGATTTTAACCCCGCCTGTACAGGTTGTGTCACCGTTGATTTTGGCATTGCCTGCATAGATTTCAGCAGCCTGCAAATTCCCGGTCACATTACCGGTTATCTTTAGCTGGCCATGAACGTTTATGTTGCCGGTCACACTTCCTTCCAATTCCAGAGAGCCTTCGGAAGTAATATCTCCGGAAACCATCATACCGGCAGTAATGGTTGCCAGTTCACCGTATTTATTTACTTTACTCATCATATTCATAATTAATTCCTCATTTGCTCAATGTAATCTTATACATAATCTTAATCCGCAGGATCAGAACCTGCAAGATAACCATTCAAAAACTCCGCCCAGCTATATTGGGTCATAAACTCACCCTGATAACGGTTCACCGCCTCCGGTATGCCCTGGCAGAAGTCATAGAAATCACAGTCGACCTTGCCCGGTACGACAGCCATGCTGCCCCGCCGCCGTAAAAGAATATCTTCCACGCCATGTTCCTGAAGGGCCCGTCTTAAGTCCAGCACCAGATGGCGAAACTGGCTTTGCAGTCCCAGAGAATCCGGCTTGCTCTCCCACAAGGTGGTGACGATATCATTGTTGGAGCATAAGGCCCCCTGCTTGGTGACCAGAAAGGCCAGCAGTTCCTTGGCTTTGGTACGGGTGAAGTGTAAAGGGATTTGATCCACATAAACTTCAAACATTCCAAAGGTCTGGATGTAGACCCGCTTTCCGGTACCCATGATAATGGGATATCGCAGACTATGGAGGGCATCGGTGACCTTCTGTGGATTGATGGGTTTCAGAAGATAACCGCTGGCATGAAGGGCAAAAGCGTCCAGAGCATGCTGGGAATAAGCGGTGGCAAAGACGATATTGATCCGGCCATAGATTTCCTTAAGTCTCTTAGCCAAGAGCAAACCGTCCATATCTCCCCGCAGCTGGATATCCAAAAAGGCAACATCGCAGTGATGGTGCTCAGCAAAGGAAATGGCACTTTTGGCGTCATGAAAGCCATGAACCTCGGCCTGGGGTAAAGCTTCTTTAATGGATTTTGTAAGTAAGCCCAGCATCAGGGCTTCGTCGTCGACGGCAATAATTTTCATTAGGATACTCCTGCTTTAGTGACTGTTAGTAGTTAATTATATAAAACGGACCGTGTCAAAACCGTGTCAAAATGGACTCTTTTAACAAAAAAAATATAGTTTTCTTATATTTTGGCAATTTTTCACAAGACTTATACCTCTATTTAGCCATAATTAGTACTATATATGCAGAGCGGAATAATATATTAGGTTAAGGAAGCATTTGCAAGAGAGACATATATGCTGAACGTACTTTCCAATATATCTAATATTATAATTCCTGTGTTGATTTTTTACATAGTAGCTTATGGATTAATAAACAAATGCAATGTGTATGAGGATTTTATTAAAGGAGCTAAGGATGGTTTTCATACCGTGATTGGTATTATGCCCACCCTGGTGGCTCTGATGGTGGCGGTAGGAGTACTGCGGGCATCGGGTTTTCTGGAATTTATCGGCAGGATTTTTGCGGGAGCTACTGAAAAGATTGGATTTCCTTCACAACTGGTGCCGGTGGTTTTCATCAAGATGTTTTCCTCTTCGGCGGCAACCGGGCTGGTGCTGGATATCTTTAAGACATATGGAACGGATTCCCGGGTGGGGATGATCACTTCCATCATGATGTCCTGTACAGAAACCATCTTTTATACCATGTCGGTGTACTTTATTGCTGCCAAGGTGACCAAAACAAGATATACTCTGGCAGGGGCACTGGTATCGACTTTGGCGGGAATTGTGGCAAGTGTGGTGCTGGCCGGTATTATGTAAGGTACGTAAGGAACTTAATAAATCATATTGAAAATAAGATTGAGATGAAATGGCAGAATCATCAGATACTGTCCGGGTGGTACCGCTGAAAGGTTTGTTAACAGTGCCCGCCGGAACACCGGACTTTTCAGCCAGTTGGAGGTTGGTCCATTTCAGTTTTTTTTGCGTTTGACCTAACATAAATTTTACGTAGTTTTTACTTGTACCTTACATTTACCCCATGCTACAATTAATATTGAATAACAGTGGTGGAGGAATATAATGTCTATAGCTTTGATTACAATTATTGTATTAATTTTAGGTGTTATTTTTGTAAATGGTTGGACAGATGCTCCCAACGCGATTGCTACGGCGGTTTCCACCAGATCTATTACCCCTAAGGGCGGTGTTATCATGGCCGCGGTCTTTAACCTGATCGGTGTGCTGGTGATGACGATGCTGAATGCCAAAGTGGCGGAAACCATCAGTAAGATGTGCCGGTTTGATCTGGTTGGTACGGAGGGTGGACAAGAACCCCTGGTAGTATTGGCAGCAGCAATGTTTTCCATTGTTTTGTGGGCAGTGCTGGCCTGGTGTTTTGGTATCCCTACCAGTGAAAGTCATGCGCTGATCGCAGGACTTACGGGTTCGGCATTGGCACTGGGTGGTTTGCAGGCAATCGATATGTCTGAGTGGCCCAAGGTATTTATCGGCCTGGGGATTTCGTCAGTATTGGGTTTTGCCTTTGGATATGGTGTAAATAAAGTGTTGGAAATGACTTGCAGGGGTCTTAACCGGCGGAAGGCTAACGGTTACTTCCGCGTTGGCGAAAAAGTTTCTGCGGGCATCATGGCATTTCTTCACGGAGCACAGGATGGTCAGAAGTTTATCGGTGTATTTCTGTTAGGTCTTTACCTGAATGGCATGGTGGACAAGACCGCCGACGGTTCCTTTGCAATTCCCATCTGGGTAATGGTCCTTTGTGCTTTAGTTATGGGCCTGGGTACTTCCATCGGCGGATACCGGATTATCAAATCGGTAGGTATGGATATGGTGAAGCTGGAAGTGCATCAGGGCTTCTCTTCTGACATAGCGGCTGCTGCCTGTCTTTTACTGTCAACGGTTTTTGGTATTCCCATCAGTACAACCCATACCAAAACCACTTCCATGGTGGGTGTGGCGTGTTCCAGAAGGGCATCGGCAGTGGATTGGAGAGTGGTGTTTGAGATGTTCTCAGCATGGATCATAACTTTCCCTTTCTGCGGATTGATCGGATATATTATGGCTAAAATATTTATGTTGATATTTTAAATAAACGGAGGATAAGGAAATGGCTTTTGGTAAAAATAAGGAAATGGATTATTATGAATGCTTTAATAAGGCCAGCGGTCTTTCCATTAAAGCAGCAAAGCAGCTTGAAGATTTAATGACCAATTATATGGATGTAGCTCAAAAGGCTGCCGGTATACATGAAGTTGAACATGAAGCGGATGGCGTTTTTCATAAGATGGTAGAAGAATTGTCCCGGGCTTTCATAACCCCAATTGACCGGGAGGATATCCTGCAGATTGCCAGCAATATTGATAATATTGTAGATAATATTGAGGATGTGGCCAACATGCTGGACATGTTTTCCATCAGACAGATTCCGGAACCGGCCAAGATCATGACTTCCTTAATCGTAAAATCCTGTTCGGCCCTGGAAAAAGCGGTGAATGAGTTTAAAAACTTCAAGAAGTCAGGAAAACAGTTAACACAATTAATAATCCAGGTAAATCAATATGAAGAAGAAGGCGATAAATTTTACCGGAGGACAGTAAAAGAACTTTATCTGCAAGAGGCCAATCCCATTGAAATCATGAAGTGGAAAGAAATTTATGATAAGATGGAGGATACCCTTGATGCCTGTGAAGAAGTAGCCAATTTACTGGAGGCCATGGCCATAAAGAATAGTTAAGCAAAGAACGGAATTTCCGAAAACACAGGAAATTCCGTTTATTATTTGGAAAAATGTGAAAGACTATGGAAAACAAAGATTATTCGGAAAGGTGGTTGCTGTTATCGGCTTTTTTAAAGGTTATTATTTCAAATGCAGTACAAAGGAGGAGACTATTGCTCTGATACCGGCCATACACGGCACAGGCAGAAAAAAAGAGGCATCACTGCAGATTATTACGGAGAATGAGGTTATAAACATACCTGTTCAAAATATGGTATTTCATAAAAAGTCCGTAAAAGTAAAGGCCGGTAAGAGCCTTTTTTCTTTAAAAGGAATCCGGCTGGATATCAATACCGATGAGGTAAAGGCAGAGGGAGTGATAAGATTTTCGGATATCCGTAAAATTAAATATGATATTATGGGGCCCTTCCGGTTTTTACCCCTGATGCAGTGCCGTCATAGCATTTTCAGCATGGACCATCAAGTTAATGGAAAAATAGAGATTAATGGCAAAAAGTATCTTTTTTCAGATGGTCATGGTTATATCGAGGGCGATAAAGGCTGTTCATTTCCCCGTGAATATGCATGGACCCAATGTCATCATGAGGATATCTCCCTGACCCTGGCGGTTGCGGATATTCCGCTGGCAGGGCTGCATTTTACCGGTGTTATCGGGATAATCCATAGTTCCGGACAGGAGTACCGCTTGGCCACTTATTTGGGAGCCAAAGCTAGTTATATCGGAAATCAGACGATTATAATCCAGCAGGGACGGTATCGCTTTATGGCGCACTTGCTTGAAAAAAAGGGGCAGTCATTATATGCACCCCAAAAGGGAAAAATGGAACGGACCATACAGGAGAGCGCCCGCTGTACGGCCCGTTACCGTTTTGAAGAGAATGACAGAAAGATTTTTGATTTTTCTTCAGAAATGGCCAGTTTTGAATATGAATATGATCAGTAAGGTTATGATAAATTTTTGTTGGCCGGATTATCAAGCTGAATACCCGCTTTGGAAAAACGTGAACCATGGCAGGGACAATCCCAGGATCGCTCTGCCCGGTTCCATTTTAAAACGCATCCTAAGTGAGGACATCGTTTGGTGGAAGGCGTCAGCAGATTTACGGCGGCTTCCCATCCATTAATCAGAAGCTGAGGTCTCAGCATGCTGCGGGCAGGAGAAAAGATGGAAGCATGCGGGGAGGACCGTTCCATAATCAGATCGGTCAAAATAGTAGCGGCCACCATGGAAGAGGTCATTCCCCATTTTTGAAAGCCAGTTGCGGTATAAAGCTGTGGTTTCCCTTTGGAATACCGGCCGATATAGGGAATACCGTCAAGGGTCATACAGTCCTGTGCTGCCCAACGGTACTTTTCCGTATATCCGGGATAATGCCTGGCCGCATATTGCTCCAATTCCGACCAGTTCCCGCCCTTTTTGCCGGTTCGGTGATCACCCCCGCCAATCAGCAGATAGTTTCGATAATTACGAAAGGACATGCCGTCTTTGGCCTCATCCACATACATGCCGTTAACATCCGGACCGTTTTCCAGGGCAATCACATAAGAACGATGCTGATACATCCGTAAAAAATAACTGCCGGATCGGAGAAAAGGGAAATGTGTGGCGATAATTATTTTTTCGGCTTCAATATTTCCCCATTTGGTTTTTGCCGTATGCTCGATAATGTCATCCACCCATGTGTTTTCATAAATATGCAAACCCTCGGCGATGCCGGCAGCGAAGGATAAGGGATTAAATTGTGCCTGCTTTGGGATTCCCACAGCTCCGGCAATAGTAAAGGGAAGGTCGATTGTATCGGTAAAATCGGCAGGAAAGCCCAGTTGCTGGATGGCATCTATTTCCTTCTCGATTTTCTGGCGGTTGTCAAGGGAATACACATAAGCATCTTTTTGTTCATAATCACAGGAAATCGTCTGGCATAGCTCCTGAAACTTTTTCATGGCACCCCAATTTAGGCCGAAGTACGACTGGGCCTGTTCCAGCCCAAAGCATTTGAGCAGCTTATGGTAAATAAGTCCGTGCTGTAAAGTAATCTTGGCAGTCGTATTGCCGGATACCCCGGAACAGATGGTACGCCCCTCCACCAAAGCGTAATCCACTCCTTCCTGCTGTAAAAAGTATGCAGTCAGCAGCCCGGCCATTCCACCTCCGATAATCAGAACATCGGTTTTCAGATCCCCCTCTAATTTTTGAAATTTTGGTAAATTTATATGATCAGACCATAAGGAAATCATAACATCCTCCTTTTTCAGTTTAGCATTACCGAAATTTTGAAAATGATACAAAAAAAGGCGCTAAGCGCCTTTTTGTATTACTTTATAAGATCAATCCGGTATCTTCTTCGTAACCCAAAGCGATATTCATACACTGGATGGCAGCCCCGGAAGCTCCCTTGCCCAAATTGTCAAACTGGGCGGAAAGGACGATGCGCTGGGCATTGCCGGTAACGTGTATCTTTAGTCCATCCCACCCGGCACATGTATTGCAGCACAGGAATTTATCGGAAGTGGCTTCATCATAAACAGGCATTACCTGAATAAATTTTTCGCCCATATAATATTCGGCAAAAAAATCTCTTAACTCCTGAGGGGAGGTCCGGCCCTTCAAATATTCGGTGTACAGGGGCAGTGAAACCACCATTCCTTTATAGTAATCAGCAATAATGGGGCTGAATATGGGCGGTTTGCTTAAGCCGGTTACTTTTTGCATTTCTTTTAAATGCTTATGCTGCTGTCCCAGGGCATAAAGCCGGGGAGCATCATATTGTGTTTCCCGGTTCTCATTTTCATACAGGGCAATCATTTGTTTGCCGGCGCCGCTATACCCGCTTACCGAACTGATGGTTACCGGATAATCGGCCGGTAATATATTTTCGTGGATCAAAGGATAGGCAAGAGAAATAAAGCCGGTGGCATGACAGCCGGGAACGGATATTTTTTTACCGTTGCGGATGGCCAGCCGGTGTTCTTTTGACAATTCGGGAAATCCATAACTCCATCCGTCTGCCGTTCTGTGTGCGGTGGAAGCATCGATAATACGAACATTTTCATTTTCAACCATGGCGGCAGATTCTCTGGCAGCATCATCAGGCAGACAAAGAAAAGTAATATCCGATTCATTAATCAGTTTTTTCCGTTCCGCCGGATCTTTTCTTAATTCCGGTGCAATGGCTATAATTTCAATGTCCTCCCGGGACTGAAAGCGTTCATATATCTTTAAGCCGGTGGTACCTTCACTGCCATCAATAAATATTTTATATTTCATTCCTGCGCCTCCTAAAGGATGTTTTGATTCTAATGGTAATATAAAATTACCATTAGATACTTAATTAGTCAATAAATTCTGGTTTTTAGTTGACAAAAAAATAATCTATAGATTAGTATTAATACTGTAAAACAATTGGAAATGAGGATTAAATGTCGCATCAAAAAATAAAACTGATAAAGCTGTTAATAAAATCATTAAAAATTGCCATCGGCAGTGTGGCCGCAATTTTGATTGCATCATGGCTGGAACTGGAATTTGCAACATCGGCAGGAATCATAACCCTTTTATCCGTGGTCAGCACCAAATGGGATACCCTGAAGCTTTCGGCGGCCCGGATTCTTTCTTTTTTTGCAGTGATAATGATTGCTTTTATGACCTATCCTTTTATTCAAAATGACTGGGTTGCATATGGTGTTTTTATATTTGTAACAGTATTGTTCAGCGGCTTTTTAGGAATTGAAAGTACCATATCTATCAATGCCGTAGTGGGGACGCACTTTTTGACCACCCATGACCATAGCTTTGCTTTTATCTATAATGAGTTCCTACTGGTTTTTATTGGAATATCATTGGCAATAATCTTAAACCTCATCAATGGAAACGGCAGTCAGAAAAAGAAGCTGCTGTTTGATATGAAATATGTGGAAGAAAGATTACGAATGATTTTGGATGAACTGGCGGAATATCTGCGAAATGAAGAAAAGGAAAAAAGTGTCTGGCAGGATATCGAAGCCTTGGAGGAGCACCTGTCCTATTCCATTCAGTGGGCTTATGAATACCAGGGCAATACCTTTGCTTCTCATCCGGGATACTATATCGAATACATGGAGATGCGAAGCAGGCAGTGTACTATTCTTTATAGTTTGCATGATAAGATTAATAAGATCAAAACGCTTCCGGTTCAGGCAGGAATCATATCTGATTATATAAGCTATCTGCGAAATTATGTCCTGGAGTTCAATATACCGGATATGCAGGAACAGGAGTTGAAAAGGATTTTCCGAATGATGAAACAGGAAGCTCTTCCGGAAACCGCAGAGGAAATGGAAAACAGGGCTATTTTGTATTATATCCTGATGGATTTGGAAGAATTCCTGATGCTTAAAAGACGCTTTATAGAATCTTTGAGCGAAAAACAGAAACAAATTTATTGGAAAAAATCCACTTAAATATTAGAATTCTAAAGAAATAAAATACATAGGCAAATCCTCTCCCTTTTGTGCCGTTTTAGTCCCTTTTGGTGCGGGTTGAGGAATTGTCTATTTTTATGTAATTACAAATATGTTAGAATGTTTTTTGTTTACTAAAATATACATGCTGAAAGGACGATGTGTTATGAAAAAAAATCAAAATACAATATCCAGACAATTTATTTTTTCAGTACTGATGATTGTAGCCAGTCTTGTAGTTATTATTTCTCTGCTTACATACGTTTTGCTGGTAACGACATATCGCAAGCAGATCGAATCGGATATCAGTAAGACATCAGAGTCCATCGGGCAGACGGTAGAAGCTTTTATGGACGGGTCGTACAGCCTGGTGACCGAACTTGCGGTAAGTCCCACAATCCTGACTATGGACGGTGCGGCACAGGAGCCGGTTTTGGTGGATTGTGCAGCCCGTAATAACTATTTGGAGCTTTTATATGTACAGGGGATAGATGGTATGCAGACAGCGCGTTCCACAGGAACTCTGGGTGACCGGGGGAATCGCTGGTGGTTTTTGCAGATAATGGAGGAGCCGCAGCCATTTGTGTCTAAGTCTTATTATTCGGTAGGAACGAATATGCCTTGTACCTCCATTTTTGTTCCCATGTATCGTGATAATACGATGGTGGGTATTTTTGGAGCCGATATCAAGCTGGGTTCCATTCAGCTGCTGATTGAAGAATTCTCCGATGATAAAAACGGAAAATATTCTTATATTATAGATGGGGAAGGTGTGGTAATGGCTCATCCCGACAGTACTTATCTGGAGGAGCTGCAGAATTTTAAAACCATGACCCGGACGGTAGCGAAGAAGGACTCTGCCGGAAATACCATTGTGGAGAACAACGCGGTGGTGACCGAAGAGGAAAGTTTTACAATTTCTAAAAAGTATAAAGAAAGCATTGACAGTGTTATGGCTGGGAACAGTGGCACAGGTAAGGTCAGAGAAAAGGGCACTACATATTTTATCAGCTATACACCAATCCGGTTACCGGGGGAATCGGATTCCTGGTCAGTTATTACCCTTCAGAAAAGCAGCACAGCCATGCGGGTGGTATATCAGGTAATTATAGTGGTGGTATTGGTTGCGGCGCTGATCGCGGTATTGGCAGTATGGATCGTTTCTATCCAGGTTAAGCGCATTACGCAGCCGATGGTTAAGATGTCTAAAGTGGCAGAACGATTGGCAGAGGGTGACTTTCAGGTTGAAATTGATCATATATCAGATGATGAGGTGGGACTTTTGGCCAAATCTCTGGCGGTTTTTATTGAACGCCTGAGAGATGTTATCGGTGATCTGGACAGGGTGCTGAGAGAGATTGCAGACGGCAATATTATGGCAGCGCCGGGGCGGGAATATCTGGGCGAGTTTGCCCCCATCGGAGGCGCCATCCGACGCATCAGCGCGTCCTTGAAAGCCACATTAAAACAAATCGATGAGGCCTCGGGACAAGTATCGGTGGGATCCCAGGAGATGAAAGAAAGTGCCACAGGATTATCTCTTGCGGCGGAGGCACAGACAGAATCAATCCAAAAGCTGCTGGAAACCTTTGCGGAATTGCGGGAGGGAATCAGGGGTATTGGTGAGCAGGCAACGGAGGTCAGTAAGTTTGCCAAGACATCCAGCCGTGAAGTGGCAGAATGTAATCAGGTCATGGGCGAGATGACTCATGCCATGGATGATATCAGAAGCAGTTCGGATGAAATTAAAAAAATTATTAAGACTATTGAAGATATTGCCAACCGCACCAATACGCTGTCTCTCAATGCATCCATCGAAGCTGCCCGGGCAGGAGAAGCCGGGAAAGGATTTGCAGTGGTGGCGGAGCAGGTTCGTGATCTTGCTTCGCAAAGTAGAGAAGCAGCACAGAATACCGGAACCTTAATCGCAGCAACGCTGGAAGCGGTAGAAAATGGAGCGGAAGTTGCCAATCGAACAGCTCGGATTTTAGAGCGAATCGTCGAAGGAACAGAAGGCATTGCCGTTTCCATTGAAGAGATTTCCGATGCGGCTACCGGTCAAACGGAATCCCTGTCGCATATTACCGGCGGTATAGCGGAAATTTCCGATGTGGTAAAGACCACATCAGAGGCTTCCAGGCAAAGCGCCCAAGCCAGTATGGAACTTTCTGAGCATGCAAGGATGCTAAAAGATTTAACAAGCGAGTTTCAATTATAGTACAAGGATGACCGTGGGAACCCACCGTTTCGGGGGTGGTATCGGGTAATTGTAAAAAGAATACATGATCATCTCCGGAAGCAGCCTTGTAGATATTGATGGCATTGCAAATGGGCAAAGTCAAAGAATAGCCCAGCATACCATAAGTCCAGACAATAGCGGCTTCCGGATCCTCCGTGTGGTTTATTCGGCCAAACTTAATATAGCATGGAAAAAAGAGGAATGTAAATAGATTGATATTGCCAAAAATAATCAAATATGTTACAGTTACAAATAGCTGAACGTGAAATAAACAGGGAATGGCAGAGCGGTATGAAGAAAAAAATTTGTTTGGTTCTGATGATGATTGGGATGAGTTTGGGGATGATGGCGTGCGGTGGTCCTTCCGTGGAAAAAATCGAGCAGGCTCAGTCAAAGTATAATGAATTGGTGGAAGCGCACAATAAAATGGTGGACGCCCATAAGGAAATCGCAGATAGTTATCTGGATCAGGATTTACAGGTTCTGGCTCAACAAGTCACGGCCATGAAGGATTATAATCTGGTGGAGATGACCGAAGAGGAAATCGATATCATTATCGAGGAAATGAGCAGCACCCTGGAAAAGTATGAGGAATCGATTGTATTGCTGGTAGAAAAAAAGCAGGAGGAAGCAGATGCGGAATTGGTTGAGATTCCGTTGACCCTGCACAATCAGACCGGAACAGAATTAAAGGAATTATACCTGTTTGCCCAGGGAGAAGAAGAGAACAAAAATATCCTGGATGGTTCACTTTCCATCAATACGGGAGAGATATTGACCGGTTTATATATTTATAAAGACATAGCGGCAAAGCCGTGGGAACTGGTGCTGGCAGATGATAGCGGAAAGACTTGGGAAATAGAGATATCAACCGCAGATTTAAATGAGAGCGGTGCTGTTTTCTTTTTACAATATAACAGTGAAAATGATGCAGTTATTCTGGGTAATAATAATTCTGACAGTAATTTGTTGGAAAATAGTCTTGACAATAGTGAAGAGGAATTGTAAAATATTCTTTGTTCGCGGGTGTAGTTCAATGGTAGAACACTAGCCTTCCAAGCTAGATACGTGGGTTCGATTCCCATCACCCGCTTCTTTAAAAGCAGGAATGTCGTATTTTCGACCGTCCTGTTTTTTTAATTTCACAGAAAAACCTTATTTTTTCGTAAAAAATTTATTGACCGGAAAAGGTGAAATTGTTATTATAATGAAAGGGGAATGCTTTTGTAAGAGGGAAAAGGTTATCAGACTATACTGAGAATAATTTATTTATTCTAAAAGGGCAGTATAAAGGAAGATGGCAGAGTTATAAAAAGCAAGGATACTAAGGGCGAGCAAAACAAAGAAGGGGCGCAGAATTATGGAAAAAGCGTACAAACTGGAGTTCCCGGGAGAAAAGACAGGCAATTTGTTTGTCAACTGCTGCGGATGCTCCAAAACAGAACCGTTACACAGTTTTGGTCCGGCGATAAAGCCGCACTATTTGATTCACTATGTATTAAGCGGAAAAGGAATCTTTTCCATGGGCGGAAAAGAATATCCGCTGAAAGAGGGCTACGGCTTTTTGATCATGCCGGAGGAACTGGCTTTTTATCAGGCCAGCAGTGATGAACCATGGACCTATGTATGGGTCGGGTTCAGCGGAGACCAGGCGGACCGGCTGATTCAGAACATGGGACTGTCATTACAGAATCCGATTTTTAAGTCTGAGCACTCGGAAGAAATTTATGAGATTGTCAAAGACATGATGGAGCATAACACCTTTGATATGGGAGACGAATTGCGCCGAAATGGTTACCTGAGCGTATTTTTGTCCATTATTGCAGGCAGCACGAAAGCTTCCGATCAAAGTGATAACGACCGTGCCAACCATTATGTACGGAAAGCAGTAGAGTACATTCAGGGCAATTACTGCAATCCCATTAAGATTACCGAAGTGGCTGATTATGTATGTATTAACAGAAGCTACTTATATACCCTGTTTATGAACTCCATGGGCATATCCCCGCAGCAATTTCTGGCAACCTTCCGGATTACCAAGGCTACCGAACTGCTGCAGCTGACCAGTTTGCCCATTGAAAGTATAGCATTATCCTGCGGCTACGTGGACCCTTTGGTTTTTACTAAAGCATTTAAACAAATGAAGGGAATGTCACCGTCCGTTTACCGGAAAGAGATTCGGAACGGCGGAACAAGGAGAAACACCGAGCATTTGCAGCAGGTAGAAGAATTCATAAATCAGATAAAGAAGTTGGAAAATAACATTTCGACTAATTGATACAACAAAGGGATATGTACTTATCCTCATCTCAATATTATAATAAAGCTACAAAAATAGAACAGGCAGTAAAATGCCTGTTTTGTAGTATAAGGAGAATGATGGGTATGAAAGAAAAACTATTAGCAGGATTTGCAGCAGCATTTGGGGATGCCGACGGCGCAAAGGTTTATTTTGCTCCCGGGCGGGTAAATATGATCGGAGAACATACCGACTATAATGGCGGTCACGTATTTCCCTGTGCGCTGACAATCGGTACGTATGGGGTGGCCCGGAAACGTAACGACCGTAAGTTAAGATTTTATTCGATGAATTTTGAAAAGCTGGGGATCATAGAATCCTCCCTGGATGAGCTGAAGCCAAGTGAAGAAGCCGGCTGGACCAATTATCCCAAGGGTGTGATCTGGGCTTTTGGGGAGAAGGGGCAGGTCATCGAACAGGGCATGGATTTGTTGCTTTACGGTACCATTCCCAACGGTTCCGGTTTGTCTTCATCAGCTTCGGTGGAGGTACTCACCGGTTTTATCTTAAGAGATTTCTTTGGCTGTCAGGTGTCTAACCAGGATCTGGCGCTGATCGGACAATATTCCGAAAATAAATATAATGGTGTAAACTGCGGTATCATGGATCAGTTTGCCATTGCCATGGGCAAAAAGGAACATGCCATTTTCCTGGATACAGCAGACCTTTCCTATACCTATGCTCCCATGAAATTAGCCGATGCAAAGATTGTAATTGCCTGCAGCAATAAGAAGCGGGGACTTTCCGATTCCAAATACAATGAAAGACGCAGTGAGTGTGAACAGGCCCTGGCAGATATTCAGAAGGTAACAGGCATCAATGCTCTGGGAGATTTAACGGAAGAGCAGTTTGAGCAGGTTCAATCCGCTGTTCAGGATGATATCTGCCGGAAACGGGCCAAGCATGCGGTTTACGAAAACCAGCGGACCATCAAGGCAGTGGAAGCATTGCAGAATGATAACGTAAAGTTATTTGGTGAACTAATGAATGCATCCCACGTGTCCTTGCGGGATGACTATGAAGTCACCGGTATTGAGCTGGATACTCTGGTAGAAGAAGCCTGGAAGGCAGAGGGCGTTATCGGCTCCCGGATGACCGGTGCCGGCTTTGGCGGATGTACCGTAAGTATTGTCAAAAATGATTTCATCGATGCTTTCACAGCGCAGGTGGGAGAAGCCTATTTACAAAAAATCGGATATGCAGCCGACTTCTATATCGTTGAAATCGGTGACGGCCCGGTAGTACTGTAAGGAGCGGCAGGAGATGAAAAAAATAACAGATTATATATCGCAGCTGGTGCAGTATGGCCTCCGAACCGGTTTGGTGGAATCGATTGACCGGATTTATACCGTCAATAAACTGCTGGAGTTGTTTGGACTGGAAGAAATGCCGGAACAGGAAGTGGCTGAAGCCGATGATTTGGAAAGCATCTTAGCCGGAATGATGGATTATGCTTACGAAAATGGGATAATGCCGGAAGACGGTATTGTTTACCGGGATTTGTTTGATACCAGGATCATGGGTCTGCTGGTGCCCCGTCCCAGTGAAGTAATCGGGAAATTTTGGCAGTTGTATCGAGGCCAGTCGCCCCAGGTCGCTACGGATTATTTTTATAAATTAAGCTGTGATTCGGATTATATTCGCCGCTATCGTATCGTGAAGGATCAGAAGTGGGTGACACCCACACCTTACGGGGATTTGGATATTACCATTAATCTTTCCAAACCGGAAAAAGATCCCAAAGCCATTGCCGCTGCCAAGCAGGCCCGGCAATCGGGATATCCCAAATGTCTTTTATGTGTGGAAAACGAAGGCTATGCCGGACGCATCAATCATCCGGCCAGGCAGAATCACCGGATTATTCCCATAACCATCAATGGGTCCCAGTGGGGATTTCAGTATTCCCCTTATGTATATTATAATGAGCATTGTATCGTGCTGAATGGGCAGCATGTTCCCATGAAAATCGAACAGGATACCTTTGCCAAGCTCTTTGATTTTGTGAAGCAGTTTCCCCATTATTTTGTGGGATCTAATGCGGACTTGCCCATTGTGGGCGGATCCATTTTAAGCCACGACCATTTTCAGGGAGGTCATTATGAATTTCCCATGGCCAAAGCACCTGTGGAGCAGACTTTTACCATTCCGGGATTTGAAGATGTCCGGGCCGGTATTGTCAAATGGCCCATGTCGGTAATCAGGATTGCTGCCGTCTTGCCGGAGCGTCTGATTGCGCTGGCCGATATGATTCTGGATAAGTGGCGGAATTATACCGATGAAGCCGCCTTTATATATGCCTTTTCGGAGGAGGAGCCTCACAATACCATAACCCCCATTGCCAGAAAGCGGGGGGAGCTTTTTGAACTGGATCTGGTATTGCGCAATAATATTACTACCCAGGAGCACCCATTGGGAGTTTACCACCCTCATGCCAGGCTGCATCATATCAAAAAGGAGAATATCGGTCTGATCGAAGTAATGGGCCTTGCCGTCTTACCGGCCCGTCTGAAAGAAGAAATGGAGCTGCTGAAGCAGACCATGCTGGCCGGCGGAGATATCCGCAAAGAAGCAGAACTGGAAAAGCATGCCCCGTGGGTAGAAGAATTCCGGGAACGCTATGAAAAGATCGACGAAAGTAATATTGATGAGATCGTCCAACGGGAAATCGGAATGGTATTCATGGAAGTACTGGAAGATGCCGGCGTCTATAAGCGGACAGCAGAAGGACAGAACGCATTTATGCGGTTTGTAAAAAGTTTATAAATAAAAATGACCCGCCAGCGGAAGTAATGTGAACTGCTTCCCTGACGGGTTTTTCAACCACTATTTTGGCCGGAAACCATCTTTAATAGATTCTCCCCGCATTTCACTTCTGGAAACCATCATATCATAGCAGCTTCCCGGGAAATCATAAAAACTGATAACTTCGCCAGCCACCGGAACATAAAATTCGGTGTTGCCGATGGGAATCTTTTCGGTCTCGGAACGTTCGTAATCTTTGGGCATGATATAGTACGGTTCGGTAACATTATGTTTGACAAAAACGCCGGCATCGGAGATATACTGGTCCCAGAAAGGACTTAAGGAAAAGAAGATCAAGGCGATAAAGACGCCGGTAGTGATCTTGACAATTCCCTTTTGGGCAAAACTCAGGGTTTCGCCAATTGCCAGAAGCGGCAAAACCAATAAAAAGGCCAGTCCATATCGGATAAAGGGAGCCATGGCAAACCATAATACCAGTGAGGACAACAGGGTCAAATAAAGAATCAGAATGGCACCGGAGGTTTTTTTGCGGAACAGCTTCAGGTAAACCGTATTAAAGAGTCCCAACCCGGCACCGATGACTGCCGCATAGATCAGCATTTTCCCATAACGTTCCTGAGCTTCCCACCAAATCGGAATCCATTCCCGGGCCGGCATATCCAGTTTTGCAATATCGAATATACACCGCCCCCAGACCGTTATCTGAGCGGAATCCACCTGCAAATAGGATTCGGGGATTTTCCAGTCAAAGGAAAACAGATCAATCCCGGCAAAGGGATAAATCAGCCATCCGGACAAGATGATATTTCTCAACAGATAGGGAAGCAGGATAAGGACGCCCATTACAATATATGCGGCGATATTTTTCCACTCTTTTCTTTTGATCAAATAATATGCCGGGAAAAATGCCAGAACCAGTAATGTCGCGGCAGACAGTTTAAAGGTCATGACCAGAACCGACAGAACAGCGAGCAAGGCATAATCCGCCACGCTGCCCTTATTTTCAAAAACCTCCACCCAGCGGATGATCACGTATAAAACCAATATCATAGTTCCGAAATCGGTTGCCGGGGACATACTCCGGCACAAAATATTCAATAAATAAATCAAAGCCCCCATACGGCATAAATCGCCGTAATGCAGACTGCGGTTTTTAATGCCTTTCAGTCCGGAACAGACATAGATACACAGTACGATTTCCATAAATCCGGTGGTGGTGTGGAGAGAGATTCCGAACAGCCAGAACATGCTGAAAATGGAGGCAAAAGCCAGATAAGCACTGTTATAGGCAAAGTGTAACTGAACATTACCCAAACCTTTCACAATGCCATATTCTTCATACCAGCGGATTGCCTGTCCATGATAGATACCGGTATCGGTATGAAAGTCTCCTCTTGATGCAAAAAAAGCAAAAAGCAGAACAATACCAAAATAAAAAAATCCTTCCCAGGAAAAAAGCACTTTTTTAAATTTTCTAAATATCTCTGAAAAATCTTTCCGGAAAAACCAACTGATCAGAACCGCAGTCAGCAGCATGAGGATATGGGCCAGGGCACTTATTTTGTAAAACAGACTGAAATATTCAACATATACGGTAATGACGGCAATACCGGTCACCACATAATGAGAAGCATTTCTTTTAAAAGTTACGTGCAAAATTTTTTCCAGCAGTCTGATAGTTCCAAATCCGATTGCCAGACAAATATATCCGATATATGCCCAGCTAAGTATTGTAATCAACATCTTTTTGCCCTTTCTTTTTTGGTTCTTATTCTTTGCCCATTTTATCATATATATCTGTTCGAATCAAATTATAAAAATAATTTGACCATCAAATTATTTTTTGCTATAT
>JAVBUF010000077.1:0-34604 GCA_031555615.1 Lachnospiraceae bacterium | reverse complement strand
GAAATCCCCATGACGCAGGCGGCTCCAAAACAGAGTTTTATGAAACCCTTGTCGATTATGACAAGAATTTCCTGAAAGCTTATAACAAACAGACCTGGAAAGAATTTATCAATCAGGCGCCTGATAACCCGCCGTATTACCCTTGCTGGAATATTGAGCTGACCGATGATGCCAATGTGGCAGATAAGCAGATGCAGCAATTATCAATGCAATACCTGCCTAAGGCGATTATGGCTCCATCCGCAGATTTTGATAGTGTCTGGACAGATTATTGCGGCCAGATTGACAAGGTCGATGTAAAGACTTATTTGGATTGTATCAACAAAGGCATTCAGGAACGTATTGCCATGTATGAATAATATTTATTGAGACTTACCAGGGGGAAGCAGCATTGCTGCCCCCTGTGCTCTTGAAATAAAATCAAACATTATGGGGGAAGCCTATGAACAAACTTGAAACAAAGAAAAAAATTACATGGCGTAAGGTATGGCTCCAGCGCGAACTTATCTTAATGAGCATACCCTTGGTTTTATATAAAATCCTCTTTTCTTATGTGCCCATTACCGGGTGGTCGATGGCTTTCCAAAAATTCAAGCCGGCAATCCGCAGTATGTGGGATCAGGAATGGGTCGGACTTGCACATTTTGAAAAGCTGTTAAATAAAAACGATCTTTATGGAGAAGTATTTTTCCAATCTGTTCGTAATACATTTGGGCAAAGTATTCTGACATTGGTACTGGGCTATTTCTGTGCCATTGGACTGTCCCTGTTAATCAATGAAGTGCGGAGCCGGGGCTTTAAGCGTATTGTCCAAAATATTTTTTATCTGCCTCACTTTCTCAGCTGGATAATCGCCACCGGTATGATCGCCACCGCGTTGTCAATGCCTTCATCGGGCGGCTTCATTAATAGTGTTCTGCTGAATTTGAAGCTGATCAGTGAGCCTATCGCCTTTTTGCAGAAACCGGAATATTTCTGGGGTATTGTTGCAGGCGGCCATCTTTGGAAGGAACTGGGATGGAATACCATTATATATCTGGCTGCAATGACTGCAATTGACCCGTCGTTATATGAGGCTGCTGAAATTGACGGGGCCAATCGTTACCAAAAAATGGGACACATTACATTACCTTGCATTAAACCCACTATTTTGATCCTGCTGATCATGTCAACCGGGCAGTTACTGGAAGCCGGTTTTGAGATTCAATATTTCCTCGGCGGCACTGTAACGGCCGAGACAGCGCAGACGATTGATATCTTTGTTCTCAAATACGGTCTACAGCTCCATAATTACAGCCTGGCTACAGTTGCAGGGATTCTGAAAACAGGTGTGAGCATAGTTTTTGTCTTTTTTGCCAATTGGTTGGCCGGGCGTTTAGGCTCGGATAAATTGATTTAGGAGGGTGACTTTATGAAAAAGAAAATAAATACTGAAAAAGCCATCTTCACCACATTGAACACATCATTTCTGCTTTTACTTGCAGTGATTATGATTTATCCTATGCTAAATGTTATAGCGGTTTCTTTTAATGATCCAATGGATACGGTACGCGGTGGTATTACCCTGTGGCCGCGTCAGTTCTCGTTACGGAACTATGCCGTCGTTCTAAGTATGGGTACAATCTATAACGCATTTTTTGTGAGTGTCATCAAAACGCTTATTACGGTTGTGTCGAACTTGTTCTTTACGGCAATGCTTGCCTATGTATTGAGCCGGAAAGAGTATATTTTCAATAAACCGGTGACGGTCATTTTCGTGCTGACGATGTATTTCAACGCAGGGATGATTCCCAACTATATGCTGATGAAGAATTTGCATCTGCTGAATACATTTACAGTTTATTGGTTACCGGGTATGATCAGCGCTTTTAATCTGATCGTCATTCGTACATACATCCGCGCTCTCCCCGATTCGCTCGTTGAGTCGGCACGGATTGACGGAGCCGGTGAGTTTCGTATTTTCGCCCAAATCATTACCCCGCTATGTTTACCGACGTTGGCAACGATTACCCTTTTCGTCGCGGTAGGCAGCTGGAACGATTGGTTTACCACTTTTCTTTATAACCCAAGCAAGCAGGAATTATCCACACTCCAATATGAATTGCAGAAGCTTCTTGCCAGTTCGCTGATGAGTGGAAGCAGCAATTCCTCCGGAGCTAATGTGACAGGAGGAGCCAACACGAACGTAACGCCCCAGTCATTACGGTCAGCAATTACAGTTGTGACAGCCATTCCGATTTTGATAGTCTATCCGTTCTTACAGCGCTTTTTCATAAATGGTCTGATGCTTGGCGGAGTTAAGGAGTAAATGAATCGATATTAAATATATAAAAAAGTGACCGAAGCCGCGCTGAAATTCTGCCGGGAAACGGTCACTTTTTTGTCTATTCTGCTTCCTCTATTACGTTTAAATCTTCTATGGCTTCGATTCTGTTATTCCTGATATCAATAACCGGTCCGCCGGTGCCTTCAATATATTCCTTGGTAATGATGACCCTGCCGATATTGTCATCCTTAGGGATCTCATACATGATATCCAGCATGAACTCTTCAATAATCGCCCGCAGTGCCCTGGCGCCGGTATCTTTTTTCATTGCTTTTTCAGCAATAGCCAAAATAGCACCTTCATCAAACTCCAATTTCACTTCATCCAGCTCCAACAGCTTCTGATACTGCTTCAGGATGGCATTCTTGGGCTCGTTCAGAATCTTCACCAGCATTTCCTCAGTCAAACCGTCCAGCGTAAAAATTACCGGAAGACGGCCGATAAATTCCGGTATCATCCCAAATTTTTTCAAATCTTCAATGGCTACCTGACTGTGAATATTCTTTTGCTTATCATACTTATCCTTCAGCTCGGCATTATATCCGATGGAAGTCTGCTTGTGCAGTCTTTGCTTAATGATTTCATCCAAGTCAGGAAATGCACCGCCGCAGATAAATAAAATGTTTCTGGTATTAATGGTAGTCAGGGGCACCATGGCATTCTTGCTGTTAGCCCCTACCGGAACCTCGATCTCGGCTCCTTCCAGCAGCTTCAGCATTCCCTGCTGTACCGATTCACCGCTGACATCCCGGGAGGTGGTATTTTTTTTCTTGGCAATCTTGTCTATTTCATCGATAAAAATAATGCCCCGCTCGGCTCTTTCGGCATCGTTGTCTGCGGCTGCCAGTAACTTGGATACCACACTTTCGATATCATCACCGATATAACCCGCCTCGGTGAGAGACGTGGCATCGGTAATGGCAAGGGGAACATCCAGCAGTCTGGCCAGAGTTTTTACCAGATAGGTCTTTCCGCAGCCGGTGGGCCCGATCATCAGCATATTTGATTTTTCAATTTCAATCTCATCCAGGGTTCCGGTAGCCACTCGCTTATAATGGTTATAGACTGCTACCGAAATCACTTTTTTGGCGTGTTCCTGCCCTACCACATAGTCATCCAGCTGGGCTTTGATCTTGTGGGGAGGAGGGATGTTTTTGATGTCCAGCACCGGTTCCGCCGATTCCTTATTTTTTTTCTTTTTTAATTTCTGCTTATTGGGAATTCCGCCTTCTCCCTGTAAATCAGCCAAATTCACGAAGCTGATATTAGGAAAGCCTTTTCCCTTGTCCTGATTCATTTTATTCAGGTCACGCATGACCTTATCGTTGAGATTGGGGTCATTCAGCATCCCCTGATAATCAAACTGGCTGACTGTGTCCATGGTTTTATGCATACAGTCATTACACACAGAAATATGGTTAGGCAGCTTGAACATCTTACCGGTTTTACTCTCCGGCCTGCGGCAGATAAAGCAGACATCTTCATATTCATTTTCCGGATCATCTTTCTTTTCCACTTCTTCTTTTTCTGCTTCTCTTTTTTCTAATTCGTCTTTATCACTCATATTCCTTCTGCCTTTCTATCTGAATTTTATACGATTCTTCTTACTGCCAGGATCTCCTTATAAGTGGCTGCGGTAAGCTTGATTCCGGTTTTTTGGGTGCTGGCATGGACAATATAGCCATTCCCGATATAGATTCCCACATGACCTGCATAGCACATGATATCTCCCGGCTGTGCATCGCTATAGGACACTCCCGTGCCTGCGCTCCGGAAGGACCCCGATGTCCTTGGCACAGAATAGCCGAAATCCTTATATACCCGCCATACAAACCCGGAACAATCGGCACCGTCGGTCAGACTTGTTCCACCAGGCACATAGGGATTGCCCACAAATTGACAGGCATAGCTGGCGATCTGCTGTCCTTTGGAACCGCTGAAGCTTCCTGCCGATGCATAATTCTTACTGCCACCGCCGCCGGAGGAACTTCCGGAAGAAGCGGCTCGCTTGGCTTCCTCAGCCGCCTTAACGGCGGCAACTTCAGCAGCCTTTTTTTCAGCCTCTTCCTTTTGCAGCTTTCGGATTTGTTCATTTTGCTTCTTAATATTGGCCTGATAAACTGCTGCCTGCTGCCTGGCCTGTGCAATTTTTACTTCATAGCCCTCGAACTGAGCCTTTTTGTCAGCCATCAGCGTTTCCAACTCGGCCTGTTCCTCTTCCAGCTCATGCTGCTGGGCTTCCAACTCGGCCTTTTCTTCCTCCAGCTGCTCCTTCAAGGCCAGTGTTTCTTCCTTCGCTGCCTGGTACTCTTCCAGCAGCCTGCGGTCATATTCGTACAGCTTCTCCACGTATTCCGCTTTATTCAGCATATCCGCAAAGCTGTTACTGCTTAAAAAGAGTTGCAGATAAGAAGTATCCCCCTGTTCATACATAAACTTGATCCGCAGCTTCATTGCTTCATTTTGAGCTTCTTCCGTAGCCTTTGCTTCTTCATACAGGATTGTTGTTTCGGCGATATCCTCTTCTTTATCGGCGATATCCTGAATAATCATTTCCACACTGGCAAGAATGACCACCAGACTTTCATCGATTTCCTCCATCTCTTCACCGATAGCATCTGCCTCTCCCTCAAGACCGCTGATCTGTCCGCTAACATTGTTCAGCTTCTTTTGATCCTCTTCCTGCTGCTTTTTAATTTCCTTTTGCCGTTCCTGCAATTCCTTTTGTTCCTTCTGTAAATCGGAAATAGTGGTAGCCCCTACGGGTACTACCACTAAACACATCATCATTAATGCAAAAAAAATTGCAAAGCGTCGTCTCATTGTTCCCTCTATTGGTTTTTTACCACCGCATTATCCAATAAAAATTGTGATACTTTTTCAACCATCAAGTATTCCTTATAACCTTCTTTATCCAGACCAGCTTCATATTCTTCTACTGTCGCCCCGGCTTCCTCCGCCATTTGGGCGATACCTTCTTCAACTTCACTGTCCGTAATGTTCAGATTCTCCGCATTGGCTATTGCCTGATAAACCAAATAGCTTCTGGCACTTTCTTCGGACATACTACTGATAACTTCTTCGGCATTTTCTCCGGTAGTCATCAATTGAGCATTGACCATATACGTACCCAGATCCATGCCATACATAGATGCATAGGTATTCATATTAGTGGTTACCGCATCATTGATTCTGCCGATGATTCCCTGGGGCAGTTTTTTAAAGGTACTGTTCTGGATCACTGCCTCGGCCACCAGACTGCTCTTTTCATTATCGTATGCCAACTGGGCATTTTCCACCAAAACCTGTTTCAAGTATGCCTTGAATGATGCCACATCCTTCTGTTCTTCCATGGTCAGCCAGATTACATATTCATCTGTTAATTCAGCTTCCTGATATTCATTGACACTATTCATGGTTACTGTAAATACTGCCGGTTGTCCGGCTAATTCCGCATTGGTATAGCCCTCGGGAAAAGTAACCGGAACATCTTTCACTTCACCGGCTTTCATGCCAATCATACCTTGTTCCAGATCGGTGATAAAAGTATTGGAGCCGATTACCAGGGTTTTGTTTCCTGAGCCGCCTTCGAATTCCACACCGTCTTTTTTCCCGACAAAATCAATATTTACCTCATGGCCTTCCTCAGCTGCACCGGCTACTTCTATGGGCATTGGGTTGGCGGCAAGAATATTGTTAATATATTCCTCTACTTCTGTATCTGTTATCTCGATATCCGTTAAAGATACTTCGATTCCTTTATATTCACCCAGAGTCACATACTTGTCCACATTGATATCCTTCAGATACTTGGCATCATCCGCGTTGCCGCAGCCGGCCAGGACCCCTGCCAACATTACTGACACCATTAATAATACTGCATTTTTTTTCATCATAATCTCCTTTTGGGGTGCTTTGTTCACCACACACTCTAATCTTTATACCACAATTTTTATCTGAAATAAAGACTTTTCATAAAAAATTCACAATAAAGGAGACAGTGTTCTGCTTATTTGTTCCTTAAACTTGACCTTAAGGGAACGACCAAGATATCTTTCTTTGGAAATGCGGCTGCACTGTCGTAAATCCGCCTTGAATATTTCCGTCATGGCCCTTGCCTTTTCCTTATTGTATATCATTGCATTAACTTCAAAATTCAACGCAAAGCTTCGGATATCCATATTGGCTGTTCCGCAGCAGATTACTTCTTCGTCAACCACCATCACCTTGGCATGCAGGAATCCTTTATCATAGGTATAACATTGGGCTCCTGTCATAACCAGCGTACCTATATAAGAATAGGTTGCCCAATACACAAAAGGATGATCCGGTTTACAGGGAATCATGATATTTACCTCGATACCGGAATAAATCGCGATCATCAGGGCCGATAAGATTGCCTCATCGGGAATGAAATAAGGGGTCTGGATATAAATACATTTCCTGGCTTTGGTAATCAGACGTAAATAATTGTCCCGGATATTCTGGAGACTGGAATCCGGGCCGCTGGTTACGATCTGAATATCGCATTGTCCTCTTTCAGGATATTTTATGTCGGTCAGATAATGTTCCATGGAAAGATGATCGTTTCGCGAGGCATAATTCCAATCCAGCATGAACCTCACCTGTAGGGTCTGGACGGCCTCGCCTTCGATCCGCAAATGGGTATCCCGCCAATAACCAAACCTGGAACTTTCACCAATATATTCTTTTCCCACGTTAAAGCCACCCACGTAACCGATGTTGCCGTCAATTACGACGATCTTCCGGTGATTACGATAATTGATACGAAGATGAAAACGCCCCAACAGCGCCGGAAAAAACTCCGCTGTCCGAATGCCGGCAGCGTGCAATTGCTTCCAGTATTTATTCTTCATGCTGCGGCAGCCCATTCCATCATATAAAATCCTGACCTCCACACCTTCGGCGGCCTTTTGTTTCAATACTTCACAAATATCTCCAAACACCTTGTCATCACGGATAATATAGTATTGCACATGAATGGTTTCTTTTGCCCTTCTCATATCTTCCATCAGACTTTGAAACTTTTCTTTTCCATCTGTATAGAACCCAACATCATTTCCGGAGGATAGAATGGATCCTGAGGCCTCCAGATTAAACAGCACCAGATCTTCATATTGCTCCATCACTTCATTTTCATGGTACATCTCTTTATTTTTGATACTATATTCCTGCTTGCGGATAGCCCGGTTTAATCGGTCTTCTATTTCTTTGGTCCGGAAAATCTTCTGCTTATGCATATCCTTTCCGATGAGCAAATAAAAAATAAATCCGACGATGGGAACAAAATAAAGAATCAGCAGCCAGGCCCACACTGACTTGGGATCTTTCCGCTGAAAAAAAACGATGATCGCTGCCAGTATAAAGTTAAAAAACAGCATGTGATCCCATATAAAGGTCAACACCAATTGGATATCTCTTAAAATCGTTTCCATCTTTATTCCTTTCGTCATTCTATTTTTATTATTATATACTATTCACCGTTTCAATTCAATGAAACCGCTTGCCTATTTAACAAAACAATGATAGAATTGTTACTGCATATAAACATAAAAACCGAAACAATCTAAGGAGGTTCATTGTGAGCACACCACTTTTAATAATGATTATTGTACTTGCCGTTCTTGCTGTTGCGTTGGTAGTACTATATTTTCTGGGAAAACGGGCACAAAAAAAACAAGATGCCCAAAAAGAGCAATTGGAAGCTATGAAACAAACCGTATCGATGCTTATTATCGATAAAAAACGGATGAAAATGAAAGAATCCGGGCTTCCCCAGGTTGTTATCGACCAGACCCCCAAGCTGCTTCGCGGCTCCAAGCTTCCCATTGTCAAAGCCAAGGTTGGTCCGCAGGTAATGTCACTGGTATGCGATGAAAAAATTTTTGATTCAGTTCCCATCAAAAAGGAAGTAAAAGCCGTTGTCAGCGGCATCTATATTACTGATGTGAAAGGGCTGCACGGCAAGGCTGCCGCGGCTCCCGCAAAGAAAAAGGGATTTTTCAAACGCACGCTGGAGAAGGCTCAGGAAAAAGCCGGTGCCAAACCCCTTCGTTAGTCCTTGTATATAAAAACGATCTAAAATTTACGTACATATTTTAGATCGTTTTTTATTATCTTTTTTTTCTTCTTAAAACGTTACTTCTCCGTCATGGGAAATCAGGGAAGCCGAAACTATATTTTGCAGGCTCATCAACTCCGTTACCAGCGGTCCCTCACCCTTAACCCTCACCTCAATTGCCATATCCAGATGATCCTTCGTGAGATTTCTGGCTTTCACCTTATGAAGAGAACAATGCTTTTTGATAATCTCGATAATCTCTTCTTCGTTTTCATAAGTATCGGAATTTACCAGCAGGATCTGCGGCGCCTTGGCGATGGGCAGCCAGTCTGCCAGAAGAATACCGACGGTTAACACCAACGATGCGATTACGGCGATGATGGCAAATCCGGCTCCGCATATAATGCCGACACTAATCGACCAGAATAAGAAAACCAGATCCATGGGGTCCTTGATGGCTGTTCTGAAACGAACAATCGAAAGTGCTCCAACCATACCCAGGGAAATAATGATGCTGGACTGAATGGTCAAAATAATTGCCGCTGTGATGATGGCCATAGCCGGAAGAGAAATATTAAAATTCTTATTATAAAAGGACTGCCTGTTGACCAAACGATAAAGAACAAATACGTATGCGGCGATCAATATGGTAATAACCATACATATTACAATTGATTTTACCGAAAGTGTTGAGGATGCATAGCCCTCTAAAAAAGATTTTTTAAAAATGTCTCCAAAATTCATATCCTGATTCCTCCGTATATATTATATTTTCTGCACAAATAATATTTCGAAAAGCTGCATCGCTGTAAAAATCCAAGCTGGAGCTGATCTTTGAGATATCCCGGCAGAAATTCATCCCACTTTACTTCCAGAACCGACATCCCGCTTTGCAGAATCGGCCTGCCGACAATTCTCTCTTCCAGAAAATGAGCAAAATCATTTGATGAACAGATATTTTCATCAAATGTAATCCGTACATTACCGTTTTTCTCCACAAAAGGATAACGCAGATACTCTACTATGACAACCGGCCGCAGAACTTTTCTCTGCATTTCACCAAGCAGCTTAAGCTGCTCATCCGTCATATCTGCCGTAAGCTGTATTCCCTGTCCTGACATCAGCTGCCGGCATATGTTTTCATCGATATGGCAGGATTGCTTTAAAGTCATTTGTCTTCTCTTGCTTTTTTTCTCAAGAACAATCCGGCCGGAATCCCCATTATAAATCCTGATCCGGTACTTGGAGCGCTCTCCGATGCCGCTCTCATTTTCATAAAAACAGCTATCCTCGAGAGTGTCAAAATACAAACTTCTGACACGATAACAATTCCTCTCACCGGCATGCCTGTCCGCCCGTAAAACAGCTTTAACACGCGCCTTCAAAACAGCATTCTGCATCCCATCAATTAAATATTTATATTCATTGCGATATTTTATCATTGCCCAAGAACCTCGTCAAAGTCCCGTATACCATCACATTTAACGGTTTCCAACACAGAATATAAATCCGTCAGGCTATCTTGGATTGAAATATACTGATTGGCGGCAATGGCATTCTTACCTGCAATCACCTTACAGCTTCCGCCCCGTAAAATAACCATATCTTTATCACTGTTGGAGAGAATACCGGTGCCTTCACATTCCACTTCCGTGCTGCTGTCATAAATGATCACACCGTCATTTCCCCGGATGCCGTCCGCCTGTGCCTTCACATAAAGGTTAGTATTTATTACCTTTAGTTGGTCCTTGGAACGCACTCCGTCAGAATGATACCCGTAAACGGATAAGTTGCCGCTGCCATTGATGGTCAGATCTGAATTGCTGAAAATACATGCCTTTTGGGTTCCTTCCTGCCTGGCCCTGGAACTCATAATATTTTCAGTCCCTTCCCGGGCTGTAATAATTGCCTTGGCAGCATTTTCGACATAAACAGCCGCACCGTTATCAGATACAATTTCCGCATTATTTAAAAATAAATGAACTACTTCATCATCAAAAACCTTAATCCATAAGTTTCCCCCGGTCATCTTCCCGCTGATCACATAATCCCCCGCTGCACAGATGGTCAATATTCCTTTTTCATAGGTATAAATACCTTCCCGGTCTCCCTGCAGATTATTCAGGTCAATTTCTACTGCTTCCGTCTCTTGTGTACAATCATCATTGGCCGTTATTTCATAACGTTCTCCGGTATTTTGTGCAGTCTGGGCTTCTTTCACTGTTTCAACTGATCCCACTGGCATTTCAAGCATTTCCCTGCATCCGGTAAGCCAAAAGATACTGACACTTAAAATAACCCATAGTATATTTCTCTTTTTCATTCTTATCCTTAACTCCATTATCGATATGTGATTCCTTTTACCGCCCGGTGCCCTATTGTACTTTTTCAAATATCGCCTGAATCGTGACACCACCTTCCGGGATACGCACTTCTATTTGGTTTTCCTGTTCCGACACAGCCCCGCTCCAGCCAGCAAACCGATACCCTTCCCGGGCCGTTGCCGTGAGTGAAATGGGATAGTCGGTAAAATACGATCCACTCCATTGATCACTGTCTATCAGGGCCGTATTAACGGTAACCGTGCCGCCTTCCGGAAGATTATTCTCTATCAAAACAGTTTCCAGACTGCCGGTGAGACCAAACGTTTCGGCCAGACTCTCCATTGCAAAGGGGAAACGCTGCCGGAAAAAAGTATCCATATTCTCAATATAGCCGTCATAATCCTTCTGGGAGAAATTCTCATTAAAAAATTGCTGATGACTTTTGACAATCTGATCCTCATACGTTTTTTCCCATTCCATCAATTCCTGATGTACGGTTTCATATCGATAGGTTGTGTTGGCTATATCCATAAAAGTGGTGCAAAACTGTTTTCGGAATTGCTCATTTGCCATCAGACTTTGAACAATTGGTTCGTTAAATAAATCATGCTCTTCCATCCAGGTTAAAGCCAGGCTGTTACTGTCATCATGGATGGAAATATCCAAATCAAACACCATCCACCGCCAGCGTCCGTCACCAAATCCCGCTTCGTCCGATTGTATTGTTCTCCATAATGCTGTATTCTGCCCAAAATTAACATCCCTGTTATCCACATACAAATTGATACAGCAATAATCAATCAGGCTTTGGACATCGATAATACCGCATACCATCTCGTAAACATCATCAAAGGACAGATCACATTCTGTTATCACGTCAGTCATGTATTGATAAGCTTCCTGTGCCTCTCCATCACCAACTCTGGCCGTTCCGGAATCCATCAGCCATACATTATTCTCATTTACGCCGTAATGATTGCTTAAATATTCTTCCTTATACCGCTCACGGATATTATAGATTCCCCAATACTCACCATTCAAGAACATGATGCAGGGCCTGGCCTGCTGAATGGAGACATTTCTGCCAACCGCCAGCTGCTCCAGAAATGCATCGGTGATCATAGCCGAATCATTATTATTTCCACCGTTTCTCAGCTTAATGGTGGAATACTCTGTCCCGGGAAAAAACTCGTAGGGTAATTTTATATTTTCATCATAGATATCTCTTCCGACAATACTGAAAGATTTTTTAGGTGTAGCCTTCGTGGATTGCCCGGCAATCTGAATTCCCACCGTTTGGGTAAAACTATATTTATGGGCATTATCAAAATAGGTGATCGAAGCCTCTCTTTCCCATTCCTTCCCATCGTTAAAAGCATTGGAAGCCATGTAAAGATGCCGCTGATTTCCTTCTGCATCGGTAAAAGAGTCTAACAATTCCCCATCCTGCAGACCACCCTCAGCCTTATAGTTTTCCAATGCCGCTCCGTTGCCGTAAATACCGGTTTCCCGGTCAAATAAGTTGGCCGGATCGGTGACTATCGAAATAATCGGCAGATTATCATATTCTGCCCGCTGGTGGTACCCAACGAAATAAACCTGAGACACTATTTTACTGACCGAATTCTCCAGCGGATTATAGCTGACAGCCCGTACGATTGTTGCTTTATCTACTTTAAAAGACGGTGTATGCTCCCTGGTGGGGGATAAATCGTTTCTGGCTATAAAGACATTTTCCTGCCCGGTAGCATCGTCAATTTCAATGGCTGTTTGATATCTGTCAGAGGCCGGTGTCGGATCGCTTCCGTCCAAAGTATAATAGATAACCTCATTTTCCGACGCTGTAATTGTCAGCTGGAAGGGTTCCTCATAAAAACCGCTTTGAACGTTGAAAACCGGCTCATGTAATTGGACAAAAGGCAATATTTCTGCAGCGCTATTTGACCCGCCGGCAGTAGCAGTCATCCTTTCCCATTCTTTTCTGCCGTCATTTACTCTTCCAAAACTGGTATTGTAGGAAAGCTCGGGCACTACTATCGAATCAATAATGACTTGTCCGTTTGCATTGCTTAGAAAAAGTTCCTCTCCGGAACGGGAAATCCGAAACCCGATCCGGTTCTGATCCACATCATCCGTTCCATCCAGCCAGATTACCGAAAATCCCTGGGGAGGAATGGTTATTGAATCCAGGGCATATTTTTGTAACTGATTCTCATCATCGGAGAGAAAGTAACCTGCTAATGAAACAGCCTCAGAACTTGGATTATGTAACTCTATATAATCGGAATATTTTCCATTTTCGTCTTTGATAAGTGTGAAATTGTTACTGCAGACTTCGTTGATGACAACCTGATTAGATATTAAAGAAGAAAAACCACAATATACTGTGCAGATAAGAACGCCTGTAAGTATAAATAACAAAAAAATATGTAATTTCTTTTTATCATAAAATAATTTCATTTTTGAAATCCTGTATTAACCGAATTCGGTATAATCTTACGCAACCTACGCCTGTTTTTCCGCACAATAAACTATAGCACAGGGGTATCCACCCCGTCAAGCAAACATTGCCGGCGGTTACATCTGCGGCGATTACATCTGTCCTTTAATTCTGCAGGGAAAAACCGTTATGTCCTTTTGACCTGACATCCACACTGATGGTACAGTCTGCCATATGCACATAATTAACATCCAGGGCATATTCCACCTGCACCAGAATCCGTTCTTCTTCCTGATTCATCTGCACTCTTTCGGTATCAACCCCAACAATGATTTCACCGTATGGAGTTGTGTAATTAGTAATATTCTTTTTCTTTTCTTCAAAAACCATATGCACATTAACAGTTCCCTTTTTGGTCACTTCCAAATAGTCTTCCCGGAACTTGATAATATTCTTAACCGGTTCTTCCGTCTCTTCTGTAACTTCATCATATAGAATATAATGATTTCCATTTTTATTGTAATATTCCGCAGGGGTTATGGTTTCGATTTCATCACTTCCCTCTCCTGCCTGATACTGCAACCCCTTTAATGAAAGCAGCACTTCTTTTGTCATTCTTAAAACTCCTCTATGTTTATGGTTTTAGCCGATAATATTCCGTACTTGATAATGGAATTGGCAAACCGCTTGAATTTCTCCGCGCCGTCGCTGACATAAAAACGATATTTGTCATCCCCCAGACCGGCTTCTTTTTCATTCAAAAGATTGTTTCCGGTGAGCATTGTCTTCAGTTCCCTGGCTGTTTCATAAGCGGGATTTACCAATTTTACCCCTTCTCCCATAATCTTTCCGACAGTGGATCTAATCAAAGGATAGTGGGTACAGCCTAAAATCAATGTATCGATATCAATGTCTATCAATTCGCCCAAATATCTTTTGGCAATTTCATCCGTTACCGGGTCCTTCAGCAGCCCTTCCTCTACCAGTGGAACAAACAAAGGACAGGCTTTGCCGATCACCTCGGCCTCATGGTTTAGTTTTTGTATGTATTCCGTGTAAAGGCCGCTGGAAACCGTTCCTTCCGTACCGATAATCCCGATCTTGCCGTTCCTGGTGGCTTCGGCGGCTACTTTTGCCCCCGGCTTAACTACACCGATCATGGGGATCTCCGATTTCCGCTCCAATTCATCCAGAGCAAATGCACTTGCTGTATTACAGGCAACGACAATTGCTTTTACCCCATTGGTCTGGAGAAAACGGACGATTTGCTGGGAGTATCTGGTGACGGTTTCTTTCGATTTATTGCCGTAAGGTACCCTTGCTGTATCCCCAAAATAGATGATTTTTTCATTGGGAATCTGGTTCATGATTTCTTTTACTACCGTCAATCCCCCTATTCCCGAATCAAAAACCCCAATGGGCGCATCTCTGTCTGTCATCATAAAATTCCTTTCAACTATTGGGCATCTTCATTCTATTTCACATAAGTATTCCAGCAGTCTGCTTTTTATACGAATTTTTTCCGGCGGCACACTGCTGATTTCCCTAAGCAGATCCACATTCCCGATATCCCTGTCCGGTCCATCGGTTCCCTGCTCAATCACAATCTTACAAGTATCCTCTATCAAACACAGTTCCGGATAAACAAATCCGAAAAATCCATATGCCGCTGCAATCATGATGCCTGTTTCCAAAATCTTTCTCATAGCTCTACTCCTTTTCTCTTAGGAGTATGGCCTGATCAGGATTTTTTATACTTTTTCTTTTTCGGTTTTAATATGCTCGATAATGGATATTTCCTGATTATCGATATGAACCTTGGCAGCTTTAGCCGCCGCTTTCTTTTCTCTTTCCCAAATACTGTTATAGATTGCTTCATGCTCTGCTACCAGCATATCATGCCGGATATCATCCTGCAAATATACAAAACGATACCGATACATCTGTTCTGCCAGATTATTGATCAGCTGTTTCAGACGTTGATTCCTTGTTGCGTCCACAATAATATCATGAAATGCCACATCCGCCTTGGCCATAATGGTGGCATTCCCGGTTCGGGTTGCACTGGCAAATTCATCACAGGCCTGTTTCAGTTTCTCCAGTTCCTGCTGGGTAATCCGCTCACAAGCCAGTTCCACACTGAGCACATCCAGACTCCGTCTGACCTCCAGTACATCCTGCATGCTTTTCTCCGTCATCCCGGCAACTTCCGCACCACGTCTGGGAATCATGTTTACTAACCCTTCCAGCTCCAGCTTTCTGATGGCTTCCCTGATGGGCGTCCGGCTGACCCCCAGCTGATTGGCCAGGTGGATCTCCATCAGCCGCTCACCCGGTTTGAGACGTCCGGTGAGGATCGCCTTGCGCAAGGTATTAAATACGACATCCCTTAATGGGAGAAATTCATCCATTTCCACTCGTAACGGTTCATCCATAAAAGTGCCTCCTTTTAACATCCTACACGAAAGTGGTTAAAAATATTTCCCTTTCCGGGATCATTGTCTTCAATTTACCATAGGCCTGCCTGGCCGTTTCTTCTTCGGCAAATATCCCAAACACCGTAGGACCGCTGCCGCTCATCAGAGCATTTTCGGCTCCCAGTGCCAGCATCTGCACCTTAATCTCCCGAATAATCGGGTATGCTCCGATTGTTACCGTTTCCAGCACATTTTCCATGCGCTCTGTTATTCCGGTTAAATCCTTTTCCTGAATAGCTTTCACCATACCGTCAATATCCGGATGATACTTTAATTTATCGGCATGAAGATTTTCATAGACAAACCTGGTGGATACACTGATGTCGGGTTTCACGATCAGCACATAACAATCCGGGGGTTCCGGCAAAGGCGTCAGTTTTTCTCCGATACCTTCTGAAAGAGCCGTTCCGCCCATAATGCAGTAGGGCACATCAGCACCAATCTTTACTCCCATTTCACACATCTCATCCTCTGTCATCCCCAATTCAAACAGTTCATTCAAGCCATGGAAAACAGCTGCTCCGTCTGTACTTCCGCCAGCCATACCGGCAGCGATGGGGATTTGCTTTTTCAAGGTGATGGTTACGCCCAAACTCTGGGGATAGCGCTGCAAAACTGCTGCCGCCGCCTTATAGATGAGGTTATTTTGATCCGTCGGCACCTCAGCATGATCGGTTATGATCCTGATGCCGGGTTCCGTTTCTTTTTTTAAAAGTAGTTCATCATATAAATTAATTGTCTGCATGATCATTTTTACTTCGTGATATCCGTCCGGACGCCTGCAAATCACATCCAGCCCCAGATTTATCTTGGCATACGCCTTTCTTGCAACCTCATTCATCAGCTTTTTCCTTCTGCACATAATATGGTATACTGTATACAATAGTCTTTCAATTAAATTATAAAGAATTTTTCAAAAAAAAGCAATCCTGGTATTAAGTTCCAGTTCGTTTTGACCGATAAAGATATTGGACTATACTATTTATTCAACCAAGGAGGGTAAAAAATGAGTGTAAACGGAGTTACAGGAAACAACAACCAGAATTATGATTCCTACCAGACCAATTCCAAGAGCAATTCCAAGAACAACAGCCAGAAATCCAGCGAGGCATCCACAGCCGCTTCTACCGAGAATACCAGTGGGGTCGTTTATGAACCTTCAGCTGAAACTGCGGCAGCAAAAACCAAAACCACCAAATACAAACCGGATGCGGAAACCATTGCCAAATTGAAGGCCGAGACCGATAATCGGAAGTCGCAGTTGATGGATCTGGTTCACAAAATGCTGAATGGACAATCTAATGCCTATGGAAAAGCCAATGATATCTGGAAAACCTTAAGCAGCGGAAACTTTACCGTTGATGCCGCCACCAAGTCCCAGGCACAGGCAGATATCGCCGAGGACGGCTACTGGGGCGTATCCCAGACTTCATCGCGGATTTTGGACTTTGCCACGGCTCTCACCGGCGGTGATCCCGACAAAATCGAAGAAATGCGTTCTGCTTTTGAAAAGGGCTTTAAGGCAGCTGAGAAGACCTGGGGCGGCAAGCTTCCCGATATTTCTCAACAGACCTATGATGCGGTTATGAAGGGTTTTGACAAAATGAAAGAAGATGCCGGAATGGCATAAGCAGATTTTCTTTTATAAAATAAAAAATAAACGGATGTTAATGCAATTTATTTGCAATAGCATCCGTTTTAAATTTTTAATTCTAATCCGGCCACACGGTCAATCGGTAATTTCCCAATAACCGTTCCGATATTCCAGCTCTGTAAAAAAGCAAATCTCCTCTGCCATCAGTCCCTCTTCGTTGGCCAGCATATATGGCATTCCTTCACCCGGCCCGCCATAACCCACCCAGATCCCCAGGGCTGTGGGCTGATTTCTTTCTAAACCGGCAAAAAAAATCCGACCTTCCAGCCGTAAGCTGTGGTGGTTTGCTTCTTTCAGGGTAAGCTCCCGATATTCTGCCGTTTCTCCCTGCTTTGCTACCAAAAAATACTGCAAATCCGCTCTGGCCGCGGCAAACCCACTGTTTTGCAGGCTCAGGCTGATTTTGTTATTTATCCGTGCCTCCGGAATTCTGGCCGGCATTTTTACCTGGTACAGGTACAGACGGCTGCCAAAACGTTTACGGATATATTCCAGGGCGTTTTCTCCCTGATAACTCTGGATATCCCAGCTGTCTATCACCTCTTCATTATATTTCCGGTTTAAATACGTCAGCCCCAGCTTTTCAAACTCCGGTATGGACCGGTCCGCTGCTGCGTTAGGACCAACCTGTACCGCTTCCCCTCCGGTTCGGCTGTGGGGCAGGTTTTTTTCCAGCCAGGCAATCTCTTCCGTTCTGGCATTCTCGCTTCCTGTATAGGTCCCCATATCACTTTGACTGCTCATGAAGGCATCATTATGAAACCCCAGCCGGGCCAGGGGGATTCCGGCTCCGGCCGCATCCCGGATATACTGGGGGGTCCGCAGCTGCAGCTGGATGCTCTCCGCCAGTGCTTCATGCCACCATCCGGCCACTTGATTACGGGCCTTTGTTTCGGCCTCCGGGCCGGTGAAAAAACTGCTGGAATGCCACTCCCCCCAGGGACCCAGCAGGCCGGCCTGGACACATACCAGAATCTCCGAATATTCATTGAGTATCGCCGCCATCTGCCGGATATGAACCGATACTTCCGTCAACTCCTCCGGCTCCCTGGTGAGCATCCCTTCGGCAAACCCATAGGCTGCCCGAAAAATAACCTGAATCTTATTTTGCTTTGCAGTTTCTAATGCCTCCCGCAGTTCCTGCAGCTTTTCCTCCGTCAGCTCCTGCTGCTGGAAACCGTTCAAATTGTATGCCAGCAGAACCAGATGTACGCCTTTTTCCGGCAGTGCTTCTATCCGCTCCTTTTCAGCGGAATCGATCTGAATATAAAATCCCTGCATGGGATTGTCGATTACCCGCTGGCTTTCCTCAAAAACATAAGTTTTTGTCGCTCTGAAAAACATAAACCCTCCCATGCATAAAGCAGATATCACAACAATAAATAATATGAGAAATAATCGTCTTCTTTTTATTTTCATGGCTGATCCACCACTCCGGCAAAATCAATGCCCGCCTCATTCTCTGTCAAACCCTGGTCAACTTCTTCAGTAGCCCGGTAGTCCGCATAGGGATCATAATCCCCCACTGCTCCGTTGTTCAGGTAACCCATTCCATAGGCCCAGATAATGGGCTTATCATCCCAGGTCCGCAAATCCAGCAGATTCAGGGGATATTGGATATTACCGGCAGAATCTTTGGCTACATAGCGATAGAACAGGTGCCCTTTAGGCAGTTCATCCACAAAGGCAATAGGCGCTGACAGATCGGTTTGTTTCAGCAGAATATTTTGAAATAAATAATCCGATGCTATCTCAAAATCATATGTTACCCGGTCCCCCTGGAAGTCGTAGGAGGCATCCCAGCGGAACACATGCTGTCCTTCCTCCATCTTCGGTTCCTGGATATGCCCGGGAGACGGATTATTCAAAGACAGATAATAGCGCCGGTAATTATTCTCAATCCCCTCATACCACATATTAATCTCTTCCGTCATATGGGCAAGGATATATTCTTCCGTATTTTCAGCCGCCAGATACTCATCCAGCCGGCTGCTCTCCTGCTGGATCATCTGATCGATAAACATTCCGGCATCTACCCCTTCCCGGAAGAAAGATTCCAATACTTTGATGGAATGCTGCTCGATATAACTGATATTCTTATCGTTGTACACAATTTCCATCAGTTCCTCGATTTTGGCAGTCAGTTTATCCAGATTTCCGGCAATCCTGAAATACCGCTGGTGCAGAGGAATCGTCCAATAATAATGGATTCCGTAAGTCTGGTAGTTCATCGTCCCCCAATCCTCGACTTCGTAATAATAAAGAGACTCATCATGATCCCAGGGCAGGAAAAACCAGGTCTCACTATTGGTGGGAGAATAAAGCAAAAAGTTGTGGACCAGAGCATCCTTTCTTCCGGTGAGAATATTAATAGCCATCCAGGTGAGGTAATTATCCTCATTAAAATAAGTATCCATGACGGTCTGGAAGTCACAGCTGTAATCATTCACCGCGTCCAGCATGGCCCGGACCTTTTGGTGATCGGGGTTCTGCATGGGCTTGATCACCTGTTCAAAGACTGCCTGGTCGTAAAGAGGATCATCCTCGGTTCTGACCTCATTCTCATAGGGCAGGAATTCAAACCGCATGGGTTTATAAAGGGCACCATAAGGATCCAGCCCATGATTTACCAGAAAATCCTGATTGGGCTGCTCCACATAGGTATACAGGCCCTGATCCTGAAACCCGGTCTCACTTCCGTCCACCCCTACATCATTGATATATAAATGAATAAATTTACTTTCCAAACTGACAAAGTTGGCCGGAATAAACTGCATCATATCCATATTGGCCTTATTTACTACCCGCAGGGGGTCCTGCATATGCTTGTTCAGGTTCAGGGTATCCATCCCGAAAATTTCGGCTCCCCGGTCATTCAGCTTGACCTTATAGGCCTTAACCAAATCCCCCCGGGAAGAATTGCCGCGGACCCGGATTGTGGCGTTGATCTCACTGTCCCCGTAGCCCACCCGGCCTTCGGTATGGCCGGAATCATCAGGACTGCCGTCCCAGATATGGCAGTTCAACACCGGATTATATGTCCGGTCCAAGGCCTTATGCTTATCAAAAGCCTTCCTGGTAATCAGCTGATCCTCTTCATTATAGGTGGGATACACCGTAATATACAAGTCATAAACCTGATAATCAATGTCTGCCGTACTGACATACCGGGTTACATTTTCAAAATCTGTATCCGCCAGCCCGCCTGAGGGGATACTTTCCGCCGCATCCTCCTGCCCGGCCGCCGGGGTTTCCGCCAAAACGGGGTCGGCCGGCACATCCTGCTGCTCTTTCGTCTGTCTGGCCTGCCACTGTTCCTGAGCCAGTCCGGCTGCCGCCAGCAACAGAAAAATCACCGTTCCGACAGCAATATAAAAGGACTTATTAAACCTGCCTCTTCGTGAATACTTCATGAAACTTCTCCTGTTTATCCTTCAAAATCTCCATTATACTGCACCATCGTAGCAAACTTGACATCCTTGATCCCGGCCAGTTTTTCCACCACTGACGTATTTTCCTGTCTGGCTTTGATCTCCACGGTAAGTTCGGTATTATGTTCCCTGCAGGTTTTATTGCGCAGAATATACGAAACCGCATCCAAAGTCCGGTATACCTCTTCTCCGGCCTTTTCATCATAATTAATAATGATCAGATAAGTATTTTTCCGGTTCTTCATGGACGAAAATACCGCGTAGACAATACTGATCACCAGCGTCGATACAATGGCAAACAGATACAGTCCCGCACCGGCTGTGATTCCTGCCGCTACTGCCCAGAACAGGAATCCCACATCCAGCGGATCTTTCACCGCCGCCCGGAACCGCACAATCGACAAGGCACCCACCATACCCAGGGAAAGGACGATATTGGAGCTGATGGTCATAATGATAAAGCAGGTCACCAGGGTTACCATCACCATCAGGACATTAAAATTATGGTTGTAGACCACCCCTTTAAAAAAGTATTTATAAAAAACAAAAATAAAACTGGCACATAATATTGCTACCCCCAGGGACAATCCCATCTGCAGAATTGACAAGTTGCCAAAGTAACCGTTTTCAACAAAACTGTTTTTAAAAATATCACTGAAATTTACCACACGATCTCCTATCTGCGTGCCATAACACGCCCACATTAATTTTTATTTGTATATTCCCGGACATTCAACCGCATCGTCTCAAGGTAATCCTCAACAAAGCCAATGATTGCTTCCGGACTTTCCACTAAAACTCCCTTATCGGGATTCACCGGCAGGTATTCCTGCAGCACCATGATATACCGGTCAGTCAGCTGTTTCACTGTTCCGCTTTCAAAGAACTCCATCAGACCGGCCACTTTTGTCTGCAGCTCTTTTTTGTTTTCCGGTTTGGCCAGGAGCCTTTCATATAAAAGGTTGCCGGTAAAATCCGCTCCGGCAGTTTCCATCAGGGTATACCGTTCAGGATGTCCGGCGGCCAGCATGGTTTCACTCATATTGGCTGGAATAAAAAACCAGACTTCCGATCCGGAGGGTTTATATAGAAGATAGCCGTCAGCACTACATTGCTCATTCCCCAGAATGACATTCATAGCCAGCCAGGTAAATAAGTTTTCCCTGTTGAAAAATTCCCCCACCACCTCATCAATGTCCCGGCTCTCATCGTTCACCGCCGCCAGCATTTCCAGCAGTTCTTTGTGGGAATCACCCTGTTTGATATCCAGGACCTTTTCAAACTCTTTTTTCTGATACCCGGGATCGGTTACATCCATCAGACGCTGATCCCACCCAAAAGTAAAATCCTCGGCCTGATAAAGACTTCCCGAATCATCCAGGGACCGGTTCAGAAAATAATTCTCATCAGGCTGCTCCACTAAGGTATAGAGACCATAGCTTTCATAATGAGGGGAGGGTGCCGCCGTATTTTTAATATAAAGGTGCACAAACTCGGTTCGCAGGGACATCATCTCCGGCAGGGAGGCGAATAGATCAAAAGCAAATTTTTCTTCCACCTTGCAGGGCTTTCCGTAGCTTTTTTTCAAATTTATGATGGTTTGCCCCTCATACCGGCCGGCTGAATTCTTCAGACGGACTTTCAGATTATGATATTTTCGGTTTTCCTTGGGTGTTCCCTTGATTTCGACAGTGGCATTGGGAGCCGCGGCTCCATTGCCGAAACCTGCCCATTTGGCCGAACCATCCGCATTTCCTTCCCGCATAATCACCGGAAGCTGTAAGTCCTTTGCTTTTTCGGGATCTTCAAGAGTAGTCAGATCGGCCTCTTTTTTTTCATATACCTCCAGCATAAGGACGGTTACCTGATCCGCCTCAGCTAAGGCATATAAGGTTTTGTCATCTGACAGTACATAGTCGGCGGTTGCCTGCTCCCTGGCTTCGGACACCCCGGGCAGCAAGTATGCCAGCAGCGGATCGGTAGCGCCCAATATCCGGATGGCCTTCGCTTTGGAGGGCAGTCCGTAAGCGAAAACCGCCCCTGCCGATAGGATGATTACCAGAACCAGTGCTGCTGTCACCAACAATCTTTGATATTGTTCTCTGTTCATTGCCAACCTCCCGAATTACCGAATTCATAGCCGGTGATTCCCCATAACGAAGCCTCCTGTCCTTTTACATAGCGATTCATGGGCTGAATGCCGAATGGATTTTCGGCGTTCAGATGAATATAACAAAACCCCTTGATTTCTGCCGGAATCTCCGCCATCAGTCCGGTGGTGACGGTTTCAAATAAAACCTCTTCCCCGGCCAGGTCACCGGTGATCTTGACATGATACCTTACCTCTTCCTCACTCACCGCCGGCTGCCAGCTCAGCAGATAACCGCCGGCCTCATCCCGGCGGATTTCCTCCGGGGCAAACGGCAGCGGCAGCTTCCGGTTCATTTCAAACAGCTCATAGTTGCCGGCAATATTTTCGGGAATCCTGTCGATCCTTGCCCAGGTTTCCTCCGGGGTGAAATGCAGCATTGCATAATCCGGCTTCCGGGTTACGAAATCGGCCAGTACCTTTTTGTATTCTTCACAATAGGAGGTGATCACCCGGTCATTCAGCACCGCTCTGATTTCGTCGGTTTTGGCTGCCAGTTCCTGGCGGTTTTTCTGATTCTGAAAAAATCGATTATGGATTACATTGTCCATAAACCATCCCAGCCCGGCATAGCTTTCCGGGGGTGTTGACCAGCGGCGGTCGGTCTCTTCCTGCAGCAGCTTGTCGGTGGGCAGAGGGAAAAAGTACCATTTCTCACTGTCCGTGGGACTGTACAGCAGGAAATTTTCCCTTCCGGCCTGATAGTTTCCCAGTAAAATGGAAGCGGCGATCCAGGTCAAATAATTCTGGCGGTCAAAGTAAGTGTCAAATACCTCATCCAAATCCTCTGCTGTATCGATTGCCTTTAACATCCGGGAAAACTTTTCCGGATCACTGCCATTTTTATGTTCCGCCAATTCCTCCCGTCCGCTCTCTCCGGCATTGAACCATTCCTGATAATCCAGGCCGAAGTTCTTGATTTCATAGAGCTCCCCGTTTCGGTCCAGGCCGTGGGTGCGGAGATATTTTCCGCCGGGATTTTCCGCCATAATATACAGGCCGTAGTCCTCATAGGGATCCCCTCCGGTTTCTGCGGCATCATTCACCTGTAAATGGACAAATCCGGTTCGGGTACTGACGATATCGTCGCACAGTGCATACGCATCCATCCCCAGCCGCATGGTGATCCGGGCGGCGTCCCCGGGATTCTTATACAGCAGAAGGGTGCTCTGATCCCTGTATTTATCTTCCTCGTCAAAACTGATCTTAAAGGAACGGTAGTTGCCCCGATAGGCTTGATTGCCCTTTATCTGAAGAGTTCCGGCCGCCGGTATCTGTTCCGAGCCAAGAGTTCCCTCCTGATCAAACACCGTTATGGGAAATGTGATTTTTGCACCATTTTCCCGGTCTTCTCCTGACACCCGGAAAAAAGGAACCGAGTCCCCCGCTGCCACATTGATAAACAGAGTTGCCGCCTCCCCTTTGGCCAGGCTGTACACCCCGTCATTGTCATGAATCCGTCCCGCTGGGGCTCCATCCTCCCCCCGGCCGCAGCCGCCTAAAAGGATTACTCCGGTCAGGATCAGGATCATTGCCAGTTTTCGTTTAACCATTGATTGCATTCACCACCCGTCTTGAAGCGGTCTTCAGATCCGCCAATCGTTCCCGGCACATGACATATTTGGAAACCGCACTGATATCACCGGTAAGGGATTTCACCGCATTATGGATAATCTTCGGCAAATAGTCATCATATTTGATTTCCAGCACCAGTTGCCCTGAAGGTACCACCGGATAGGTGGGAACCTCTTTGGAAAAGATATTAAAATCTCCTGCTCCCGCACTGATATCTTTATCAAAAGTAATCCGTACATTACCCTCACGGTAAACATATGCCTCCCGGCGGTAATCAACGATCACTGCCGGCCGCAGCAGAGTGGTATTCCTCCGGGCATAGATCTGCTGCAAAAGAGGATCACCGCTTTCCGCCAGAAAGGTATAATCCCCGGCCAGAATCTGCTCCACCTGGGTCCGGGAAAGGGGGGCGGATTTTTTGGAGATATAAGAATCATATTTGGATTTGCACTCGAACCGGATCACCTGATCGGATAACTCATAAATCCTGATCCGGTACTTATCCCTTCGGGACGTACCCATCATCTTTTCCTGCATGGCGGTGTCATACATATCGTCAAAATAAAGGCTGCGGATATGATACCCTTCCGCTGTGACCGTGTTTTCATCCAGCCTCATCACCGGTGCCAGCCTGGCTCGTAACAGCCAGTATTCATTCCAGTTTATATAATATTTTAATTCATGCCGTAAAACAGCATTGCCGTATTTCATCTTTGACTCTTTCCTCCCGTCAGATCTCTTTTACCCTGATGTTATCGCAGAACATTTTATATTCTATCGTTCCCATTACTTTCTTAAGCCGGACATAAGCGATGATCCAGCACGTCACCCCGGACAGCACCAATCCCAGTCCGTAATATTGAATTCCCAACAGTCTTGTGACATAAGTAAAGCCCCAGGTCAGCAGGAAAAAAGACAATCCCACAAAAGCCGCTCCCTTCTGATCATCAAAATAATAAAGAAAGATCATCAGAATATGCATGATAAAAACGGCATAATAGCCCAATGCCAAAACCGGATAAATATCCAGTGTAATTCCGGCAATTCCCAGTAATGGCAAAAGGGTAATGGACAAAACCATGATAATAACGGTCAGGATAATCTGAAATTCACTGATAAAGTATACTTCATTGATCAGGGTTCTCATCATTCTTTCCCGGTAATAATCGATTTTGTTCAGACTGCCTCCCAGAACTGCTTCACAGTAGCCCTTATACTCACCGTAAAAACTGGTTTCGGCCCGAACCACAAAAATCACCACCGCTGAAATATTGGTCAGGATGGCCACAAAGCTGGCCATATCGTAGGCCGGTGCACTGTAGAGGATCTTTCCGGCAACCAGCTGCATATCCGAATCAGCCCAAAAAACAAAGTTATGCACATAAAGCCCCAAAATATAAAAAGATCCGCTGCACATCAACAGCTTATTCTTTTTGATACTGGCAAAATACCCAAAATAACTGCCGTCTCCCCGGGGGAAGGACATATGCAGATACAAGTACAGCTGCAGCGCAATACTGACAAAGCCCACGGCAAATCCGGTCATCATGCTTTGCCCCACCGGCTGCCCCAGCAGGGTATGACTGCCTCCCCCCACCAGAATGATCAGTATGGTCCCGATCAGATAGGATAAGGTGATTTTCCGGTAAGATTTGATGGCCGTCACAAACACTGACAGCAGAAAGGTTAATCCTACCCCCAGCATGGTAAAGTAAACCATTAAAACATAAAATAACGATAAGCCGCTGATCCGATACAGGGCAATGCCGAAAATCACCCCGCAGATCCCCAGAATCGCTGTGATCATCCCGGTGCTGCCCTGGACTGCCGGTAAAATACGGTCCTCGCGGTCACTGAAGATACAGTCGGACACATAGCGGGAAAGAACAGTATCAAAAACAGACGATACAATCAGCGGAAGGATAAAACAGTACAGCAGACTGCCGGAATAAATCATCTTTTCCGCTTCTGCCGTTCCCCACTTCTGCAGGAGGAAATTGGTCACAATCAGGGCCCCCACAATTAACAGCGTCGGCCCGATGGTGGTAATGGTGGAGTAGCCCATAGCGCCTACCGTTCTGGTGATTCCCTTCTTTTCTCCGTATAATTTTTTCAGTTCAAATCCGATCCCTGCCATTACTTATCATCCTCTTTATGGAATATCTGCTCATAAACTTCCTGGTAACCCCTGAACATATCTCGCTTTTTATAATAGCGGGAAGCCCGCTGAAAACCAATTTCGCCCATATCGGCACGAAGCCTTTCATTTTGCGCCAGCTTAATGACCTTGCCGGCAATGCTTAAGGCATCCATCACCGGCGCGACAAACCCGGCACTGCCCAGCCGGTCTCCGGCCATACCGTTCAGCAGTTCCCCGCAGCTTCCCACATTGGTGGCCACCCAGGGCTTATGGAACATCATCCCTTCCAGAATAGCCAGCGGCTGGCCTTCACTGATACTGGTCAGCACCAGAATATCCATCCCCGGCAGCCGTTCCTTTATGTTTACCCGGCCCGGCATGACACAATCCCGTAAATCCAACTGCTCTATCAAACTGACACATTCTCTGTAATAATCGGGATCTTCATCAAAGGGGCCCATAATATGAAACCGGGTATCCGGCACCTTATTCTGCACCTCTTTAAAAGCCGCAATCATGGTTTTGATATCCTTAATAGGGGTTACTCGGATAACGGCACCGACATCGATAAAGCCATCCGGTTTCTTGCGCCAGTTGACGCCTGCATAGTCACTGGCGGCAATCCCATTGGGAATGATTTTGATTTTTTCCGGATCACAGCCTAAATCCTTTTGGATGGCGGCATTTTTTTCAAACAGCGAAATCACCTGATCAGCCTGCTGGTAGGCAAACTGCGACAGGGTATAGAAATGTCTGATCCACATTTCCTTAAAATACCCCTGGGTCCACTTGGAACGAATCAGTTCTTCTTCCCTTTCCCGAGTATAAATACCGTGTTCCGACAAAAGAAAAGGCTTATCATATATCACTGCTCCCAAAGCTCCCACGATACCGGCATAACCGGCCGAGACCGCATGATAAACATCGGCCCGGGGAATCTCCTTTTCCAAAAGGGAAAACAGCGGCAGAAACATGGACCGGAGAGTCCAGAGGTAATCCGCAAACCCGGCCGCCACTTCGTCACGCACATAGCGTTCCTTTGCAGCATCAAAAAAATCATAACCGTTCAGGTACGACTGGGTATCAAACCTCCGGTCATGCACCGTCTCATAAACCAGCTTCCAGGGTATGCTGTCTTCCGACTTCACCAGTTTTTTTAAAGCATCGGCCTGCTGCCGGGGAAGTCTTTTATTTTTGGACTTTTTCCCGGATTTTGGGTTATCTCCCATCAGAAAGTTTTCATGAATGGCCCGCATATTGTTCGGAAACCGGTACTTATAATCTTCTTTTTGGGAAACATCAGCGGCAATGGTGAATATCTCAAAGTCATACTCCTCAAGCCCTTCCATCATCATCTGAATCCAGCTTGAGACCCCCCCTACCACATAGGGATAACAGCCCTCGGCAATCATGCATATTTTCATAAATCTTTTAACTCCACTGAAAATTCTTCCTTACTGGTTGTAATTAAATATTGCGCATCATGTATTTTGGTGCAGGTTACACCGGGGCTATTTTGCGGTTCCTTGCCAAAACACAGTAAAAGGAAGGAAACCTCTGCCCCGCCGGAATTAATCCGGACCTGGATGCGGTCATTATAATAAGTAATCTCCGGTTCCAGGGACTGCATGACCTTGACCCGTCCCGCTGCCTGGGCAACTGTCAGGGAATCAAAGACACTGGTTCCGTAACTGTCACTGATAAACTCCCCAAATGCTACCGACAGCCGGTTCCAGTTCCGGGTTTCATCCTGTTCCAACAGCAAATCGCTGACATCACAGGAGTGAAAGAGTACTCCTCTGGCAGTTGCCGTATTGAGCTGGTCATAGCGCATCCGGTCATTGACCGTAAAACCGGCAGTTACGACAGGAAAACTGACGATGCCGTCTTCCGCCACTTCAAAGTTCTGAATCCACCGTTCTTTATCACTGAAATCTCCACAAACTGCCGTCAGCCCGGGCATCAGCTCTTTGATCATTTCATAGCCCTGCTGATCCAGCATTCTTTCCGGGGGCAGATAGGTATATAATTGATACTTGGGATAAAACCGCTGAAAAAAGCGTAAACTGTTCCGGTTTCCCGCTTCGGCTTTGGCCGCCGAAGACCATGGGATAAATTGCATTTGCTCGCCTAATTCCCCAAAATACAAAGGCATTTGATTAAATCCGGTAAAAGCCAGTTCACCCTCATACCGGGCAAGCTCCTTGCCATAATAAGAAAAGTCCATTTCCTCCATCAGCAGCTCATCCCCGGCAAAAGCTTCCTCACGTTCATAGCCGGTCATAAAACCGGCAGTATAGGTGATATTACAGGCCGTCTGCAGCTGAACCATGGCGGGCCACCACAAATCCCTTAAAAAGGTCCGGCCGGTCCGCAGATAATTGGATTTAATAAAGTCCTGATTGACATTGGCCGGCAGGGGAAAAGCTTCCAAAGCAAATACCTTACCGTTAATCACGGGGTACAACAGCGGTCCCTGGATATTGGCCATCAGGGAAAGCAGCAGACCGCCGGTGGATTTATACAGCATCAGGGAATTATTCATCACCAGAATATTTCCCCCGCCATAAGGCAGTGACCAGATCAGCGGAATATCGCCTTCACTGACCGCCATCACCTGACACTCTTCCCGAACATGAAGTTCGATGGCGGAATTATAGATCCCGTCATTTCCCAGTGTCAGCTCACTGTCCCCATAAATACCGGGAACGAACCGGATGGCTTCGGTATCGGCAAAATAAAAATGTTCAAAGATACCAAGCTGCTGGTAGATGCTTTTAAACATCTCATCCACTTCCGGGCGAACGGCAAAAATCAGCAGTCCGCCATTCTCCGCGTATTCAAAAAGGGCATCCAGGACACCCATTTTATTCAGATGCGTAGCCGTAACAATAATTCCGGCATAATCGCCGGTAATGTCCCTGGTTTGGGGATCGGATAAATAAACCGGCTGCTGCCCCAGACATTCCAGGGCCAGCTCTACAGCCGCTCTGGCATTCACCGAAACCAGATCCTTTGGATCTTCAAGCACCAGATATTGGGACTCGCCCCAGTACTTGTCGTGATATTCCCAGGTTTGGACAGTCTCTGCCGGGCCGGTAAGATTAACCAGATTGCCGCTGCCGGTGTCCAGAAATTCACTTCTGACCAACAGATAAACCACCGCCAAAAAAACCACCAGCCCACTCAGCACCAGTACTCTTCTGATGAGAAAGTTATCATTCATTCAATATTCTCCTTACAACTGCTGCCAAAAGCGGATACGCGAAAGAGATTCCGGCGACAGCATGCATTTGCTCTTTCCGATTTTTGTCAGCATTTCATCAAATCCGGCCCGGTCATTTTGGAGATAGCAGATCTTCATGCCATACAGGTAACTATTTTCGGCCTGAGGAAAATGCTCCAGATATTGCCCGGCATAAACCCGCGCTTCTTCCAGCCGCCCCTGTTTTTGCAGCATATCAATATAATTTTCGTAATCCCGGCCCTGGCATTCCTTTCGGAATTTGGTCAAAACCACCTTCATAACCTCTTCATAGCGAGTTCGGAAGGTATAGCTTTCCAACTGCCCCACCTCGCTGTTTTCCAGATAATTGATAATAGCCGCCCCATAGCTGATGGCATCCTCATAGGTCAGCGGCACAGTCCGGTAGGCCTTTTCCTTTTCCATCATCATGGTGTAAGATTCCCGCTGCAATTCCATCAATGCCGATGCCGCATAATGGGATGCTTCGGTATCGGCATTGGTCAAAGCTTTTTTTAAAGAATCCCGTAAAGAAGAGAGCTCTTTTTTCCGCAGCAGACCCAGCAGAAAAGTCCTGCGTTCCTTTTCACTGCTAAGTGCCAGGGCATCATTCACCGGAACGGTGTTTTGCAGCCGCTCATTGTCAACATATTCCATTTCCTTCAGTTTATACTTGCGAATGATTTCACCGGCCGCCATTTCATACCGGGATTCCTTAAAGCGGATCAGCATCATCAGACTAAACAGCAGGCCTATCAGAGGCAGCATCAGATTAATTGCCAGACAAATCACTGCCTTCTTCCGATCCCGGTGAAACATTACAATCAATAAAATCAGGCTGATCAGCAGGTTAAGAATCAGCACTATGGTTAATATCCGTTCCGGCATCAATACCCTCCTCCAAGCGTATGCTTTGCAAACCTTTTTCCAGCAGCCGCTGCTCAAACACCTGATATCCGGCCAGTGTTGTGCCGGACAGAAGAACAAACAGCCGGCCTTTTTCATCGGTTCCCAGATAATCGTTTTCTCTGGTCAAAGCCTCCAGAATCTCCCCGGTCTGCCGGAAGTCCTGCTGTTTAGTCATAACCTCACACAGGATGCCGCCGGCCATACCTTCATCGGACAGCCGGGCGGTACACAGATTTTGAAAAGCCTCAAAGCGCAAAATGGTGGTTCCCGGCAGATACCGCTGTTCATTCATCAGTTCTTCATACTGATTGGCCCGCCGGAGCGCGGCACTGACCAGGGTAGTAACTGACTGAAACAGGTTGGAGGTATCAAGGCACATCTTATGGAAGGGCACGTTCACCGCCACGAAAATAAAAGCCAGCCTTCCGCCGATCTTTACTCCCGCTGCCATGGAGGGGTCCTTTTCATCCATTCCGGTGTTTATATATATATCGTCATTTTCAAGAGTATCGATGATATGCCGGTAATCCTCCAGCACCGGAGACTGCCCCAAAATCGCCGCCGTCGGGGTTTTAGCATAAGAAAGCCGCATTCGGCCGCCCTTTTCACCAATAAAATAGGTGGCTACATCCTCAATTCCGATGCATTCTGAAATAACCTTAATAGTTTCCGGCAAAATCCTCTCCGGCTCCAGGACATCCAGCCTGGAGGTCATAGAAATAACCCTGGGCAGGCTCAGATCATAGGCAATGATCCGGTCTTCAAAAAAGTGACGGCTGCGGAGATTGTCTTCACTGAATTGCTCCAGCATCTCCATTTCCGTTTTCTGTTCTCCCAGTTCCAGCTTCAGCAGCATATTGGCAATCTTCAGCCGCTGGAGCACATAACTGACGGCAACACTGGCGATACAGTATTGGGCCGCCAACAGCAGGGTTTTATTGTTGATAATGGCGGTAAACAGACCATACCCCTCATCCACCCGCTGCCAGACAATCAGCCCCACTGCCAGCAGCAGGGAAAGCGCCGACTGCCATAGGGTCATCACCACCGCCACTAAAATCAGATAAAGAATAATAAAATCAATTTCGGCAATGATATCCACCGACTTCTGCATCCGGATAAAAAAGAGTAGCACAATAAAAAGCAAAATGGTCTCCACATAATGCCACAGGTTACTCAGACGGGAGGAATGGTCTTCCCGGGCTTTCTTTTTATCCCCCCTGCGTTCTTCCCCCGAACTGCCGGAAGGCTGAAGTTCTTTTTCCTGCCCGATGATCTTTCCGTATTCGTCACCGAACCGATGACGCTCCCACCACTTATATTCACTTTTAAATAATGATGTATCGGCGGCATGACATTCCGTGGCTGCTTCCTCGGATAATAATACCCTGGGAGGGCCGCCGATTGCTTCATTGACCATACCGCAAAACTGCCTGGCCGGAATGATTTCCGAACTGCAGATATTGTAGACATCCGAAAAAGCATTTTCAAAAATCAGCATAAAAGCTTCTGCCATATCATCTATGTGCAGAAATGAAAATGCATCCTGATCGGAAATGTGAAATTCCCGGCCTTCCGCCGCTTCTCTGATGAGCCGATTAAAATCCGCTGTTTCCAACTGCTCTCCGTAAATACCGCCGCTTCTGATAATGGTAGTCTTGATGCCGCTGGCTTCCCGCCAGCGTTTGCAGATATCCTCGCCGCCGGCAAATAAAAGGCTGTTCTGGCTGCGGGGTTTTAACGGAAGGGTTTCGTCGGGTAAATGATCTGCTGTTCCACTGCTTCCGTAGCCGACCACCGATGACAGAAAAATCACGTGCCTGACACCGAAGCCGGCGGCCTGGTTCAGAATATGTTCCAGCCCGTCAAGATAGCCCGGGCCGTCAAATGCCGACGTTACGATAATAGTATCGGGGCGGAAATTCGCATATACTTTGGACACATAGCTGACCTCTGACGTATATTTGCCGTACTTAAAACCCAGCTTTCCGGGATCCTCAGTATTATTAAATATTGCTACATCCACCCCGTTTTTGGCAAGCTTCCCGGCAAAATGTATTGTGTAATGATTAAAATTACCTATAAATAACGCTTTCAATAATGTACTCCTTGAGTTGCATTTTATTCATGACATTTATTATTATTGCACAATATTATACAGTTTTTTTTGTTAATAGTCAACAAAAATCAAATAAATTCACAGATTATACTATATGCAAAAAATAAAAAAATGCAATAAAAAAGACTGAGTTTTTTTACTCCCAGCCTTTTTCATCATTTAGAAACTATGCCTGCCCTTTGACAATCAAAATCTTATCCCCGGGCTTCACTTCTTCCGTCATCATATCATTGGTTTCTTTCAACTGTGATATCGGTACATAATACCGCTTGCCGATATCCCACAGGCTCTCCCCCGGTTTCACAATATAAACCGCGATACCCGGCAGTTCGCCCAGTTTATCCATATCCGGCTCCGATACCATGAGCTGCTCAATCACCTTTTCCTTCAATTGCTCGTATACATTGCTGCGAAAACACAGCACCGCTTTAATGTCAAATTCTCTGGCATCGATGGCCGTCACATTCAACTGTTCCATATCAGCCTGCAGCCGGTAAACACAGTTTTCCGAAATATCATCGGCATTCAGCGTATAAGAGAAGGGGAACATGGCTTTGGCTACTCCGTAGGGCACCCTTTCATCGGTACTTTCGTACAAAATCTGGAAATTCATGGTTCCCTGAATCAAAATGCCGTTTTCCACGATTTCCTGTCCGGAAACCTGCATCTGTCCGTTACTGTGCAAGACCTTGCGAACCGGTGCATTGCTGTCCGGAATGATCAGGTGCTGGCCGATCTTGCTCTTCCCGCTGCACCGTCCCAGCAGGCGGCGGAAAACTGCTTCCTTTTCCATGGCTGTAACTTCCTTGGACACACCATATACATCAGCCAGCAGATCGATGGTATCTTCTTCATAAACACAGATATCCAGATCCATCACCAGTTCAAAGGTAATCACCCGGTCCTCACCGTCAAAGTCCGGCCTTACTTCCACTTCCCTCTGACTTACCGTCCAGTTGATCTCCGGGATCATTCCCTCACTGCAGCCGTTACAGTCGATTACACCGGAAAATGGCATGGTGGTTTCATGGTGGCAGATTTCATTATCTTCCCCTTCACCCCGATACAGGAAAAAGGCTCTAACTTCACCCTGAACCGATATTTTATCATCCAGTACCTTAAACTCCACTTCACAGGGCTGTATCTCTTCCCAGATCATTTCCACGATATTGGGAAAACTGCCCGGTATTTCCACTTCTTCCTTGACCCGGAAAATATCTTTCTTCTTAATGGCCATGGAAGCAATGTCCAGTGCTTTGCGGCGGTACTCCACCGGCTCTTCGTAATACAGGTCCACAGCCGTTTCTTCGTCATTGATCACTTCACAGAACAAATTCAGCGAAATAATCGACTGCACACTGAGCTTCCGGGAATTGATCAGGCCGACGCTTAAGTCCTCCAATTCCCACTTCACTTGTACATTATCTCCGCTCTCCAGCCCTTCCATATAAACCTGCTCGTTAAATGGAATATTGCCTTCCATACTGGCAATATCAGCGTTTTCACCTTCCGTCATATAAGCAACCGTAAATTGCAGCTTCCCTTTCACCGTTACATGGTCATTGGTCACTTTCAATTCCTCTATACCTACATTCCCTCGGTCCAATATCAACTGAAACGCATCCGGTCTGGAATCGGAAATATTGATGTCATCTTCTAATGTAATCTGGGTAGAAGCTTTACTTTTCAACCGATCCATATGTATGTTTTTCTTAACTAACTCCACAAAAATAC
>JAVBUF010000067.1:0-48752 GCA_031555615.1 Lachnospiraceae bacterium | reverse complement strand
AAACGGTATTCCTGCTGCACCGCGGGATATTTTTCTTTATCTGTAAGCTCCATAAACATGGCCAAAGGACGGGCATATACTTTATAATCCCCATATAATGCCTGATATATAACCATGACTTCACCGGTTTCACTATGCTCTGCCAAAGTGATTATCTGATATAAGTTTCCTTTAAAGTGTTTGTAAATTTCTTGTGGTTGGGGATTGCTTCGCATAGTTGCCTCCAAAATTATAATAAATTCTTATTTATTATAATCTCAAAATGTCGGCTTGTCATTCACTTTTATATATCCGTTTCCATAAATTGATAAGAGACGTCACATCCGTTCATCAAAATTTCCACCTTGACTAAATCAGTCATTAATTTCTCGCGTTCCCGGTGATCCAATTGATTGATTTTTTTATTATATATCCCCACCATATATGTACGAGTTTCCGATTCCTCCGTGGTTCCCGCCGCAACCTCCTTAGGAGTTATCACTTTGGTCATATTGATTCCGCTGTTACGGTAACCAGCCTGATTCAAAAATTCTTTTAAACCATTCCGATACTCCTTTTCCATCGCCTGATAATGCTGCTCATCTTGCCTGGATTGCTTTTTTTCTTGGCCGGCTGCCTGAATGGAACAGCCACACAAAAAAATAACTGTCAGAAAAAATATCATCTTTACCCAATTGCCTTTTATCTTTTTCGCCTTTTTCATACGTTTCCTCCGTTCTTACTGTTTCTGTAATTTTATTATATTTTTTTTGGTGTACCATAAAAAGGACTTGCAAAACAAATTTTAAAATTCAAAAAATTATCCGGCCCCTTAACAGGGCCGGACCTCAAATCATCCGCTATATTTTACAATCAACAGTTCCACACTCATAATATCATTCATCCGGCCGGTTTTTACCGCTTCGTCGGCATCCACACAGGCCGTTACCGCCGCGCGAAGATCATCGGTTTTAAACTTGGAGGCCTGGGCTGCATATTTCCCGGCAATAAAACCCGGCAGACCGATTTTGGTGCCGACAGCTTTATTATCATACCCTTTTCCTTTCAGCTCCTTTACCTGCAGCAGGGTATTAAACTGTCTGGCGATAAGGAACAAAATCCGCATTGGAGGTTCTTTTAAGGCCAGCAGATCATAGTATAACCGCAGCGCTTCCTTTTGCTTTTTTTCTGCTACCGCACCCACCATGTCAAAAATATGGTTAGTAATACGGGGGGTACAGATTTCATCCACATCTCTTTCCGTAATCACATCCCGGTCCAGACAAAAGCAAATCAGCTTCTCCAGCTCCTTTTTGAGGTTTTCCATATCCGTACCGACTTTGCCGATCAAATACACGGCGGTACGCTCTGTAATCTGCTTGCCTTCCTTTTTCAAGATACCGGCAATCCAGCGTTTCAAAGTGTCTTCATCCTGTTCCGGAAACTCCACGGCACCGCCCATTCCCTGCAACAGTTTGAACATCTTTCCCCGCTTGTCCACTTCCGCCTCAACAAACAAGATGCTGGTGCTCTCGGGAACTGCCTTCAGGTATTCTGCCATCTTTTCGTCTGTACTCTTGAACAAACCGCTGTTTTCCCAGATAATCAGGCGGCGGTCCGCAAAAAAAGGTAACGTTTCCGCCAAATCAATAATTTCCGGAACGGTAACGGCCTTTCCTTCATAATAATGATAGTTCATGGTATCCTCTTCACTGATCAGAACCTGTTTCAATTTATCCCGATATTGCCTCCGAAGGTAGGATTCTTCTCCGTAAAGCAGATATATCTGCTTCAAATTTCCCGTTTTAATATCTTCATTCAGTGCTTTCATTGGCTTGCCCTCAATTCTGTTGAACTCATTATACCTTGCCTTCATTTGGAAAATCAATAGTTTTAGCAAATAACTGATTGCAACATAAAACCATTGGTGGTATACTAATTCCTTGGTATTTACAGCAAAAAGAAACGAGGTAATTATGTTACAAAAAAGAGAAGATGTCAGAAATATTGCAATTATTGCCCATGTCGATCACGGCAAGACCACGCTGGTGGATGAACTGTTAAAACAAAGCGGTGTATTCCGGGAAAATCAGGAGGTGGCCGAACGGGTCATGGACTCCAATGATATTGAACGGGAACGGGGAATCACCATCCTGGCCAAAAATACGGCCGTTACCTATAAAGATACGAAAATCAATATTATCGACACTCCCGGCCATGCCGATTTTGGCGGTGAGGTGGAACGTGTCCTGAAAATGGTCAATGGTGTTATCCTGGTAGTGGATGCCTTTGAAGGTGCCATGCCCCAGACCAAGTTCGTTCTTCGGAAGGCATTGGAAATGAAGCTGCCGGTAATTGTCTGTATTAATAAAATCGACCGCCCGGAAGGCCGGCCGGAAGAAGTTATTGATGAAGTTCTGGAGCTTTTGATGGATCTGGATGCCGATGAATCACAGTTAGACTGTCCTTTCGTCTTTGCCTCCGCCAAAACCGGAACCGCCGCCCTGGATATGGAAACCGAAAGTACAAATATGATTCCCCTGTTTGAAACGATTTTGGATTATATTCCGGCTCCGGAAGGTGATCCTGATGCCGGAACCCAGGTCTTGGTCAGCACCATTGATTATAATGAATATGTGGGCCGTATAGGTGTGGGTAAGGTGGACAACGGTACCATCCGCGTCAATCAGGAGGTTATGATTGTCAATCATCATGATCCGGACAAGCAAAAAAAAGTAAAGGTCAGCAAGCTGTATGAATTTGACGGATTAAATAAAGTTGAAGTAAAGGAAGCCGGCATCGGCTCCATTGTGGCTATTTCCGGTATTGCCGATATTCATATCGGAGATACTCTGTGTTCGCCTGAAGCTCCCACACCCATTCCTTTTCAGAAAATTTCCGAGCCCACAATTGCCATGCATTTTGTGGTAAATGATTCGCCTCTTGCAGGTAAAGAAGGCAAGTACGTCACCAGCCGGCATCTCCGCGACCGTCTTTTCCGGGAACTCAACACCGATGTTTCCCTGCGGGTGGAAGAAACCGAGACTACCGAAGCCTTTAAAGTTTCCGGCCGTGGGGAGTTACACCTTTCGGTATTAATTGAAAATATGCGCCGTGAAGGCTTTGAGTTTGCTGTCAGCAAAGCTGAAGTTCTATATCGGACCGATGAAAAAGGGCACAAATTGGAACCCATGGAACTCACCTATGTGGATGTTCCCGAAGAATTTTCCGGTGCTGTTATCGAAAAACTCAGCCAGCGCAAAGGCGAGCTGCGTAATATGGGAGCCGCCTCCGGCGGTTATACCCGTCTGGAATTTTCCATTCCCTCCCGAGGACTGATCGGTTACCGGGGTGAGTTTATGACCGATACTAAGGGCAACGGTATCATGAACAGTATTTTTGACGGTTACGGTCCTTTCAAGGGTGATATTCAATACCGAAAATTAGGTTCCCTGATTGCTTATGAGGCCGGTGAAGCCGTTACCTATGGACTATTCAATGCGCAGGAGCGGGGTGCCTTATTTATCAGCGCCGGCGAAAAAGTCTATGCCGGGATGGTCATCGGGGAAAGTGCCCGGGGCGAGGATATTGAGATCAATGTCTGTAAAAAGAAACAATTGACCAATACCCGTGCTTCCGGCTCGGATGATGCCCTGCGTTTATCCCCACCCAAGATCTTAAGTCTGGAACAGGCCCTGGAGTTTATCGATACGGATGAACTGTTGGAAGTTACTCCTTCTTCGCTGCGGATCCGGAAAAAAATTCTGGACCCCACCATGCGGAAACGGGCCGGAAATAAATAAGTATGTACGCCCGCCGGGCTAATGTTAAAAGGATTTGCGGCCAAACCGCAAATCCTTTCTTATTATTTGATTATTTTAACAAATTTCTTTTTCCCGATTCTGATCACTTCATTGCATATCATTACCCGGACCAAGTCATCCGGTATCAGTTTTTCACCTTCAATGCTGATCCCTCCCTGGGCAAGGAGCCGATGAAATTCACTTTTGCTGGATACATAGCCTTCTGATACAAGCTGTGGGATAATGTCTTTAAGCAAATCTCCTTCTGCATCAATGACCAGCTCGGTCACATGTTCCGGAATACCCTTTTCTGTGAAAGCGGCCTGATAAAAAGCTTTTGCCTTCTCTACTGCTTCGGTATCGTAGTATAGAGCGGTAACCGTTTCGGCCAATACTAATTTAATATCTCTCGGGTTGACCCCTTTAGTCAGATTTTCGTTTATACTTTCGATTTCATCGGGATGCACATCCGTTACCAGTTCAAAGTAACGGATAATTAAGGAATCCGGAACTTCCATAACTTTTTTATACATAATCTCCACAGGCTCGTCAATGCCGATATAATTCCCCAGACTCTTGCTCATCTTTTCCACGCCGTCCAAGCCTTCTAAAATGGGCATAAACAGAGCAATCTGCTGTTCTTTATCCATGGCCTTTTGCAAGGTTCTTCCCATCAGGATATTGAAGGTCTGGTCGGTACCGCCGATTTCAATATCGGCATTCAGCCAAACCGAATCATATGCCTGCATCAGCGGATAAAAGAATTCATGGATACCGATGGGAATCTGATTGTGAAAACGGTTTTGAAAATCATCCCTTTCCAGCATCCGGGCAACCGTTGTCACAGAAGCCAGCTTGAGGATCTCTTCCAGGGTAAGTCGTGAAAGCCACTCACTGTTGAAGCAGACCCGGGTCTTTTCCGAATCCAATATCTTAAAGATCTGTTGGCAATAAGTAGTGGCATTTTCCCTTACCTGTTCTTCGGACAGGGCTGTTCTTCCCTTGGACTTTCCGGTAGGATCGCCGATCTTGCCGGTAAAATCACCAATAATAATGACTGCCTGGTGTCCCATGTCCTGCATTTGCTTGATTTTACGAAGGACCACCGTGTGCCCCAAATGAATATCGGGTGCAGTGGGATCCAACCCCAGCTTGACAATCAGCGGCCGGCCGGTTTTTACTGAATTTTCCAGATTGGTCAATAATTCTTCACGGTTTACCAGATTGTGAACTCCTTTTTCAATAATGCGAATTTGTTCTTTTGCGGTTAACATAACTTTTCTCCTTTCAACATTTAGCACAGACCATACATTTGAGAGGACAAAAAAAAATCCCGTCCTCATGTTTCCATAAGGACGAGAGTAATCTCGCGTTACCACCTTACTTTATAAGCAGCTCACACTGCTTACCTCATCAGGTACGGCCTGCCAAACTGTCGCCGGCGATACCCCTGCACACGATGACGGGGTGCTTATCCGTCGCAGCCTACTGGGTTTCCTGTTCGGTGCGCAACTCAAAGAGGTATTCACATCCGCTATCCCCGCGCCTCTCATCAACCGGCTGCTTTCTGTCAGGCTTCCTGAATGCTACTATTTCTTATCATAGTCTTTGCTTTCAATATGAAGTTGTTAATTGCTTGTATCTTATACCTTATTTATTTTCTTGTCAAGCAAAAAGAGGTTATTTCTATTCTGCCGCTTCCTCTTCCTGCATCCGTTTTAAGGCAGCATTGAATTCGATTGCCACACGGCTGTTATTTACCTTCATCAGTAAAAAAACCACTACATCGATGACCAACACCGATACCGCTATGGCAACGGTTATTTCCACACTGGTCAAGGCATTTCCATACCAGGCAAAGGTAAGAATCACTACTTCCAGCAGGATAAAATGCAGGATCTCTCGAAAAACTCTCTGGCGCTGGCTCAAAATCTTACGAGAATAATATACCACTGCTGGGAGCATGCCTACTGTCGCAAAAAGAAAAGGTGCAAAAAAACTACCATATCCTAATTTGAAATCGGGGGCAAAGAGAACACCTATCGTCCCCATTGTTGCCGTAATACAAGCTGATACCACCATATAGTTGATAATGATCCGTTTAAAACCGGTTTCTCTTAAAAACTCCATCCTCTATTTTCCTCCTTTTCCCATAACCACCTTTTTCAGGTCAGGGACATATTGCCTGGTAATAATAATCTGCTCCCCATTTTTCATATGCGCCACAAATCGCCCATTGATTTCCGGACTGATACATTCCAGCCGCATCAGGTTTAAAATGGCCTGCTTAGAACAACGAATAAAAAACTGACTTCCGTATTCCTCTTCCAACTCATATAGGCGCATCTTCACTTCATATACTTCCTTGAAAGTATAGGCAAAAACTTTCTCATCTACTGTTTCAAAATAAAAAATATTTTTTAGGGGCAGGGTATACCTTTTTTCATTCAGATAACCGGTCAGGTTATTGCCCTGATTAGCGGCAAATTTCCTGATTGCTTCAAATTCTTCGGTCATTTCCACACATTCCAGAACTACCTGTTCTTCAGTTTTATTCTGAATCCGCCTCATAACTACTCTCATACGCTTAATATTCCCTCTCAAGTACCGGTTTGGTACCGTTTTTCAAAATGCTGTCAAAAAACTCCAGCACCACCTCATTCATTTTTTCCACTCCATAGAAGGCATCAATTTCTCCGACCCCCAAAATTCTCGCCAAAAAAGGTGAAAATAGTGGCAAATCGGTAAAATTCAGATGACCGGCATTCATAAATACCACTGCATACGCTTCAATTGCCTGGTCGGTGGCATAAAAATTATAATACTTCTCACCGATTTTTTCTACAAGTTTTTTTGCTTCTACGTAATGGTCCTCCGCATAAATATTCAAAAGTGGAACCGGATAAGGCTCTTCACTCAGAATTGGGAATCCATCCTCAAATCCTACCGCCTCTCCGAACATGGAGCCATCCAGATCGATCACCGCTCCGATATCCTCCCTCATCCTTCCCAATGCCGCACTGGAAGCCCCCCCCAGCGAATGTCCGAACAATCCGATCTTAGTAGTATCTACTTGTGTAAAAGGCACACCACTGTCCTCGACCGCTAACTGTAAGATGGTATCCAACACAAAATCCTCATCATCTACCCGCAGCTTCAACCACTCTTGAGTGGTATAATAAATCAGTTCTTCATCTTCCGATGCATTGATGGCATAGATACTGTTAATAAAATCCATATTGGCCGGAGTAAAAACCCCATCCGTATCCAATGTAAAAAAGGCATGATAAGTATGACCTACACTCGCTACCACATAACCATGAGATGCCAACTGCTCAAAGGTAGACAGATTACAACCGGAAAATCCAAAGGCACCATGAGAAAATACTATCAAAGGATAGGTTTCATCGGGTTCTTCATCGGGATACCAGAATTCTACTGTCAATTTTCGGTAAGGTGTATCTTCTCCTTCTTTTTCCACCGCAAAAGTTTCAATCCGCTCTTCATCTGTCCAGGTATATTTCCTGTGAGCAACCGCCTTTTCCCCATCCGGCTGGATGGGCCTGGTCTGGGGACAGATGATGGCCAGCAGCAATGCCATACAGTACAAAAAAATCTTTCCGACAAAATTTCCGATGGTCTTGCCGATGCGGAAGGGCTTCTCTTTCGCCTGCTTCCTGATCAGGCTGGCCGCTGCCGCAATAGCCTGTATGAACAAAACCAGCGCGATGGCATAATACCGAAATCCCCATTCCAGAACCCCCGTCAGTAAAAACACTGCCAGCAGCGCAAACTCCCCGATTCTGATAATGCTTCTTTCTTTTACATGTCTTTCCCGCTTCACCAGAGCCCAGACCATCAAAAAAGCTTCCACTGCAACTAATAAAAATAAGATTACATTTCCCATAATATTTTCTCCTGTTCATTTGATAACTTCATTATAAACCGGAGGCATTTTTATTCAATAAATTTTCGGTGAGTTGCATTTTGGCATGGTAAGTTGCAGAGGATAGTATTGGATGGCAGACGCTTCACTTAAGAATTATATAAGGAAGCAACACGTTAACGTAGATTCCCCTCCGCTCCCAGCCATAAAAATCCCTCGCCATGCCGTTGCGCCTGCGGAGATGAGACGCTGGCCGAAATGCTGCTCCAATGGGCAGTATTTCGGACTTCTTAGCGGCTCAATGCAGCTCTTTGGCGCACGAGCATGACGAGGGATTTTTATGGCTGGGAGCGGAGGGGGCACCGCGTCCTGCTGCCACACTATATCTTTAGTATTCGCTGAGCAATCTGGAAATACACAATCAGGGACAATGCATCCAGAATGGTGGAAATAAAGGGACTGGCCATGACTGCCGGATCCAATCCGATTCTTTTGGCCAAAAGCGGCAAGGTGCAGCCCACCAGCTTGGCAACCACCACCGTTACCAAAATCGTCAGGCATATTACCAGGGTAATGGGGATGCCTGCTTTATCCAATAACACCAGTTTTAAAAAGTAAGCCGCCGACAGTGTCAGACCGCAAAAGACCGCTACCAGAACCTCTTTGCCCCATATTTTGGGTATGTTTTTATACTCAAGCTCGCCCAGCGACAATCCGCGGATAATGGTTACACTGGCCTGGGCACCGGCATTACCGCCATTATTCATCAGCATCGGAATAAAAGCGATGAGGGCCGGAACAATACTTAAAGCATCTTCATATGCTGTCAGAATCCGGCCGGTGAAGGTTGCTGAAACCATCAGCAGCAGCAGCCAGGGAATCCGGCTCTTCCAGGTTTCAAATATGCCGGTTTTCAGGTATGGCTTCTCCGTCGGCACGATAGCTGCCATTCTTTCAAAGTCCTCGGTGGTTTCTTCCTCAAGAATGTCCACAACGTCATCCACCGTAATGATACCCACCAAACGATTTTCATTATCCACTACAGGCATGGCTGTAAAGTCATACTTCGAGAACTGTCTGGCAACTTCTTCCTGATCCATCAGGGTGTTGAGATGGATCACATTCTCACTCATAAACTCACGGATGACCGTATCCGCCGAATTAAGCAGCAAATGGCGCAGTGTCACTGCCCCTACTAAAGTTCTTTTATGATCCAACACATAGCAGATATTGATGGTCTCACTGTCCACTCCCACCCGTCTGATCCGGGAAACAGCTTCTTCTACCGTCATATCTTCTTTTAAATCCACATACTCCACCGTCATAATGCTGCCGGCGGAAGATTCCGGATAACGCAGCAGATGATTGATATCCCTGCGGGTTTCCGCATTGGCATTGGCCAATAATTTTTTAACCATGTTGGCTGGCATTTCTTCCAGAAAATCTACCGCATCATCAGCCATCAGGTTATTGATAATATTGGCTGCTTCCCTGTCTGTAAGGGAGGTAATGATATATTGCTGATCATCCACCTCAAGATAAGAAAATACATCAGCTGCCATACTTTTGGGCAGGATTCGGAAAATCTTCAGCTGCGCTTCTTCCTCCATCTCCCCCATGACTGCTGCAATATCGGCAATATTCATCTCTGCCAGCTTTTGACGAAGTCTTGTATATTGCTTGGTCTCCAGTAAATCCTTAATCATTTCTAAATCTTTGATTTCGTCCATTGCAATTCTCCTTATTCGTGATTTTTATGCTCCTACATGGGAGGGGGACATCTGAACTTGCCTGTGTACTTTGCTTCATAAAAACCACCACCTTTCGCGAATTGCCTGATATCAATTTAGCTCATTTACTATCCGTTTGTCAACGTAAAATCTTTGTAAAACCCTTCGCCGGTTACTTCGACGACTGCTTTGGCGGCTGTTGCCTCCGTTACGGCTTTCCTGATAGTATCAGTATCTTCAAATGGAATCATAATATCCATTGTTACTTTTTCTTCATATTGTGACTGTAAAATCGAAATCTTTCTCTGCCCCAACAAATATTGGATCTTCCCCACATCCGCATATTCCGCCTGAATGTTCAGGGCACTGCCGTAACGCATTTGGATGATGGGCGTATTCCTGATTCCTTCCTGGACCGCCTGCGTATATGCACGTACCAGTCCGCCGGTTCCCAGAAGCGTTCCGCCAAAATACCTTGTCACAACAGCCGCAACATTAGTCAATCCGGCCCCGTAAAGTACCTCCAGAATTGGTTTTCCTGCTGTTCCCTGAGGTTCTCCATCATCGCTGTAGCGCACCAGTTCGCACTTCCTTCCGATAATATAGGCTGTACAATTATGACGGGCATCCCAAAATCTTTTTTTAATCTCTTCAATAAACTGCAGAGCCTCTTCTTCTGACCAAACCGGCGCCACGGTGGCAATAAATCTTGATTTTTTTTCGATGATCTCGCCCGTTCCTCTTTCGGATATTTCAAAGTAAGGTCTAATATCTTCCTGCACTTTACTCATAACTGCCTCCGTTTTTCCCGTTAACATCTTACAAAAGTAGTTTATCATAAAGCAGAATAAAAGTATAAGATTTTGTGAACAATTCTTAATATGGAAGAAAAAACCTTTATTTTGGTGGAAAAGTTTGGTATACTTGTTTGATATCAGCAGAGATCTACCTTGTAAAGTTCTGCTTAGATTATGCAGGAGGTAACTATGAATTACGGAAAAAAAGGTGTCCGTGCAAAACAAAGAGCATTGAATTCCACCGGCGGAAAATGGGGTAAAAAGATATTATTGACATTCTTTAATCTCGTTCTCATTTGCTTTATCGCGGTAGGCATCATTGCTGCCTGTGCCGGCTTCGGTGTGTTCAAAGGTGTTATTGATACTGCACCGGACATCAGTAATATTAATGTGACCCCGACAGGCTTCTCTTCTTTTGCCTATGATGTCGAGGGAAACAATATCGCTAAATTGATTTCTAAAAATTCCAACCGAATCCCGGTTGGCAAAGATATGATTCCGGAAAATCTTTCCCATGCATTTGTTTCTATCGAGGATGAACGTTTTTATGAACATAACGGAATTGATATCCAGGGCATTTTTCGTGCGGCTTATGTAGGTATTAAAAATAAATTTGATTTTTCCGAGGGTGCAAGTACCATTACCCAGCAGCTTCTGAAAAACAATGTATTTACCGACTGGACCAGTGAAAAAAGCTTTGCCGAAAAAGCCAAAAGAAAGATCCAGGAGCAGTATCTGGCCCTGGAACTTGAAAAGGTTATGTCCAAAGAGGATATTTTGGTGAACTATATGAACAGCATTAACCTGGGACAGAATACCCTGGGTGTGCAGGCTGCATCACAACGTTATTTTAATAAATCAGTAAAGGATTTGAATCTTTCCGAATGTGCGGTTATTGCTGCCATCACTCAAAATCCTACCCGCTTCAACCCCATCACCCATCCGGATGATAACGCCGAACGGCGCAAAAAGGTCCTTGGCAATATGTTGAAGCATGAATATATTACACAAGCCCAATATGACGATGCTGTCGCCGATGACGTTTACTCTCGTATTCAGGTTGTGGATGAAGAAGTGGCTGATGAGTCTACCAACTCTTATTTTGTGGATGCCCTGATCGACGATGTTATTGAAGACCTGTTAGCTGCCGGTTATAATGAAACACAAGCTTTTACGCTTTTATACAGCGGCGGTTTGAAGATTTATACAACTCAGGACCCTGCCATCCAGAAAATTTGTGATGATGTATTTTTAAATGAAGAAAACTATCCGGCCAACACCAGATGGTATCTGAATTATGACCTGACTATTCAAAAAGCTAACGGTGAAACCGAAAACCACAGTAAGGAAATGTTGAAGAATTATTTTATGGAATCCAACAGAAACTTCAACTTGATTTTTAACTCTCAAGAGGAAGCCTATGAAGCCATAGAAGAATACAAAGCAGCTGTTATGGGAAGCAATGATAAGGAAATCGGTGAAAAGGTCAACTTAACTCCTCAGCCCCAGGTTTCTATTACCGTTGAAGATCAAAGCACCGGTCATGTGGTTGCCATGGTGGGCGGCCGCGGTGCTAAAACCGGCAGCCGGACCTTGAACCGTGCTGTTGATGCCAAGAGGCAACCCGGTTCCTGCTTCAAAATTGTTGCGGTTTACGCACCTGCCCTTGACAGTGCCGGATTAACCCTGGCCACCGTACAAAATGATGCCCCCTTTAATTATGCCGACGGTCGTCCGGTTAATAACTGGTGGGGTTCCGAATACCGCGGGCTTGCCTCTTTACGAGACGGTATCCGCGATTCCATGAATATTGTGGCAGTCAAAACCCTGACCCAGATCACTCCCCAGTTGGGCTTTGACTACCTTATGAACTTTGGCTTCACCACCCTGGTTGACCGGGAAGAAGTCAACGTTAGCGGCTCCACCGAAATCCATTCGGATATCGTCCAGTCCCTTGCTTTAGGCGGTGTCACCAAAGGTGTAACCAACCTGGAATTAAATGCTTCCTATGCTACGATTGCTAATAATGGTACGTACATTAAACCCAAATTATATACCCGGATATTGGATCATGACGGCAATGTCCTGCTTGACAATACCGCACCCGTATCCAGACAGGTTATTAAGGAAACTACTGCTTATCTGCTGACTCACGCCATGACGGATGTTGTTACCTCCGGTACCGGTGTTTCGGTAAACTTTGGCGGTATGGCTATTGCCGGAAAAACCGGAACCACTTCCCTTTACAATGACGTGTGGTTTGCCGGTTATACCCCTTATTATACCGCTACAACCTGGACCGGATATGATAACAACGTAAAGCTGCGTAAGGGTGAAGAACAGGCCCTTTCCAAAAAATTATGGCGGGCTGTTATGTCACAGATCCATGAAGACTTGCCCAGCCTTACTTTCCAGGTACCTTCCGGAATCGTTCAGGCCACAGTGTGTTCCCGTTCCGGTAAACTGCCAATCGCCGGTCTTTGTGACGGCACTTTGCGAACCGAGTATTTTGCCGAAGGAACTGTTCCTACCGACAGTTGTAATGCTCATTATCAGGGTATGGTCTGTCAGTATTCACATTTACCTGCCTGCGATACCTGTCCTTTCATGGCACCCGGGGTGCTGGAACTGGTTCCTCCCGAGGATCCCTCCTTACTGAGTGGTTCCGGAACCGCACCTACCAACGTCGGCGGTGCTTCCATTACTCAGGAGGTCCAAAATGAAGACGGCACCGTCTCCAATATTGTTGTTCCGCAATCTAATACCGCTTCCTGCCCGCATAATCTGGAGTTCTTCAGCAATCCGGATGCGGCGGCCATTATTGAACAGCAACGAAATGAAATGACTATGGCTGCGGCGCAGGCTGCTGCTGAAGCTGCGGCTAATGTTTCCGCTCTTCCGATGGGCGAGGAAAACGCTCCCGAATAAAATTGATCTGATATGATCCCTCTAAAAGTAGACATGAAAATAATGAAGTCTACTTTTGAGGGATTTTATATGCCACCCTTAACATTTTTCTTCTTCATTTACATCTTTTGCATCTGCATCTTCTGCATTTACATCTTCTGCATTTTCTCCAACACTTTACCCATATAAGCATAAATAGTAATATAAAGGATAATATAAATCCTGATATAACAATAAAAATGATATTGCAAGCTTTATCATTTTGAAACAGGCATGTTGATTTATCTTCCCACATAGCATAGACTACTTGATCTTCCACTATCCTTGTTGATGCCGTAAACCATTCTCCTGATCCATCAGGATTGGTATTCCAGCCCAAAAAACGGTAATTTTCCCTAACCGGAGGAATCGGTTCATGAAGCCCGCCGAGTGCCAATGTATTATAGGCACCGGAAAGAATCGTTTGTTTGCAGTATTCTTCAGATTCAACCATGTAGGTCACTGTATAGTCCACTTCCTGCCACTTAGCGTACAAATCATAGCTTTCCCGGTTCAGCCTGCTTTGAAGAGGAAAGGGGACATATATTTTCAGACTGCCCACTTGATAGTACCAACCTTGAAAAATACCTTTCCCCGGGATGTCCTGACCCGGCTTATAGTCAGCATAAGGTGTACCTGACAGGTCATGAAACGTGATTACTTCATCCTTCTGGTACTCCTGTGTTTTTATTTTATTACAGTCTTCAAAGTAATTTACATTGATGATTTCGCCCTTATATGCGGCGTACAGGGTAAGATCCCTTGCCGGCATAGTAGTTAAATTGCAGGGAATCGTCAACAGATCATCCTGATACCATCCAATAAAGTCCGGGCTGTCCGGTATCAGTGGCGGCGGAAGCTCCAGTGGTGCTTCATACTGTAAAACTTTTTTCACTTCAGTGGTGTCATTGATTTTCAATGTCAGTGTATAGCTTTTACGGCACATATAGTAATTAATATAGTAGTTAACCGTATCTGTCGGGGTATACGGCAGCACTTCCTGATAATATTGCGTCAGGTTATTTACTTTATCCGTATTGGTTGCTGTAATGGTAACAAATCCGGGAATATCACGACCGGGCCAGCCAGTAGCATTTGTAAGGGGATTTCCGGATTGATACGTAAGTATGCCCTCAGCCCCTAATGTGTAATAGTGTGTTTTTCCGGAATCTTCGTAAGCTCTCTTAGTTGTTTTGGTTGTAAATGCCACTGTCCCGGGAAGATCCGCATTATCATCTAAATTCTGAATAAAATAGTTTCGTTTTTCCGTATAATATTTGGTCAACCAGTTTTTGCTGTCTATTCCCATGTTTACAGAGGTCGTTTCCGGCTTAACCGTACTGTCATTATTAGGCGTCATCGCAAAGGAAATGTGATTGACACCTAACGCTTCTGCTCCGTTTCCATAGTAACTATTCCAAATCTGAAAAACTGCTCCGCTGTCTGTTCTTCCTGTTACAACAGGCCACAATGCCCTGATGTTCTGTCCCAGCTTTACATGAATGGTATAGGGCAGAGGCAAACCGCTTGTTCCATCTTCCCTGATGCCTCCGTATTGCGTGCCGTCCCGCAGTATGATATAGGCAGAAGGAACGTAAATGGTGTCCGCAGTTGTCCACTTCCCAACATTTCGCGGATCAAAATTATATTCATAGACAGTACGCTTGTAATACACATTTATTGTTGTGGTACCAGTACCGGAAATCCTTTTTGTGTCACTATATACGTAGTCTGAATAGTTTAATAATTTTAAAACTTCTGTGCCGCCGTCAGGATATAAACTATTGGCTTGTTCTTCACTTACAGTAGCGTCAGAACCCGACAGGGCCCCCTCCCCAATATATCTGCTGTATACCAACTCGTAATTTTCTTTACAGGCGGGATCAGCCGGATCACCGGGATCACTGATGTCTGCTTTTTCATTCCAGAAATCAATCCAATAGCCGGACATCTCCGCTTGCCATACTGCATAAATATTTACGGTACCCATTATTGGGGTTCCTTCAAAGTCAAAAGGTTGCGCTCCGTTTTCCTCCCCTGACCAGTGTACAAAAGAATATCCCGGCCGATTTATTTCTGTGCCCATAGAAAGAGGATCTACCGCATAAAAAGGGGTATCTTCACTCTGCGGTTCGATTTCGGAACCACTGGTGATAAATACAGCAGCGTTACGATACGAAACCTGGGGAAACAGAACAATATTTTCTGTCAGCACATTTCCAAATGTGAAAGGTATATCGGGTTGATTTTCCAGATACCAATAAGAAAAACTCTTATCCAGGGGAAGCTGTTGATCATACGGATGATCTTTTGTAACCTGACCCGGTTGGTATTCGACGATATCCATTTCTACCCCGCGGTTGTTCATAAAGGTAATGAGATGGTTTTTGCTAAAATGTGCTACCAGGGTAATATTCTCTGTGATCAGGGTACTTGAAAGAAAGGGTTTGGATGTTCCTTCTTCATGCCAGTATAAGAAAGGAAGCGTGGTTTTTGTGGATGTGACATCTGTAGGCAAATGTGCCAATGTTTCACTCAGAATTGTTTCAGACCAATATACTTTTTTATCTATAATATAGGTAACCGTATAATGCTTCCCATTTGATTCCTCTGCATGAGATATAAACGGCACGATTAAAAAAACAGCCGTCAAACATATTAATACTGTGATAAAACGTCTTAACATTATTTTTCCTGTTTTGCTTGTTGTATATATTATATTCCTGCATGATAGGAGCGTGATTGAAGCAAGAAAGAAGACACCCGAGATTTTATGTTTTTCGGATGCCTTCTTATTATTTATGCAAAGTTATTTATGCAAAAGGATTTTCGGTTTTGTAACGAGCTTCCTTGGGCTGATTGTAACCAATTTCTTCTACATCTACTCCGATGTACTTGAATACTTCATACAAAGCTTTGCCGAAGTGTCCGAATGCTACCGCACCGTGATGAGGATAGTTGCCCTCAATCAAGACGTGGCGGTAAAATCTTCCCATCTCCGGAATGGCGAATACACCGATACCGCCAAAGGATTTGGTAGCTACCGGCAATACTTCACCGTGAGCGATATAAGCACGGAGAATATTGTCAGCAGTAGACTGTAAACGATAGAAAGTAATATCGCCAGGTAAAAGGTCACCCTCCAGTGTTCCCTGGGTTACTTCTTCAGGCAGATTTCTGGCCATGATCATCTGGTATTTCATACTGCAGAAGGACAGCTTCTTCGAGTTGGTATTACCGCAGTGGAAGCCCATGAAGGTATCTTTATGGGTGTAATCATATTTGCCCTTGATAGCTTCTTCATACATATCTGCGGGTACGGAGTTGTTGATATCCAATAAAGTAACCACGTCATCACTCACCGCTGTTCCGATAAACTCACTGAGACATCCATAAATGTCCACTTCACAGGAAACAGGAATACCCATTCCGGTGAGACGGCTGTTTACATAGCAGGGAACAAAACCAAACTGGGTCTGGAAAGCCGGCCAGCATTTCCCAGCAATTGCTACGTACTTGCGATAACCCTTGTGAGCCTCTACCCAATCCAATAAAGTCAGCTCATACTGAGCCAGTTTGGGTAATACTTCTGGTTTCATATTGCCCTGTCCCAGCTCTTCTTCCATTTCCTTTACTTTGGCCGGGATTCTGGGGTCATTGTCCAGTTTGTGGAAGGCTTCGAATAAGTCCAGCTCAGAGTTTTCTTCGATTTCCACACCCAGGTTGTAAAGCTGCTTAATAGGTGCATTACAGGCCAGGAAGTTCAGCGGGCGAGGACCAAAGCTGATAATCTTCAGGTCTTTCAAACCAACGATGGCACGGGCAATGGGCACGAACTCATTGATCATATCCGCACATTCTTCGGCATTTCCTACCGGATATTCCGGAATATAGGCTTTGATATTACGAAGCTTCAGGTTGTAGCTGGCATTCAGCATACCGCAGTACGCATCGCCGCGTCCGCCCACCAGATCGTTCTGAGATTCTTCGGCTGCTGCCACGAACATCGATGGTCCGTCAAAATGTTTGGCCAACAGAGTTTCGGAGATTTCCGGTCCAAAGTTGCCCAGATAAACACATAAAGCGTTACATCCGGCTGCTTTAATATCCTCTAATGCCTGTACCATATGGATTTCACTTTCCACGATACAAATGGGACATTCATAGATATCTGCTTTTCCGTATTTGTCTTCATAAGCTTTAATTAACGCTTTTCTTCTGTTTACCGATAAAGACTCCGGAAAACAGTCACGGCTTACAGCCACGATACCAATTTTTACTTGTGGTAAATTATTCATTTGTTTTGCCTCCTTATCCTGCTTATAGGCAGGTTATTTATTTGTTCAACAAGTTAATTGTTACTTATATCCAGATTCTCGCCGATCAGACCCATGGGACTTCCTTCCGGCAATCCCCCTTCCGGATGCCCCAGCAGCCACTTGTTTACTGCTGTAAGATGTCCGTCTTCACCGCCTGCGTGAGGATCCTCAGCATGGGGATGATTTAAAGGATAATTGGTGCCCTTGGGCAAAACGATGGTAACCCGGAAACCGTTGCCATCCACTGAACAGGGTGCATAATGCAGACTGGTTCCGTACAGCTCCACCGCACATCCTTTGGGTAGCAGGAAAGCCTCTGCCTTCGCCGTGTCATAAGTAAACTCCGGGGTGATATCCTGCTGTAATCCTAACAGCAATATAGCGTCGGTAGCCGCCACATTGATCTCGGAGCCCTTATGATACTCAAAGGCATTCAGCTTGGTGTTGTGGCCGTTACAATATCCGATCTGAATGGGCATTTCACCATAAGCCTTCACCTCTAACTCCTTCATCACCGGAAGGGCTTCCAGTTCGGCAATGCTGGGCTCATATACCACATCCGCCGGTAATGGCGTATTCTGCATCGCTTCCACTAATGCTGTAAAGTCCACATCATCGACGATACGGCCATATTGTCTGAAAGCATCATCTGTCACTTTTAAAACCTTCATATACTCTCCTCCTTATTTAATTTTTTCAAATATCGGCTTACATGCCGGATAAATCTCTTTAAATTGCTGATATCTTGCTTCGTACTTGGCCACCAGCTCGGCTTCCGGTTCGATGGTATCCACGATTCTTACGATTTTGGCTGCCGCCTCTTCAACACTTTTATATTCACCACAGGCCACTGCTGCCAGCATGGCACCGCCTAAAGCCGGTCCCTCTTCACTTTCAATTACATCCACCTTCAGATTCAGGATATTGGCAATCATCCTTTTCCACAAGGGGCTCTTGGCTCCGCCGCCGCAGATCTTGGTTCTTTCAATCTGTATCCCTAAAGATTTGGCCACCTCAAAGGAATCCCGCAAGGCAAATCCTACCCCTTCCAATACCGCCTGGGTCATATCCTTCCGGCTGGTATCCATGGTCATTCCGATAAAGGTACCTCTGGCATTGGGGTTATTATGAGGAGAACGTTCGCCCATCAGGTAAGGCAGAAAGTAAACATGATTGTCACCAAGCTGGGTGATCCCCCGTTCTTCTTCCGCATATTTCTCATTGCCGAGGATATCTTCCATCCACCACTTGCTGCAGGAAGCAGCACTGAGCATGCATCCCATCAGATGATAAGTGCCGTCAGCATGGGCAAAAGCGTGAAGGGCATTGAATTTATCTACCCCGAATTTCTGTGATGAAATAAAAATGGTTCCGCTGGTTCCCAACGATATATTACACATACCATCACCCACAGTGCCGGTTCCCACGGCGGCGGCGGCATTGTCACCGGCTCCTGCCGCTACTTTTACCGACGCCGGGATTCCCAGCTCTTCCGCTATTGCCGGTGTGATAGTGCCAACCGCTTCATAGCTTTCATAAAGTCTGGGCAGCATGTCTGTTGTAATGCCGCAAATCTCACACATTTCTGCAGACCAGCAGCGATTCTTCACATCCATCAGAAGCATTCCTGAAGCATCCGATACGTCGGTGCAATTCACACCGGTAAGTTTATAAGCTATGTAGTCCTTGGGCAGCATGATTTTGGCAATCCGGGCAAAATTCTCCGGTTCCTTGTTCTTCACCCACAATACCTTCGGTGCCGTAAATCCGGTAAAAGCGATATTAGCTGTATACTCGGACAGTTTATCCTTGCCGATAACCTGATTCAGATAATCACATTCCTCAAAAGTCCGGCCGTCATTCCATAAAATAGCCGGGCGGATCACCTGATCCTGCTCATCCAAAATCACCAGGCCATGCATCTGACCGCCAAAACTGATACCGGCTACCTGCGACTTATCAGCCCCTGCCAGCAATTCCTTCATTCCCGCCATTGTCTGCTCATACCAATCCTCGGGCTTCTGCTCTGACCAGCCGGGATGAGGAAAATAAAGGGGATATTCTTTTGATACGATATTTTGTATCTTCCCTTCTCCATCCATCAGTAATAATTTCACTGCACTTGTCCCCAAATCAATACCAATATATAGCATTTCATACCTCCTTATTCATTAATACAGTCACGATTTTTCATTTTCGTGCTCGAGCACAATATTGGTTCTATTTCTTTTGTTCGTGCACAACTTGATGTTTTTATCATATTACTTTTTTTCATAAAAATCAATAGAAAGTTTTGACTTTTTCAGCTTTTTGTGTTAATTTTTAGATAATGCTTTATTTATTCTGTGTCCGTGCACGAAAGCGCACTTATACTGTAAGGAGTGATTCCATGGCTACTATACGCGAAATTGCCGAACTGGCTGGTGTCTCCAGAGGAACTGTAGACCGGGTTCTGAATAAAAGAGGGGCTGTTAATCCCCAGACCGAAGAACGCATTTGGGAAATTGCCAAGGCCCTTCAGTACAAACCGAATAAAGCCGGAATTTTTCTGGCTGCTCAAAAAAAGAAACTGGTATTAGGTGTGGTTTTGTTCGGCTCCGGAAATCCGTTTTTTGATCTGGTTGAAATGGGAATTATGAAAAAAACCAAAGAATTGGCAGAATATAACTGTTCTGTAGTTGTCAAAAGAGTTGCTGACGGTATCGAGGCACAATTACAGGCCATTCGGGAACTGCTGGATGAAGGCATCCATGGCCTGGCCCTTTCCCCTTACAATGATGAGCGGATTGCCCGTGTAATTAATGAATGCCACCAACAAAATATTCCGGTGGTGACACTCAATACTGACATTCCATCCGCCAGGCGGATGGCTTATGTGGGCAGCAATTATTTTCATTCGGGTGAAACCGCCGGCGGACTGATGCATCTGATCACCCATGGCGAGGTAAATATCGGCATTGTGACCGGTTCTCCTAATGTCTTATGCCATACGGAACGGATTGCCGGTTTTACCGCCTGTATTACCGCGCATTATCCTCAGTTAAAGATCATTCAAACCATTGAAAATAACGATGACGATATTATCAGTTACGATCTGACCACCAGGCTTTTAACCGAACACCCCGAAATCAATGCTTTATTTTTTACGGCCGGCGGGGTTTACGGCGGCTGCCGGGCAGTCACCACCTTAGGTCGGGAAGCTGATATGACCATTCTGACCTTTGATGACATTCCCACAACCCGGGAATATATCTTAAATAATATTATTTCCGCTACGATCTGCCAGCAGCCGGTGATACAGGGTTCCAAGCCGCTGGATATTTTGTTTGCCTATCTCACTACCGGCGAACTCCCTCATAAAGAAATAAATTATACTCAGGTGGATATTCGTATCAAAGAAAACATGTATTAAAGTATTTCAAAATAATTCCCGTTCCGGGCCTTGCATTTCTTTTTTAATACTGCTATATCCTTAGAAAAATCGTGAATACTCCGGTATTTCTTCTCCCGGTTGGAGATTCCGGCTATGGAGAGACTGGCCAAAGGAAACTGCTCGGTCACGCCATGCCTGTTTTTTGAGATGATGTACTGATTTTCCACATCGGTATTGTTGTAAAGTGTCAAAACCCTGTTACTGAAGGCCTCGATGACCGTTTGGCAATATCCGCTGCAATCATTATAATCACTGATTACAATAAAATCATCTCCGCCGATATGTCCGACAAATTCCCGGTTCCTTGCACAGTCTTTTAAAATGTCCGCCACCATCACCAGCATCAGGTCTCCGTTGCCAAATCCATAAGCATCATTATATGCTTTGAAATTATCCAGATCATAATAAGTAATGCAAAAAGGATCTTCGCCAAACAGGCGCCCCATAATCTCCTTCTCAATCTGGTGGTTTCCCGGAAGACCGGTCAAAGGATTGGAGTGCATGGCCGAATCCACTTGAATCCGGGTACAGGAGTCTAATAAATCTTTGACGGTTACAATGCCCAGATATTTATTATCCTTTTCTACCACAATGGGATTATAAAGCATTTCATGCGGTCTTTGCATTGCCAGCCGGGATACCCGATCGATAGGGACACCGCAATTAACCCGCAGAAACTCTGTATTCATAATTTCCTTCATGCTCTTTTTATAATTCAGATCATAGCCGTACCGGCCGCCAAAAGCAGCATAAATATCTCCCCTGGTCATAAATCCCACCGGCCGCTCTTCCCTGACTACACACACTTCCATAATGCTGGGATTCTGGCTCAACAGTTCAAATACTTCAATGGCTTTGGTTCCCGGAGCCACGGCGGTACTTCTTTTGCAAATACTCTCAATGGGCGGAAAGATGCCGTCCTTATTAGTCTCTACATATCCGTTGGAAAAGCAGTCGGCAATCAATTGCTGCTTATCTGCCTCGATTGTGGTAAAATCAGCCTTGGGAATTCCCAGAAAATATCCCTGTCCGTAAGGAACTCCCAATTGAACCAGAGTCCGCAACTCACTCTCGGTTTCAATTCCTTCGGCAATCATTTTTATATTGCTGTTTTTGCAAAACTCCACAAACGCTTTGCATAAAGCAATCTTGGTTTCATCTTTATCAATATTCCGGACAAGATACATATCCAGCTTGATAAAGGTCGGCTTGGCATCCACAATGACATTTAATCCGGAATAACCGGATCCCACATCATCAATGGCGATACCATAATTTTGTTCTTTATAATGATTGATAGATTCAAAAAAAGTATTTCTATCCAGAATTGCTACTCTTTCGGTAATCTCAAAAATAATATTTTCTGAATCTATTTCATATTTATTCAATTTGCGTCTGGTAAATCCGGCCTTAAACTTATTATCGTTGATGATATTGGAGTTTACATTTAAAAAAAGTTTGGCATTTTCCGGCATCAGGCGGGCATTTTTTAAAGCCTTTTTACGGCACAGGGATTCCATTTCCCATGCTTTTCCCATTTGGTCAGCGGTTCTGAACATGGTTTCAATGTTCATTGTCAGATTTTCATTGGCGATCCGGCTAAGTGCCTCATATCCGTATACCTGGCCATTTACCAGCGATACGATGGGCTGGTATACAGGCGTAATGCATTCATTTTCCAATATTTTATTAACGGTTTCAAAATTCTGCTTCATAATAATTTAGTCCCCCTGTTTCATCCATCATTATATGGACAACAGAAGGACTATGCTATCTCTAAAAGGTAAAACTAATGTAAAATTTAAGAAAAGACGGCGCCTCCATGGCTCCGATAACCATCCTGGCCTCCTAAAATGAGAAAATCGCCTTCAGCCACGATTCACATAACGGAATCCAGTTGGCACAATGAGCATTTTCCGAATCCGTCTCTTTGCTGCAGACGGAAATTCCATGATTACCGCTGCGAAATAAATGGGCATCATAGGATATCTTGTTTTTCTGCAACTGGTTGATAAAGTATAACGTATTTTCCACCGGTACACAGTCGTCATCCACCGTATGCCAGATAAAAGTCGGCGGGGTGCTTTCATCCACGCGCTTCTCTAATGAATAGAATTCCTGCTTTTTTAAGTCTTCCGAACCGGAAATATTGATCAGAGAACCCTGATGGGCATTCACACCGGCAATCAACACCGGATAACATAAGATCATGGCATCGGGCCGATAGTCTTTTCCGGTATAGTCCAGAGCTTTCATCAATTCCGGTTCCTGCCACATAACTCCCAAGCTGCCGGCCAGATGGCCACCGGCAGAAAATCCGCAGACTGCTATTTGATCCCCAATAATATTCCATTCAGCGGCCTGCTCCCGCAGGATCTTAATAGCTGTCATTCCTTCTTTCATGGGCTGTAAATTCAGTGCCGCCGCTCCTACCGAATAGCGCAGGATACCGGCATGGTATCCCATCCGGTAAAACTCATTGACCACCGGCTCGGCTTCCCGCTCCGATACCATTTCATATCCACCGCCGGGGATCACCAGAATAAACGGCCGTTTTTTGATACTGACCTCTTCATTGTTTTCATGCAGATAAACCGTCATGGTTGCCTCACTTTCAGGCATCAGTTTGATTACTTCATATTTCATTCCTTTGTTTTCCTTTCACCATTTTTCATATGGACAACGGTTGACGGCGATGGCCGCCCGAAGCTCTACAAAACAACCACATCCCTTACACATACCGTCCGCCAGCAGATCACACTGGCGGCAAACCCACAGACGTTCCTCATAAAGAGGAGACGCCGCTTTTTTATCTTCGTCCAAATTGGCAATGTATGTATGCAGATTCTGAAAGTACGCTGCCTGATCCATATCCCTGGTAAGGCACTTCCTGCATATCCGACCGGTTGTTTCCATTCCTGCTCCTGCCTAATTAAATAAAATTTCATCCACTGTAACAAAATCATAACCTTCTTCCCTGAGCCGGTCAATGATTTCCAATGCTGCTATCTTCGTCGTTTCATATTCATCATGCATTAATATAATATCATTTGCATCAGCCTTGTCAATCACTATTTTTGCCACACAGGATGCGTCCTTGCTGCACCAGTCCAGGGGGTCAATGGTCCAGAATACCGGAAACATATTCAGTTCCTTCTCCAACGTTTTATCCCATTCACCATAGGGGGGACGGACATAGATAGTTTCCTGACCGGTAATTTCTTCGATCACATGGTTGGTTTCCTGTAGTTCTTCTACAAAAACACTTCTGTTTCCGGCTTTTAGCTGCATGTGGGAATAGGTATGATTCCCGATGATATGACCCTCTTCATAAATTCGTTTGACAATCTCCGGATACTTCTCTGCATGGGATCCGGTAATAAAAAAAGTTGCTTTTACGCCCCGCTCCTTTAAACCGTCTAAAATCTGCTCTGTATAGATCGGATGGGGGCCGTCGTCAAAAGTCAGGGCTATTTTTTTGATTTCTCTATAATTATCATTCTCTTGTGCCGTCTGAACCGCTATATTATTTCCCATCATAGCCGCACTTCCATCCTCCCATGCAGAGAACTCCCGTTTGACTAAAAATACTATGCTTAATAATGTATACAAAAAAAGGAAACACCAAATCCCATTCTTCTGCCAGTCTTTTTTATTCTTCACCGTCATTTCCTACTTGATTGCTTTTTAAAATATATGCCGGCGACTATATTTATTTGTATTTTTCAGCAAAATATGGTATGAATATAATACCTGACAAAAAGGAGGAACTCTATGGAACCACAATTTCAAAATATCGATGCCAGGGCTTACGCTCTGGAAAACATCAGCAGTCTTCTATCCGATAACCGCCATCTCATGGAACATTTTAATAGAAAGCGCTATGCCGCTGCTTTTACCGCTTATGCCGAAAGTGCCAAATCGATTTTGGATGCTGCTGCTGAAGTTTGCCTTGAGGACGAAGCAAATCGAACTGTTTTTCTTAATGAACTGGTGGCAAAGTTTTTGGCCGATACGGAAAAAGAAGTTTCATCTCTAAAAAAATTTAAACAAAAAGAATATCTTGAAACCACTAAACTGATTCTTGCCCTGTATACCGTTCCCATGATACTTTATCAGCAGAACAGTATCAGTGAAGAATTGGCGGATCTGGTGGTCGCAAAATGGTCGGAGACCTATCCGCAGCACGCTATTTTAAAGGGCACTTATGAAGAGTTACTGGAGGGTTTTAAGAATACCCGTCCTTTTATGGGCATTTTCAGATAATCCTCCACTACCGCATGTAAAGTAAAGGAACCGCGTTTTAATACTTGCGTTCCTCTAATACTTTTGCCGTCACTACCGTTACCGGATATTCGATTCCATCCACTGTGACGGACCTGACGGTATCATCATGGGCATACATCCCTTCGTCAACAAAAGAAAACCTGTCCGGTGTTTTTCCGGCTTCCAGCAGCTCAATAACCTTCTTAACGTGGGGACCCTGAAGGGGATTACAGGCGGTGATACAGGTAATCTTGTCCATCATGATATAATTCATGGCATCTTTTTTAACACCATCAAAAGATATGACCATAATCTCACCGCCGGTAATATCCGAACCGACGGTGCGGCCGTCTGCTTCAATGGCCTCGATGACGCCGAAGGCTTCATTGTCATTCTCACAATAAACAACATTGATATTATCATATTGCTTTAACAGGGATTCCATAACTTCCTTTCCCTTAGCCTGGGTGAAATCGCCGGTTACCTGGGCCATCAGATTCCATCCATTGGCCTTTTGGGCATCCTCCAGGCCTTTGGTACGGCCAATCTGGGCCGAGGCGCCAAGGGTGCCCTGAATATTTACGATATTAATATCTGTTGCCGCAATACCCATTGCTATTGTATACTGATTCAGCCATTCCGCCGCCTTCTTTCCTTCCAGTTCAAAATCTGAACCGACCCAGCAGGTAAATAAACTGTCATCCGTTACATTAACCATACGATCGACGATAATAACAGGAATTCCGGCATCCTTGGCCTCCTGAAGGACAGTGTCCCAGCCGGTCTCAATAACCGGTGCCAGGACAATATAATCCACCTCCTGCTGAATAAATGTCCGGATCGCCATAATCTGATTGGCCTGCTTCTGCTGGCCATTTTCAAAGATCAGTTTATATCCGTTTCCTGTGGTAAAAGTCGATTTCATGGATTCTGTATTAGCACTTCTCCAGTCAGATTCAGCTCCAAGCTGTGAAAATCCGATAACGATAAATTCCTCAATTGCCGCTTCTTGGGTATCCCCGGACTCTGCATTATTAAAAAAACCATATCCACAGCCTACTACCAATAAAAAAAGCAATGAAATAATTGGTATCGCTAACCTTTTATTTATCTTTTCCATACATCTTGCCCTTCCGACTTCGAACATTCCGTCTCAGTAAAACTTCCTGTCTTATATTCCCACATATCATTGGATTTTGTCAATTATGAAAATAAGATATCGAGCTTTCCAGTTCTTTGGCCATATGATTCATTTTTTTACAGTTTTCATTCACAATCTGAACTTCCGCCATAATTTCAATGATATTGGTATTTACATCTGTATGACATGCCGCATTTTCTTCACTGATGGCACTTAACCCATGAACATTTCTGATTACCTTTTCTTTATAATCGGTGAGATTATCTGTTTTATCGGCAATTCCTTTGATATCACTGACCGACTGATCAATGTCTTTGCTGAGTTCTTCATACTTTTTCTGGGTCTTGGAGATGCTGTCCTGCTCATGCAATATAGAGGCATATACTTTATCAGCTAATTGTACTGATTTTTGGGATTTTTCAATAATTGTCTGGGCCAGATTTTTTATCATCTCCGCGCCGTCGGCACTTTGCGAGGACAGCTTTGAAATCTCTTCGGCAACCACTGCAAATCCCCGGCCCTGGGCTCCGGCCCGGGCGGCTTCGATAGAGGCATTTAAACTTAAAAGCTGGGTCTGTTCGGAGATATCGAGAATCAGTTCCACCGCTTTATTAATCTCGGCAATGGATGTATTGGTCTGCTTTATTTGTGTTGAAATGTCACTTACCGAACTGACCGCATTTTGACTGTTTTCCATAATTCCATTCATGTCTGCCTGGGCTTCGTTATTGGTACTCAAAATATGTTCGGAATTTCTGAATAAGTGCTCGACATTTTCGGAAATCTCATTAACACAATTTCCAATCTCCAGCATTTGATCACTGATGTCCTGTACATTTCCGGCCATTACTGTGGTAGTGATGGCCAATTCCCCCACCGCGGTGGTAATTTGACCGGCCCGGCCGGAGCTGCTTTCACTTAAACGTGTTACTTCACTGATATTTTCTGCCACTCGCCCAGAAACTCTTTTCACATTTCCGATTGTCTCAGACATGTTTTTCTGCATCAATCCGGTTTCCTGTAAAAGCTTATTCATTTCTTTTACAACACTGCTTCGTTCTTTTTGTTTGCTTAAATCCCCTTTTGACAGTGCATCTACACCTTTACCGATTTCCGCAAAGGATTTTAAAAGTACCCTGCTTAAAATCAAGGTAATCCCGGCAAACAGGAGGACAAGAAAAGCGGCGATTCCGGCAAATCCGGCAATAATATTTTTGACTGCTCCGGTCACATGTTCTGCCAGCTCTCCGGCAAAAGCCACACCGATAATCTCACCATCGGCTTTGATGGGCATATAATAGGCAAAGTATACTTTCTCGTCAATCAGGACATATTCGTCATAATATCCTTTTTCTATTTCTTCTTTATCCGCGACAATATCCTTCTCGAATTCAATCTCTCTGATTCGATAATCATTTTCATTTTTAATGGAGGTGGCGCTGGGTGTTCCTTCCAGAATAATTGCCATTTCGATATTTTTTTCTTTCAGGCTGTCAAGGTAATCATAATAATTGGCCACATTGATGGCATTGATTTCATTCTGATAACAAAAATTTGCCAGATTATTGGCAACAATATAAAGGGTTTCTTTGGCGTCCTTTTCCAGATTATTTTTGGTTACATATAAAGATACGGAGCTGATAATCACAACCGACAATATCAGCGGCAGTAATGAAACCATGATGAGCATTGTAAATAAACTGAATTTTATTTTCTTTTTTTTCATTTGGTAAGTCCCTCCTTGGGTCAATAAATCATATGAACATAAAAAGAGGTCGCCGCTTAACCACGGCTCCTCTTTTTATGTAAACCTTTATACACTAATTATTCTGCTTTTGATTTTAAAGCACTCCTTTTTCGGGCCATAACGATACTCTGAACCACCAGAAACAGGCAAAGCATGGCGGCAATAGTAATTCCCGTCCACCAGGCCTGATCAAGTCCAGCCGAAGAAACAATATTTTGGATGGTACTGAGGGAAAGTACACCAAAAAACGTACCGATAATATTTCCGACACCTCCGGTCAGCATGGTGCCGCCGATAATCGAAGAGGCTATCGCATTCATTTCCATTCCGCTGGCATGAGAAGCCGAACCAGAACCAACATGCATGAAATATACAAATCCACCGATACCCGCCAGGAGACTGCAGGTTAAATGGGACAGAAATTTTGTTCGTTTCACATTGATACCAAGCATTAATGCGCTCTGCTTGTTTCCGCCCACCGCATAAAAGCTGCGCCCCGGTTTGGTCCAGCGAAGCACACAGAACAGCAGAATAACAACCAGAAGGGCAACCACTACACCGATTTCAATATAGGCATTCACATAGGCGCCCAATTTATTTACAGACCCGAAGCCCGGCACAACAATACGGGTTTCCTTCAATGCCACGAAGGATTCATTAGCCACATTGAAAGGATTTGTATTCACAATAGTAGTCATACCACGGGCAAAAAACATGCCCGCCAGGGAAACGATAAAAGGCTGAATATCCAGGTAGGCAACCAGAAATCCCTGGATCAGACCAAAGCCAAGACCGATTGCCAGAGCAATCAATACTGCCCCAAAGACATTGCCGCCGTGGAAATCAAGGTAAACTGCACAGCACATACTGACCAGTGCCGCAACACCTCCCACCGAGATATCAATACCACCGGTAATCATGACAATACTCATGCCGCAGGAGGCAATGATCAAAGCCGCATTGGCATTTAAGATGTTGAAAAAGGTCTGGGGCTTTAAAAACCCTTTTCCCTGAAACAAAATGGCACCTATATACATCGCAAAGAAAACGACGATGGTGATAGTCAGCAGCAGGTTGGTGTCAGTAATATTTTTCGACTTATTACGTAACCGGCTGCCGAGATTAGAAGACTTATTGGATTGAGACATATTAAGCAACCTCCTTTATATGCAGCCTTGATTTTACTTTCTTCCAGAAAGCAGCCAGGCCTTCTCTTGCCACCGGTGCGCTTAAAACCACCAGAACGATAACCACTACTGCCTTATATGCGGAAAGTGCATCTGACTGGACATTGAACTTGTAAAGTGTCGTTGTCAGGAACTGAATAACAAAAGCACCGAGAATGGACGCCGTCATATTAAACTTTCCGCCGCTCAGAGCATTTCCACCCAATGCTACCGCCAGGATTGCGTCCATTTCAATATCCTTGGCAATAACCGAATAATTGATGGAGGACAGACGGCTTACCTTAATCAAAGCAGCAACTGCAACACACATGCCCAGAATCACAAAGCTTAAGAACTTGATAAACGCCGGATTCAAACCGTTCAATCTGGAGGAGCTTTCATTAATGCCCACTGCCTGTATATATAATCCCAGATTGGTAAACCGCAGCAGAAGGGCTGCGACAATCATACACGCTGCCGCTATAAAAAACGGTGTCGGAATCGGTATACCGGGAATAAATCCGCCAAAATAACCAAAAGAAGCATCACTGATAATGGGCAGCTCATTGTTATTTATCCAGGCGGCTATGGAACGCCCGGCGGTAAACAGGATCAGAGTGGCAACCATGGGCTGAATCTTGAAATAAGCCACTAATGTTCCGTTAAACGCGCCAAACAGCATTGCTGCCATACAGCTTACCAGAAAAGCCACAATAATCGGAGCCTGAAGTGTTTCCGGTCTTGAATTGGTCCCGCAAAGCACCCGCAGCACTACACTGCCGCTGATGGCGATGGCCGCGCCGACGCTGATATCCTGACCACCCGAAGCGGCTGTAACCAATGTCATTCCGATGGCCAGGATGGCCAGCTCTGAGCCGTAATCCAAAATGGTCATCAGATAACCGGACAGCACCGGATCTCCGGCACTATTGTAGCCCAGTGTGATTCGGAAAAAGGACGGATCGGTAATCAAGTTAAACAGGGCCAGCAAAACCAGAGCCGCAATGGGAATAAATATCTGCCGCCTGAATAACTTTGCAAAAAGATCGGATATACCAGGATTTTTTTTTATTTTTGTCTGCATTATTCTTTGTCACCTCCGGCAATGGTACTCATAATTTTATTCTGCGTCAGATCTTTACCCGAAAGCTCGCCTACCACCTTACGATCCCGCATAACCACCAGACGCGAGCAGGTTCGCAGCATTTCGTCCGTTTCCGAGGAAATAAACGTCACGCTCATCCCTTCCGAAGCAAGCTTAAGTACCAATTTTTGGATATCTATCTTAGTACCGACATCTATTCCTCTGGTAGGTTCATCTAAAATCAGGTATTCCGGGTTGGTCAAAAGCCAACGGGCCAGGATGGCCTTTTGCTGATTTCCTCCGGAAAGGGATTTAATCGGTGTATCGGCAGAAGCTGTCTTAATTCCCAACAGCGTAATATATTCTTCGGCAAACTTGTTTGCCTCGACTTTGGTAAAGGGTTTGAAAAATCCCTTTAGTACCTGCAGGGCCAAAATAATATTCTCACGCACCGAAAGGTCACCGATGATTCCATCGATCTTCCGGTCTTCGGGAAGATATGCGATACCATTTCGCATGGCATCCAGCGGCTTAGAAATCTTAATCTGCCTGCTGTTCTTTTGGATGCTTCCATTGATTACCTTGTCAGCACCGAAAATTGCCCGGACACATTCACTTCGCCCCGAACCCAGCAGACCCGTAAAACCGTTTACTTCTCCTTTTCTGATATAAAAATCAAAAGGTTTAATCCCGGCATTACTTTCCAGTCCCCGGGCCTCAAAGACCGGCACTGAGGTGTCATCCTGATCAGTTTCTACACTCTCATCCCTGATTTCCGATAAATCATCCAGTTCCTTGCCAAGCATCTTGGAGACAAGCTGAACCCGCGGAAGATCCTTGATTTCATATTCACCCACCAGTTTTCCGTCACGCAAAACGGTAATCTTGTCACATACCTCATATACCTGATCCAGAAAATGAGTAACAAAGATTATTCCCACTCCTCTTGCCCGCAAATCCCGCATCAGTCCAAACAGCTTGGCAACCTCCTGTTCATCCAGGGAAGATGTGGGCTCATCCAGAATCAGAACCTTACAATCCATATCCACCGCCCGGGCAATGGCAACCATCTGCTGCACCGCCAGAGAACAGCTAGCCAGCTGCTGCGTTGCTTTGGCCGGTATATCCAGTGAGTTCAATATTTTTTCCGCATCGGCATTCATTTTTTGCCAGTTTTGTCCCAGGCCGCTGTTCCGGCCGATATACATATTTTCCGCTACCGAAAGATTCGGGCATAGTGTGATTTCCTGATATACGGTGCTTATCCCGAGCCTTTGTGCATCCTGGGGGGAACGGATTACTGCTGCCTTGTCTAATCCCTTAAGGAAAATCTGACCTTCGTCTTTTCCGTAAACCCCGGTCAAAACTTTGATCAAGGTTGACTTTCCGGCACCGTTTTCACCCATCAGGGCATGAATTTCACTCTCACACAAGGTGAAGTCCACCCCCTGCAAAGCACGTACTCCGGGAAAGTTTTTATGTATATTTCTCATTTCCAGTATCGATTTATCTTTCACCAGTGCATTACCTCCTATTTTTTATAAAGCTTTGCTTACATAAAAGGCGCGGGACCGCGTACAAATCTTTGAATCGAAATTCGATTTTTACGCTGCGCCGCGCCTTTTAATCAACCATAACGGTCTTTACAGTTTTATTTAGATACCATATTGGTCAACATCTGCCTGAGTAATGGTTGCAGCGTCGAAACCTTTTTCATCCATGATAACGGTCTTCTGTGCAGGAGCTCCGCCGCCTTCGATGGTTTTGATGATTTCATCAATGTAGGAAGCCTGGAAAGGATTACACTGACCATCATAGTTCCAGTTTTGTTTCAACAGTTCTTCCAATGCCCATTTGTTGCAGACAAAGCCCATAACTACTACGTCTTTGCCAACACCATGAGAAATGTTTGCTTTATCAAGAGCTGCTACAGCACCCTTTGCCATATCGTCATTCTCAGCATAAATAACATTGAAAGATTCTCCTGAATCAATTACCGACTGAACGATCTGCTGTGCTTTTTCAGCATTCCATTCTGCGGTCTGCTGGGTAACCAGTTTCCAGCCGTCAGATGCTGCAGTTGCATCAAGAGCGCCGCTGCGGCCCTGCTGTGCTGCCGAACCCATCACACCCTGAAGATGGATAATATTGTATTCGCTAAGTCCCTGAGCTTTTAACCAGTCAACTGCGGTCTGGCCTTCTTTAGCCATATCGGAAACGATAGAAGCTTCATAGAGGCTGGGGTCTGCATCGATGGTACGGTCAAACAGGATTACTCTGATTCCGGCATCCTGTGCATCTTTCAAAACGGAATCCCAACCGGCTGTATCGGCTGCGGAAAGAAGGAGATAATCAACGCCGTCCTGAATGAACTTCTGCGCTGCAGTAATCTGCTCGTCGTTTTTAAGGCTGTAAGCAAAAGAAGCTTCATATCCGTTTTCTTTAGTGAATTTTTCTTTCATATCCTTGTCGTTTGCTGTACGATATCCGGATTCGTTGGGATCATTATTGATAATACCAACTTTGATCAGCTCGCCTGAGCCAGAATCTCCTGTAGATGCTGTTTCTGTTTTGGCTGCGGTTTCTGCTTTAGGTGCTGTTGCGGTTTCTGCTGTCTTGCCGCCGCAGGCTGTTAATCCTGCTACCATTGTTGCTGCCATGATGAGTGCTAAAATTTTCTTTTTCATTTCTAATCCTCCCATATTACTGTTTTATTCAAAGAACTATTTCTTTGATGTTTCCATCTTATAACTTTTTATTCAGCAAATCCATTCAGATAGCTAATGCAAAAGTTCAAATTTTTATTGGGAATGGAAAAATGGTTGATATTTCTATTTTAAAAGTTTGTTTTTCTACGCCTCCTCTTCGATGCAGGGAAGCTTGATGCTGACAATCGTTCTTTCCCCATAAGTACTCTCTATGGAAATTCCGTACTTTTCTCCGAAATTCAGCCTGATCCGCTCATTGACATTAAATAATCCGTAAATCTCCTTTTCTGCGGAAACTCTGTGGCTGATACCCTCCCGGACCTGTAAAAGCCGTTCCTGGCCGATGCCGATACCGTTATCTTCAATCCTGATCAGAAAAAAATCCGCTTCTCTCCGGCCATTGATGACAATCCGCCCGAAACCGCGTTTGTTCTTGATTCCGTGATACAATGCATTTTCCACAAGGGGCTGGATGGTAATCTTGGGAATCAGATATTTATATAGTTCTTCCGGCACATCTATTTCGTATTTCAAGATGTCCTGATACCGTACCTGTTGTATTTCCAAATAACTTCTGACATGCTGCAGTTCTTCTTTGATGGATATAATGTCTTTGCCCTGATTCAGGGATGTCCGGAAAAATTCCGACAAACTGCCCACCATGCTGACCACCTTCTTCTGATCACCGGCTTCCGCCAGCCAGACGATGGCATCCAGGGTATTATAAAGAAAGTGGGGATTGATCTGTGACTGCAGCAGTTCAAATTCCGCCTTTCGCAATCGGATCTGCTCCGTGGTTACCTGTTCCAGCAATTCGTTAATCTTATCAATCATGGTGTTTAAGGAATCGCTGAGCATACTAACTTCCACACCGCTTCGGACATCAGACCGGACTGCCAGATCTCCCTTGGCCACCTGGTCCGTCACACCGATCAATTTCTTGATGGGATGAATAATACTCAGGGGAATATAATAAGAAAGAAGCAGAATCAATATTAAAATGACTACCGATGCAACAAGGGAAGACCGGATCATGGTCATAAAAAAATTCTGGTATTCGGCACGGGATTCCTGAATATCACCAAGTTCATAGAAAATATATTCGAAAATGGTTTCCCGGAGCAATGCGGTGACGATCTGAACATCATTTTCCCATATCTCAATATTATCCTCGTATTTATTTCCTTCCCGCAGATTTTCTTTAATACGATCGATATAAGTCTCCAGATTGGTCAGATATTTTCGGGCACTTTTCAGACGGCTGACATTTTCCTGCAAACTGGTTAATTCCTCCAGGCCTTTGACGATACGGTTAGCTTCACTCAGCATATTATCCAGACTGGATTCCTCAATTGTCTTATTTTCAACAATTAAAAGATAGGTCTCATAATCAAAATCCTTCTTAAAGTCAAGACTGAACTCACTGGCCACCAGCGTAGAATTGATCATGTTCTCATAGCTGCGGTTTCCGGCCCATAAATTATAAAAGCAAAAAATGAGAAACAGCACAATGGGAGCCAGTAAGAGCATATAAGAATACCTGATCTTCGCATCCAGGGTCGAATCATTATAAATCTGTTTCAGTCTTTCCCGCATTTATTCTTCCCCCTCCGGATTTTTATCGCCACGATACTGGGTGGGTGTCATGCCCTGGGTTTTCTTGAATAAATAAGAAAAATAATGTGGGTCCTTGTACCCTACTTCGATACTGATCTCACTGCTTCTTTTGCCGGTACAACGCAATAATTCCTTGGCCTTACTCATGCGGTAGTCGGTCAGATATTTGGTAAATGTCTGACCGGTCTGCTGACTGAAAACCATGCTCAGATGATTAGGTGAAAAATTCACATGGGATGCCAGCAGGTTTAGGGATGTTTCCTCATCGGCATAGTTTTCTTCGATATAACGCATTACCTCATCGACGATATTTTCATACCGGTTGCTGGCCCTTTTCTCCCGCAGTTCCAAAGCTTTCTTAATAATCCTGGCAACATAATTAATGGCATTTTCTTCATTTTGCAAAGGTCCGGAAATGGTCGGAGAAGGATCGATTTCCTCTTTGGAAATCTGCAGTCCTTCCAAAAAATCAACAACACAAAAATAAGTATCCATGGTAATGTATTGTCTGAATAAATTTGATTTCATAGCGTTTTTACCAAGGTCATTGAAAAACTCCTCGACAAAATAAATGGCTTCGTCCCGGTCTCCGAACTTCAGAAATTCCCGGATTTTACTCCTGTCAATCTGCTTTGGATCGACATTGCTGATATCAAACTCCTCTTGATTGAGGTAAACGCCCTGCTCCAGTTCTTCACTATTTAAGATACGACTCTCCTGAACCAGATAACGGTGGGCAAAGGCATGGCTGGCCCGTTCAAATGAAGCCGGCAGCTCCCTTAACCGGTTAACCGGCATGCCGACTCCTCCGAAATAGCGGATATTTTCATAGCTCGTCAGGATCTTCTGCATTCTACTTTGGTATTCGTTCTGAATGCTTTCCAACTCTTCCTTGGAGTCCGCCTTAAAAAGAAGGGCTTTTCCTTCCAGATTCCGGTCAAAAATCAATAAACAGGTTTCATCCTCAAGCTCCTCGATTTTTTGCTCTATTTCCACCAGGCTGTTTGAATACTCATCATGAGCATGATTCATGGACTGGGTTTTGATCAGGACGATATTATACCACAAGGCAGAAAGGTCAACACTCAGGTTCTCGGCAATCTCCAGCAACTCGGCCGCCGATTTGGAGCCGGTAACCAGATAATGAAACAGGTTCTTCCTTTCCCTGAGAAAGTTCTCTTCCATTTCCTTTATATACATTTCCCGAATTTTACGTTCCTGCTGCTTTTCTTCTATTTTAACCGCCAGTCCATCTACTGCCCGCAAAAGGTCCTCACCGTTGATGGGCTTGGAAAGATATTCGGCGATACCGATCTTGATCCCCTCCTTGGCATACTCAAATTCTTCAAACCCTGATAAAATAATAATTTCAATCCAGGGCAGCTCTTTTTTGATCAGCCGGCTTAAGGCCAACCCGTCCATAAACGGCATCCTAATATCAGTGATGACAATATCCGGCTTCAGCTTCTGAATCATTGGGAAGGCCAATTCGCCGTCACTGGCTTCGCCTGCAAACTCATATCCGCGTGATTTCCAGTCAATATTGTTTTTGATACCTTCACGTACCACGAATTCATCTTCTACCAAAAATACTTTTAACATTATTAATTACCTTCTGCCTTTTTTATTCAATATGTAATGATTTTATTTGCTTTTCAGCAGACTTACTGCGCTGTTATATGATGTAACCTTGTGAACAGCAAAATACTTTCGGAACTCCTGAGTCCACATATCCATTTCCTCTTCAATATCATTGACTGCTTCCATGATAAAAATTACCGTTTTACATGTGGTTTCAGACATTGCCGGGAGTAAAACCGAAAATCCCCATTCCACATCTTCTGCTTCGTCCTCAAATCCGTTACGGGCATCTACAACAAAACTGCTGCTACTGTATTTTTGTAAGGCACCCAATGCGGCCAACGTGGTATTGCGATAATCATCGTTGCTGCATTTCTCCTTCCAGGTGAGTAATATAATATTATCCTCCTGAACGTATTTTACATTTCCATATTGACTGTCATAAATTTTTTCATCCATATTTTTTTACCTTTTCTTTCTTTACTCTATCGCTCCCAGCTCTGCAGCTCAATAATATTTCCTTCAATATCTGTCACATATACAAATGTTGCCCTTCGTCCATCCGGATAGTCTGTCTGAACCAGCTCACCAATCATTTTTCCGCCTTTTTGCACGACCTTTTCGAGTGTTCTTATAAAAGTCTATCAATTCTTTGGCATTCCGGGCAATAATGTTTGTATGTACATAACGAATCATAACCGATTCTCCTTTACTTCACAATATTTTCTTTACATTTTACCATAGTCCAGCCGCATAATAAAACAATATGAACAAAAATCCTTTTCTTATATAATAAAAAGATTGACAATAGGCAACCTATTGCATATAATATGCAATAGGTTGCCTATTTCTTTCTCAAGGAGGTATTATCATGAATGCACCTGAAAACAGTAAATATCTGCTATTTGGGGGCACCTTTGTGCTGGCCAATAAGCTGCAATTTGTGGGTGATATGTTTGTGGAAGGTTTATCCACAAAGCAGTGGTTTTTGCTTCGTAACTTAATCGATATGCCAGATGATCCGCCGCTGACAATCACACAGATTGCCCTGGCTATGGATTCCACCCGGCAGAACATCACAAAAATGCTGGAGGCTATGGAACGGGAGGGGTTGGTTACACTTGAGGACAGTGTGTCTGACCGCCGCAGCCGCAGTGTACGCATAACGGAATCAGGGCTTGACTGCGCAAAGCAAACTGCCCTGAACGCCCAGAACTTTCTTGATCGTTTATATGGGGGCATCACCCAGGCTGAGCTGGACACTGCCGGTGAAGTTTTAAAAAAAATGGTTAAAAATCTGCAAAGCATGCAGGAGGAACCACCAATATGAAGAAAAAAATTTGGAAGCGGCCACTCTTTTGGGTCTTCTCTGCCGTACTGATTATTGTGATCACAATGGTTATCGCCGTCCTTATCAATCTGCCAAAGCCTTTAGCGGCCAGCGATTCAAACATTAATCTGGAGGCAATTGCTGATGGCACATACCAAGGTGAGTGCGATAACGGTCTTGTTTTTGCAAAGGTAGACGTTACGGTAGAGGATCATGTTATTGTTAATGTACACGTTCTGGAGCATCGCAACGGCAAAGGGCAATCCGCCGAGGCGATTGTAAGCAGTGTTCTAGACCGGCAAAGCATAGAAGTTGACACAATTTCCGGTGCCACTGCAAGCTCTCAGACAATTCTTAAAGCCATCGAAAACGCGCTGGCTAAATAAAGGAGGATTTCTAATATGAAAACTATTGTAGTCTATAAGTCAAAATACGGCACCAGCAAGCAGTATGCCTTGTGGTTATCCGAAGCCCTCAATTGCAAAGCCGAACCCATCAACAGTATCCGCATAGATACACTCTTATCCTATAATGTAATTATCTACGTTGGCGGGCTTTATGCGGGTCGTGTAAGTGGTTTTAAAAAAATTGAAAAGCATTTAAACATATTAAAAAAGAATACTCTGATTTTATGCATGGTTGGGATGACCAGTCCCGCTGAGCAGGATAAATACCAGCAAATATTTATGAACAATGTACCTGTACAATACAGGTCGGCAATTAAACCTTTTGTGCTGCGTGGTGACCAGCTTTTCAGTAAAATGAGTATTATTCATCGTTTGATGATGAATATGCCCAAGTCTATGACTGAAAAAATTCCTGTGGAGCAGCGCACCGCAGACGATAAGCATTTTCTTGAGCATTTTGGTGAAGATATTTACTATTCAAAACAGGAAAATATCAATGATATCATCGCATATGTTGGGAAAATTAACACAAAATAAGGCTATAAAAAAGTAGAAAGCTGCTCACATTGAGTGACTTTCTACTTTTTACTGTCATACTATTTTTGTCCTCTGAACCTGGCCATTATCCTGAACATTTTATTGGCGTCAAGGGGCTTGGCAATGTGCTCGTTCATACCCGCTTCTTTTGACTTCTTGATATCCTCTGCAAATGCGTTTACAGTCATGGCAATGATCGGTATTGCTTTAGCATCTGCCCTGTCCAAGATGCGGATTGTCTGGGTTGCTGTCAATCCATCCATCACCGGCATCATGATATCCATCAGAATCAGGTCGAATCGGTCAATATCTGATTGGGTAAAGACATTAACTGCCATTTGGCCATCGGTAGCTGTTGTCACCTCTACCCCCGCATCCTCCAGCAAGTACTGGACGATTTCCAGATTCATTTCATTATCCTCCACCAGCAAGACCTTCATCCCGGATATAGCTGATGCATAATCCTCCGGAACTAAAGCTTCGGGCTTGGGGGGATTCTTGTCGATGGAACAGGGAAGCCTGATGATAAATGTGGTGCCGACATCTTTCTGACTGTCAACCAATATTTCTCCGCCCATCAGCTCGATGATTTTCTTTACTATGGATAGTCCCAGGCCGGATCCCCTGTAAGTGGTTCGTCCTTCGTCATTTTCCTGGGTAAATGCTTCAAACATGTTATCCTGGAATTCCTTACTCATACCGATTCCGCTGTCTGTAATGGTAAATTGATAGTTGACCACATCGCTGGTATAAGAAACCTCTTCCACCATCACCGTAACGCTTCCGCCTACCTTATTATACTTAATTGCATTGGTGGCAATATTTACAAATATCTGCCTGATATGCAGCGGACTTCCGATCAGATAGGGATGTTCCATTTTCTCTTCTTTCAGTTCATTCATGGTAATTCCATTTTCAGCCGCCAGGGGCTGCAAGATATCCAAGCAGCTTCTCAGTAATTCGTACATGTTAAATGGTTCTTCGGCAAATTCAATTCCGCCGGCTTCCAGCTTACTCATATCAAGCACATCATTAATGAGGGAAAGCAGGTACCCTGAGGATGTTCGGATCTTTCCATGATATTCCTGTACTTTGGCAGGTTCATCCAGCCATTTTTCCGAAAGATCCAGCATTCCCATTATACCGTTGATGGGTGTTCTGATATCATGAGACATTCTGCTCAGGAATTCAGATTTGGCAGCACTTGCCCGGACTGCTTCTTCTTTTGCCGTCTCTGCTGCTTTATTGGCTTCCAGCAGTTTTTTGCGGTTTCTCGTTGTTACCACTGCATAGTGAATAAATATGGAGGATATAACTACAAAAACAATAAGGGCAATCACCACGATGGCAACAACATGGTTCTTCATTACATCTACCAGGGTATACTCTCTTTCAACATTTGATGCGGAAACCAATGCATCGTAAATAATGGAATCCGGTGTAATGGAAACGCCGCGGCTGATGAAAGTCATAAAGGGGATATCATCCCCACGCACCGCAAAGCAAATATCAATACTGTCCTGAAGCGGTATCTTTTTTAGATCCTCTAAGGAATTTTCTTTTTGTTCCAGGATTTGATACGTATTGGTATTAACAATGGTACTGTTGGCCTTTCCTTCCCGGACAGCCTGTATACATTCCTTAATGGAATGGCATCTTACTATTTCTGCTTCGGGATAATAAAGTTTTATATAGTATTCCTGAAAGGGACTTTCAAAGCTGATGGCGATTTTATCGTCCATCTCCTTTACTGACAATTTATCATTAACATAAAGCATTGTCATTGTCCCAGAAATCACTTCACTGGTTAAACAGAAGCCTTGTTCTTCAGCGGCCCAATAGTCTCCCAGCACCGGCAGCATCACATCTATCTCCTTCCGGTTTAATGCCTCCAGCATTTCACTGTATAAGAAGTATTCTTTATATTCAAAAGATACACCATACTTTTCTCCGATATAGGAAAGTACTGACGGACCCATTCCGGCGGCTTCACCGGTTCCGGGATCAGCAAAACAATATGGGGCATAGTCTCCTATATATCCAACATTAATAGCGCTGCGAGAGGCAATGCACTCCCTTTCTTCTGCTGATAATGTTTCTGTAATCAGTGAGGCACCGGTTATATATTTTTGGTATACCTCGTTATTATAAAAGCGGTTTCTTGCCTGAATTTTGGAAAGTGCACCATTCAGGTCCTCCAGAAGATCCGGCCGGTTCTTATTTACACCAAAGTAAAAGGGGGAATCACCTATTTTAATAATGGGCAGCCAACTGGCATTGCTTTCATTTCGGTCGGTAATGGTTGCCGTTATTGCAGCATCCAGTTCCCCGGTATTCAGAGCCCGAATCCGTTCATTAGCATCTGTGAACTCAACAATCTCACATTTAATCCCCTTCTGCTCACACCATTCAATAAAAACACCTTGCTGATAGCTTCCCTTACTGATGCCAACCCGTTTTCCGTTTAAAGATGATTCATCGTTTGGGTCAATCCCTGTCTGCCCGTCAATCACATAGATATAATAACTCTCACGGCCCTGTTCCTCCGTTGAGTAGAGTATATCCTTTGCCCGCTCATCTGTATAAGACAGATTGCCCATAATATCTACTTCACCGGCTTTTAGCATCTCTAAAAGCTCGCTGAATTTTCCATATACATACTCATACTTCCAGCCGTTATAATATGCGATTTGCTGGTAATACTCATATCCAAAACCACTTTTAGGCTGCCCTTCCCCGCCTTCCTGATAACCCTGCGCCAGAAGATAGGCCACGCGTACTGTTTTCGGTTCGGTCTCCGTGCCTGCACTGACAGCATATACCGGAATTGCTGTAAAAAATAAATTTATATAAAGCAGTATCAAAAATGCGCTGATCCATCTTTTTGTTCCTTTTTGTCTTATCATTGGAAAATGCTCCTTTTTGCCAGATTTCAATTCCTATTCTTTAAGTATACATTATTTTCCCAATGCAAACCACTAATTTTTAGATATTGTTAACATCTAATAAACGGCAGGAACCAAATCCTGCCGTTTATCGCTTTATTGAACAAAAAAATACATTATTTAAATTGGTTCTGCTCCGGATGATAGCTATAATCTATGGCTGACAGCCTGGTCTTAATCTCCTCTTCCTCCAACTGTAAATCCTCACACAATGCTGCCAATGAAGGATAGTAATCACGCAGCTTTAAATTGATAAAACTTAAGAGCATAATGGGATCTTTCGGAATCATTGTATTTTCCTTTCTTCAGCGCAGTTGTTAATTGCTGTCAGTTGTCCGTCTTTCACTTCGATTAAAATAGTATCTCCCGCCGACAGCTGATTGGATAAAATTAATTTGGCTGATAATGTTTCCACATATTTCTGAATGTACCGTTTTAACGGACGGGCACCATAAACCGGATCATAAGCGTTCCGGACGATAAATTGCTCTGCCTGAGAAGTTATCTGAATGGTCAATTCCTTATCGGCAAGCCGTTTGTTTAAATCGGCAACAATCAGTTTAATAATACCGCCAATATTTTCTTTGGTTAATGGTTTGAAAAGAATTGTCTCATCCAGTCGGTTTAGAAATTCCGGGCGAAAATGTCCGCGCAGGTCATTTAATACTCGTTTTTCCGCCTCTTCACTGACACTTCCGTCAGAATCTATTCCTTCCAGTAAATATCCTGCGCCAATGTTGGAAGTCATGATCAGAACGGTATTTTTAAAGTCTACCGTCCGCCCCTGAGAATCGGTAATCCGTCCGTCATCCAGCACTTGCAGCAGGACATTGAAAACATCCGGATGGGCCTTTTCGATCTCATCAAACAGAACCACGGCATAAGGTTTTCTTCTGACTGCTTCAGTCAATTGTCCGCCTTCTTCATATCCTACATATCCGGGAGGCGCACCGATCAGTCTGGATACCGAATATTTCTCCATGTATTCACTCATATCAATCCGGACCATATTACCTTCATCATCGAATAATGCTGCTGCCAGGGCTTTGGCCAGTTCGGTCTTGCCCACCCCGGTAGGTCCCAGGAATAAGAAGGAACCAATGGGTTTGGTGGGATCTTTGATACCGGCCTTGGAACGGATAATGGCTTCCGTTACCATTGTGACCCCTTCCTCTTGTCCGATCACACGTTTGTGAAGTTCCTCATCCAGATGAAGGACCTTATTGCGTTCGCTTTCGGTTAATTTGACCACCGGGATTCCTGTCCAGCGGGAAATGATCCGGGCGATTTCTTCTTCCGAAACGCTTTCATGAACCAGGGTCAGATCTTCTTTTCTTACTTTCTCTTCTTCAATCTCCAATTGCTTCTTTAAATTGGGCAGTTTCCCGTAACTGAGCTCCGCGGCTTTCTCCAGATTCCCTTCCCGCCCGGCGATCTGGATTTCATTATTGATATTTTCTATTTCTTCCCGCAGCCGGGACAGACGTTCAACCGAGGCTTTTTCGTTATCCCACTGGGCTTTACGGTTATTGAATTCGGCTTTTAATTCAGCCAGTTCTTTCTGTAAGGCCTGGAGACGATCTTGACTTAACCGGTCATTCTCTCTTTTTAGCGCTGCTTCTTCGATTTCCATCTGCATAACCTTGCGGCGCAGCTCATCCAACTCCGTAGGCATGGAGTCCAGCTCGGTTTTAATCAAAGCACAGGCTTCATCCACCAGATCAATGGCTTTATCCGGCAAAAACCGGTCGGATATATAACGATTGGATAAGATAGCCGCACTGACCAGGGCATTATCCATAATCTTCACACCATGATATACTTCATAACGTTCCTTAAGCCCCCTGAGAATAGATATGGTATCCTCTACTGTGGGTTCCGCCACCATAACCGGCTGAAACCGGCGTTCCAGTGCCGCATCTTTTTCAATATACTGGCGGTATTCGTCCAGTGTGGTGGCACCGATACAATGCAACTCACCGCGGGACAGCATGGGCTTGAGCATATTCCCGGCATCCAACGCCCCGTCGGTTTTACCGGCACCAACGATGGTGTGCAGTTCGTCAATAAAAAGGATAATCTGTCCATCGCTCTTTTTTACATCCTCCAGCACCGCTTTTAAACGTTCTTCGAATTCCCCTCGGTATTTGGCCCCCGCTACCAGTGCTCCCATATCCAGGGCAAAGATTTTTTTATCTTTTAAACCCAGAGGCACATCACCCTGGACGATTCGCTGGGCAAGTCCTTCTACCACGGCGGTCTTACCCACCCCGGGTTCGCCGATGAGAACCGGATTGTTCTTGGTTTTTCGGGAAAGGATTCGGATGATATTGCGAATCTCATTGTCCCGCCCGATTACCGGATCAAGCTTTTGATTTCTGGCCCGTTCTACCAGTTCCTGCCCGTATTTTTCAAGAGTGTCATAGGTGGCTTCCGGATTGTCGCTGGTCACCCGCTGATTGCCTCTGACTGTGGACAGGGCTTGCAAAAAACGTTCTCTGGTGATCCCATATTCCCGAAAGATTTCTTTAATGGCTTTGTTGGGGGATTTCAGCATGGCCAGGAACAAGTGCTCCACCGAAACATATTCATCGCCTAACGCCTTGGCCTCTTCTTCGGCTTCAACCAGCACCTTATTCAGGTCTTTTCCGACATATAATTGACCTCCCTGTACTTTGACCCTCTTGGTCAGTAGTTCTTTCGAGCGGTTCAGGAAATGTTCCTTGTTAATCTCCATCTTTTCAATTAATTTTAAGATTAAGCTGTCATCTATGGTAAGCAGGCTATATAGTAAATGCTCCTGCTCGATTTCCTGATTGCCGTATTCATATGCAAGGTTTTCGCAGTTGTTCACTGCCTGCATGGATTTTTGGGTAAATTTTGAAATATTCATATAGCTCCTCCTGACTTTACTTTATTAGGATGTATTTTATCCTATAATTTGAATATAATACTCGTTGTTAGCACTGTCAAGAGGTGAGTGCTAATGTTTTTATTAAAAATTATGAAACCTTTATAAACACTGGGTTTCATGCACATTGCGCTCTATCAAAATTGGTGTTTTTGGTGGTTTTACTCCATTTTTACTCCATTTGCATGTTTTCTACGAGCCATGCGAGGGATTGGAAATAATAACTGCGTGGGCTCGCTCACAAGCAGTTACTTATTTTCAAGCACTCATACGGCGATAGCCGTAACTGAGAGAGCTCTGCTCTCGAAGTGCATGGTGGACTAAATCATTTCATACTAAACCGCCATCAGGTCATCCATTTTCTTTATTTCATTTTCAATTCTTTGTTTCTCTGTGATGTGGTTATAAACCTCCATCGTGACCGCTATGTTGGAATGTCCCATTATGTATTGCAGTACCTTGATATCCATTCCCTTTTCAGCCATACGGGTACATCCGGTATGCCGAAGCGTATGGGCAGAGATGGAAGGCATCAGTGTCGGTTTTCTCCGTTCCCTGGCGGCACGTTCCTTTTCTTCCCGGTTGTAAGCCGTTACGATATTATAAAGGACATTGTTTACCGCACTTAGCTGTAATGGTCTGCCGTTCCTGCTGGTAAAAATAAACTTCTTGTATCCTTCTATCGTTACATCTCGGTCAATGCCCAGCATAAACTGATACTCACGCTGTTGTTCAAATGCTTTGCGAACACTTCGAGACATGGGAATCGTTCGATTTCCGGCTTCGGTTTTGAGTTTCGTGATATGGAACTTGGTTCCGTCACCAAAGTTTTTGTAAAGAAGCTGGTGGTCAATGTTAATTTCCCGATTTTTCATATCTACATCAGCCCATGTCAATCCTAAAAACTCACCTACCCGGCAAGCTGTTCCCAATAATATCCGAACCATGGGAAGATACACTTGATAGATATTGCTTCTTTCCATAAAAGCAATCAATGATTCCTGCTGGGCTTGGGTCAATGCCCGTTTCGCATTTGGTTCCTCACCATAATCTCGCAGAGTGTCATTTGCCGGATTCTTGCGAATCATATCATCCTCTACCGCCATTGCAAACGCCGGATACAGCATATCATGGAGTAGCTTGATGGTGCTTCGGGAATATTGTGCTTTAGATAGCTTGGAATAATGCTTTAATGTGAGAAGGTCTTACCTGCATCACTTTCATTTTTCCCAAATCATCTTTAATATGAATATCCCACATCCTGACGTAATTAGAACGAGTGGAATCGGATAGCTTTCTAACGCTTAAATACTTTTCAAACAGCGTATTCACTTCCATTTTCTTTGCATCGGAAGCGGTTGCTATTCCATCGTCCATATCTCTTGCGACTTCTTTTTCCATTTTCCGAAGCTCTGCCAAATCGGTATGATAAAACGATTCTCTCTTTCCGGTCTGACTATCAGTATAACGGTACAAATAGTGTCCGTCCGGTCTTTGGCCTTCACCTGTTCGCAGGTTTCGGCCTCTATTATCCTTTCTTGCCATAATTATTATCCTTTCTCATTTCCCACCAATTATGTGGGCGCTCTCTTGCGTGTTATCCTCCTGTTAAATAGATTGTCTTACTTTGTCCTCTCTAGTAGGTCACGGGGCTTACGCCCCTGTGCCCCTATTCAAAACCGTACGTGTGCTATTAACGCATACGGCTTTTCACTCTATATTCGTTTATCGGTAAAACAAGCTTACCTTGATTGTCGGTTCAAGCAGGGGGAATGTCCTCAATAGTCCATTAAAGTAACCGTCATACGTGTAGCTTCTCTTCTGGCTTCGTCTATTCAACCATTTATACAATAGCCACCTTGTCCGATTCAGAAAGCTCTTCACTTCCCTTGTATTATCCGTAACTCCATAGTACTGATAGTGTCCTCGGAGTTTTGCATTTACTGTTTTAAATATCAGTTCCAGTGACATTGTCCTATGATTCTTTACCCATTCCTTCATTACTTTTATCTTGCTTCTGAACTTCTTCTTACTTGTTTTCACCCTGCGGCGAAAGAAGCCTTTTCCACCATCCATTCCACAATAAAATGTAAATCCCAGAAAATCAAACGTTTCTGGCTTCTTTTCGCCTCGCTTCTCCCGATTCTCTCTGGAAAATCTCCCAAATTCAAGTATCTTCGTCTTCTCTAAGGCTAGTTCCAATCCATATTTTCCGAATCTTTCCTGTAGCCTTTCATAGAATACTTTTGCTTCCCTTTCATTCTGAAAACAACATACGAAATCGTCGCAGTACCGTATTAAATAACATTCTCCTTGGCACTGCCTTCTTACAATTACGTCAAACCAATTATCCAATACATAGTGTAAGTATATGTTAGCTAGAATCGGACTTGCTCCGTTTCCCTGCGGTGTTCCCTTTTCGCTGTCTAAATACTTTCCATCCTCCATGATTCCCGCTTTCAGAAATTTCTCTATGATTTCCAGTAATTTCTTATCTGCTATATCATGTTTTAGGAACTTCATTAGCCAGTCATGGTCTACATTATCAAAGAATCCTTTGATATCCGCTTCCACCACGTAGTTGGTCTTTCGATACTGTACATCCTCTATTACTTCCCGCACTGCCTGATGGCAGTTTCGGGCGGGTCTAAACCCAAAGCTCTCGCTATAAAACTTCGGCTCATAGATTTGGGTCAGTATCTGGGCAATTGCATTCTCCACCAGCTTATCCTCATAACAGGATATCCCCAGTGGGCGTTTCTTGTCGCTTTCGTCCTTTGGAATATATACTCGTCTTATCGGGTTCGGCTTGTAGCTTCCACTTTTCATCCTTTTCACAAGATTTAAAAGGTTCGCTTCCAGATTTTGTTCATAATCCTCTTTTGTCACCTTATCAATTCCATATGCTTTATACTTATTCATCTGCTTATGGATGGCTCGCAATGTTTCTACATTGATATAGGATGCAAGATTCTGAACTTTTCTGTCTGTTCTGTCTGCCTTTGCGATATTAAACTGTATTCCAAGCAATTCATTCACCATGTTGGTCAGCTCTCCTATTATTGTCTGCATGATTATTTACTGCCTGAAGCTATAAAGTGTCCGCCCCTTCCCTCCATCTGCTTTCAAAGGTTTCTTCGGTACTATGAGCGGATCGGACTTCCTGTCACACATTTGGTCACCTATCGCATTTCTTTGGTTTGGTTTCCATACCCATTTAAGGGATATGACAGGACCTCAGCTGTTCCGATAAACTACTTATCATCAACCTCGCCAAGCTCTCAGACTGGGGGATGCCTGATAATTCTCACCATTGCGATTTATCAGATATTGCCTGCGATGAAGAATAACATCTCGACCATTTCCAACTTTTAATAATTTCCCAGCTCTATCACTTCACTTTCGTTTCGGCTCTGTTGCTCCCTGTCCTACGCTTAAATCTAATGTTACCATTTCGACTCCAAGGACTTGGTACAAGGCGGTTGGTTAGACCTTACCTTGGTGGATTTTCCACTGTATTTTATCAGCTTACCAAAGCTTCGCAGAATTTCTTCCGCTCGCCAGGGGAAATCAGCTACGCTGATTTCGCAGCTCGCACACTCCAATATTATAACATATATTCTTGTTTCAATAAAGCATTTCTGATATATTAATAGTTGAAATTTAATATCCCTGTAAAGGAGTAAGCCTTGAAAGATAATACTATTACAATACGAATTGATTCTGATACAAAAGCAAAACTGGAAGAAGTCGCCCAAGCAGATGAACGCTCCGTTAGTTCCCTGATTACCAAGGTACTAAAGGGTTATCTAAATCATCTGCCGGAGCAGAAAAACTAATTTCTTGCTATTCTGCGATAGCATCCAAATAATTTTGTATTTTATTTACTGAATATAATACTCTTCTGCCTATGGTAATTCTTGCACCGGCATCTTCGGCGATTTTTCTAGCCGTCACCTGTCCACAGGAAAGCATTGCGGATAGGCGTTCTATATCAATTGCCAGTAATTGGTCTGTTGCCCTTTCTTTGGTCTTTCTCATATAAATGTCCCCCTTTTAATTGTCTAAATCGCTTTTTTAGTTTTGTCCATGCTTATTAGGGCTTCAAGTTGGCTTCCGTCCATATTTCACACTGTCAGCGTCTCTGCTGACCTTTAGCTCCTGTTGATCAAATCTACAACATAGCCTGTGGGCCTCTTCTGCTCAAGATCTCTCCCACCCTTTAAAGAAGTGTCTTTCCTTGCTCCGCTTAATCTTTATCAAGCATCCTGGCAAGGACTGTTGGTATGAAATACAGCTCATTTAGTTGTCAAAGTTCTTGTAAATATTTGCTTTTGATGTGCTATAATATCCAAGGAAAGTATCAGAATCAGAGCAGATAAAATGAGCAGTTCTAAATAAACCTGGAACTGCTCTGAA
>JAVBUF010000026.1:0-11947 GCA_031555615.1 Lachnospiraceae bacterium | reverse complement strand
CATCTGATTTTCAGGTTGACGGGAAAAATCTGATTAAGTATGCCGGCACCACTGAACAAGTGGTGTCTATTCCCCGTGAAGTAAAAAATATTGCAGAAGGATCCTTTTCCGGTCATCATGAGTTGGTTAAGGTGACCATCGGAGAATCCGTGGAAAAGATCAGTAACGGTGCATTTGCTGACTGCAGCAGTCTGCGGACGGTGATCATCGGTGATTCAGTAAAAGAAATAGAAAGCGGAGCCTTTAGCAACTGTTCCAATTTGGAATCAGTTACATTAGGGGCCGGTGTCACCAAGCTGGGCAGCGGTGTTTTTGCCGGTTGCAGCAAGCTGAAGGATATTGCCATCGATAAAGGAAACACCCGTCTGACTTACCGCAAGGGGATTATTTACGGTGAGCAGGAAACCATTATCTATCAGATGCTGCCCGGATATGAGACAGAGTTTTTTGAGGTTCCCAATACCGTATCGCAGATTCAGGGATATGCCTTTTGGGGAAATCCTTATTTAAAGGATGTGACCCTGGGCAGTAAACTGTCAGAAATACCGGCATATGCCTTTTCCAACTGTGTGAATCTGATCCAGGTTTCAATTCCTTATTTTGTACGCAGTATCGGTGCAAAAGCTTTTGAAGATTGTGTAAATCTGAAAAAAATAAATATTCCGGAGTCTGTTACAACCATCCATGAAACGGCTTTTGACGGCTGTCCAAGAGTAGAGTTTGATGCTGCCCCGGGAAGCTATGGAGCAAAATATGCAGCAGGCAGAGATGTTTCACAAGTGGCTCTGACGGAACAGTCGGAGGTGAATGAAGCCACTATTGTTCATCCGGAGGAAGTCACCCCGGAAGAAACTAAAGAGTCAGGAACAAATCCGGAAGCGACACCGGAAGCTGCTCCGGAAGCAGTTACCGGTATGGTAGTCACAGAAAATCTGATGGGAAAAAGTACCATTGTATCGGGAAGAGCATTGGTGTTTATTGATAACAAAGGAACCAGAGTTTATTCCGGCAATGAAAATAATAATCCTATAGCAATGGGGGCAGAAGAGGCGGGGCAGGAGAGTGCCGGAACCGGCCAGGTATTGGAAAATCTCCTCACCGGAAGCGGTGAAAAGGGTTCAGGGTTTCCCAAGTATACCATTGTTGACGAGACGATTATTGCCGATCAGGCCTATTATCAGGAGGCGGAATTAACCTCTTACGAGATTCCCCAGGGTATCAGAGAAATCGGTGATTTTGCTTTTGCCAGAACGGGATTAAAGGAAATCGTCATACCCCAGGGGGTGGAGAGAATCGGTTATGGGGCGTTTTATCATTGTGATCAGCTTCAGAATGTGAACATACCGGAAACGGTAACAGAAATAGAGCCGTCAGCATTTGACAATACGGCATGGATAAAAAGCTGGAAGAATAACGTGGGGCAGGAATATCTGATTGTGGGAGATGGTATTTTAATTGCCTATGCCGGCAAAGAAAGTGTTGTAAACCTTCCCAAGGAAGTGAAAAGTATTGCTGCGGGAGTGTTTAAGGATCATACCGGCATCACCGCTGTAAACTTACCTGCTGATTTGCGCATTATCGGGGAAGAGGCCTTTGCCGGCTGCCGGAATCTGAAAACGGTAAACGGCATGGATGGAGTAACGGAAATCAGAGACCGGGCCTTTCAAAATTGTGCTTTGAGTAAGGTATATATTCCGGAGAGTGTCACAAAGATTGGTATGCGTGCCTTTGATTTATCAGATGGCGGTGCTAAATCAGTGACTTTCGGCAGCACCGAATTACCGGAGCTGTCGGCGGAAAAAACGGCTTTGCGGCTGACCAATGAAGAATACCGGGGATTGGCTTTCGGAAAGATGGAGAAGGCCTTTGTGAATAATGCCGATGTGAAGTTATCAGACAGCATTCTGGATGAAACCCTTTTAGGCTTCAGGGGGGCTATCTGTACGCCGGATGGTACTGTAGTTAAAGAAAATAACAAAGCAGCAGAAAACCAGGAAGTTGGGATTACCGTCCGTATCAGCAGTGACACCCTGACCGATAGCGATATCGCAAGTGCCACTATTCCCGGCGGAAACGGCAGTTATGTTTTGAAGATTACCGATTCTGACAACGCTGCAGCGCAAATCAAAAAAGCATATGGCAGTATTTACGGTAACCGGGAACCTTCCGGCCTGTTGGCCTATGATATTAATCTATATGAACAGCCGGGGAACAGCCGGATTACCAAATTGGGCAAGCAGTATATCAATGTATTGATTCCCAAGCCGTCAGGGCTGGGCAGCGAGAATCTTCATGTAGTATGTGTGGATGCCAACGGACAACTGGAAGAAGTAACTCATCAGATGGTACAGACTGAAGAGCAGGAATGCATTCAGTTTACTGCCAGTCATTTTTCCGCTTACGGTATTTACCAATATAGTGACGGATTTGGTGCAACGGCAGTAGTAAGTAACGGAAAAGCTGTTTTCGGTTCTCTTTCAGGGAACAGGGATGCTTCTCCCGATACAGGCGATCTGATCCATCCGAAATGGTTCTTTGCCTTTGGGTTATTGTGTGCGGCAATAGCATTATTCTTTTACAAGGGTAAGGAGAAGGTAATGCACAATGGATGAGTGGAATTCAACAGTACTGAATAAAGAAGTATATACAGAAGTAAATGTAACCGCCTGCCCGTCCGAGCTGAACGCGGACAATATGACAGTGCTGAATGATTATACATCCCCCCAGGGTGGAATTGTGGCGGGAACCGTGTTGTGTGGGAAATATACCGTCAGCCAGAAGATGGAAATATCCACCGGGGAGGCAGATCTGTATATCTGTCAATACGACGGGGAAACTTATGTAGCCAAGGTTTACCGGCGGGCGGCAGCAATTAAGCAGGAAGTATCCGACACCTTAAAAAGTCTGGATTCTCCCTATATAGCAAGGGTATATGAAACCGGAAGCTTTGGGGAATATGCGGTGGAGATATTGCCTTTTTATAAGTATGGGAGTCTGCAGGGGAAAAGATTTGATTTCGGTCAGCTAAAGGAAAAGGTAATTCCCTGTCTGAATGAAGGATTACGTATTTTACACAGCAAGGGGATTCTTCATAAGGATTTAAAGCCATCCAATATTATGGTCAGCGACCGGCAGGAGCATGTTGCGCTGATTGATTTTGGTATCAGTTCCATGCGGGAGGACGGGAACACCATTGTCATGACCAGAACGGGAATGACGCCGGAGTATTCGGCACCGGAGACTTTTAAGAATTTATATTTGGAGGAATCGGATTATTATTCTTTAGGAATTACCATATATGAACTGTTTTGTGGTGTCACTCCTTTCAGACATATGGGGCCGGAGGAAATAGAGCGGTATGTGTCAGTACAGAAAATACCTTTTCCCAAAGAAATGCCGGAAGAATTGAAGGATTTAATCAGCGCCCTGACCTATTATGATATTACCAATCGTAAGACCAAAGCCAATCCCAACCGCAGATGGGGATATGAAGAAGTGAAGCGGTGGTGTGCCGGTGAGAAGATGGTGGTTCCGGGGGAAAGCAGCGGGAATATCAAAGGGATGCCTCCTTATACCCTGGGACAGATTACATATATCGATAAGCAGGAATTGGTTTATGCCCTTGTAGAGCAGTGGGAAGAAGGCAAAAAGCAGCTTTTTCGGGGATTATTATCGGCTTTCTTTAAAACCTTTGATCCTCAGGCGGCGGGTTTTTGTCTGGATGCAGAGGAAGAAGCGTCCCGGCTGTATGGGAAAGATGAAATTTTGTATTGGCATACTTTATACCAATTAAGCGGAACCACCAGGGAACTTTTCTGGCGGGGCAGAATCTATTCGGGATTGCCTGAATTAGGCCGGGAGATTCTTTCCAAATTGCCGGCTGAGGACATCAGGGAGAGGGAGTTCTGGGGCAGCATTCTGGAAAACCGGATATTATCTGCCTACATTGAAAGAATGGAAGGCGAGCCCTCTGGTATGCTGGAGGCTGTAAAAGGTTTAGAGGCGGCTTATCGCTCACATTATAAAAAAAGAGATAAGATAATGTATTTATATCTGATGGGGTTCATGCTGTCAGGAGAGCATGTTTTATGTCTGGCGGGCCGTAGATTTGAAACCGTATCTCAGTTTACCGGATATATGAAAGAGATGATGACCGATTCTTATGAAAATTTCACCGGTTTTTGCCATCAGTTGCTGGATGAGGAAGATAATCCTGATCCCCAATTGGAAGGATGGCTGATTGCTTTGGGAAAAGAAGCAAAGCTGGAGCAGTGGAGGCAGGGGAGATAGTATGCGGCAGCGTTTACGAATAATATTCCTGATAATCAGCGGACTAAATTGTCTGGTTTTGTTTACCAATATCTGGTTCTTACCGTGGCACCTTTTGGTCTTGTATTTTATATGGGTGTTTCTTTCTATTACCACGGTAGCATTTTCCACCAGATTAGTAAAAAGCGGCATGATGGAGACTATAGCTGCTCTTTTGGTGGAATGTTTTCTCTTTACCATGTTTCTGGTTATCGGGGTTACGGAAGAAGCGTATGGGCGGGATTGGATATTGCTTCGCTTTGCCATTCCGTTTATGAATATACCCATATGGTGGCTGGCAGGAACCCATATCAAGGAAATGGTGGATGTTCGTTACCGCCGTGTGGCGCAGAAAGCGGCACGGGAAATCAATCTGATTTTGGAAGAAAAGGTACGGCACAAAAAGAAACTGAAGTCCCTTCTGGAACAGTATGTACAGGACCGGCGGGAGGTTTCCGGTGTGATCAGTCTGATTCAGAGTATCTGTGAGGACGACAGCGGAGAATTAATGATGCAGTTGTTTGAAAAACGGGAAGAGCGAATAACCGATTTTATGGAAACCCTTATGCAGATGATCAAGAGTGATAAAGACTATGCCGGGTACCATTTTACCGGGCGGAATGCAACAGCATTACTGGAGCGGGTCACCGGTGATATTGAGAAATGTATGCAGGCTCAGATCAATCTGCCCATGGTCATGGCAGCAGATTGTGTATCTTTGCAGCAACGGCTGGAACAATTGAAAGGGTAGAACAAACGGCATTGTCTGAAAGGAGCATGGTTATAATATGAGTGGGCCTAAAACAGGGAAATTCCGACTGACAGCGGAGCACAAGTTAATCTTAAAAGAGCTCCGGGAACAGCAGTTGCAAAAAGAAAAAGAGTGTCAGCAAAAATCCGAAAACAGCATCAGGGAACAAGAATCGGCCGTTTCGGCAGCGCAATCCGGAGCGGATACGGCAGATGCAATAAGGGCGGGTATGTCCTTAAATTTTGATGTGCTGGGACAGGAATATAGATATCAGATTAAAGCGGTTTTGGAAGAAACCGGGAACATGGATTTAAGTATACAGCTTCGGGAAAAAGAAAAGAAAATCAAAGAAAAAGCTGCGGATATTGTGGATGAGGAATTCTGCAAAACCTATTATTCCCTGACGGTTTTGCCTTTTTTAAAGGAGTGCAGGAGCTATCAACAGGAGGAAATTCTCCGGCGGGAACAGTGGTTGGAAAGGGAACAGGAGCAGGCTTACATTAACGCCATGGTGGATGGCGCTATGGAGGAAATGGGTTATGTTCTGGTGGGGAACCGGGACATTGGGCCTCAGGGCGGTAAAAGATTCCACAGTGAGCTTTATTTATTGGAAGAGGATACGGCCGTTAATGTAACCTTTGGGGAAGATGGTCAGATTACCATGGAATTAGGCAAGCTGGATACAGTAGACCGGATGCCCACAGCCCAGGAAAGTAAGGAGATGTGCCATGATATGGATGATTTCTGCCATGATTTTTTCCTGATCAGAGAAAAACTGCGCCAGCGTGGAATCATTCCCGCAATTCAATCCATGCTTCCGGCAGAAGCACAATATGCCCGGATCATCAATACCAGTGAATATCAGATGAACGAGGAAGCAGGAAACCTGAAGAACGCCGGCAGAGGGAAAAGAAAAACAGAGTACCGGGAAATGAGAGAGGAAAAGTAGGATGGATAAATGCAAGACTTGTCCCATTTGCCGTCAGCAGAATCCGCCCATGTTGTTGGAATGTTCTAACTGTGAGGCAGATTTATCCAGTGTACCGATTCGGAGCAGGGAGGCGGAAAGGCCGGAGAGCAGTACCTGCTGGCAATTGGAATCATTGGATGGGAAATACCGTTTTTTAATCCGGGAAGAAGAAATGATCATCGGCAGAAATGCGGCTATGCAGGAGTATTTACAGGAAAAATCATATGTCAGCAGAATCCATGCACGGTTGACTTTTCGGAGCGGGCAGTTGATCATTGAAAATTTAAGCAGTACCAATTTTACTTATATAAATAATAACAAAATTTCCGACGGAGAGATGATGGTGCTTCAGGCCGGAGATGAAATCGGTCTGGGGGGCATGATGAAAGAAGGCGGCCGACAGGCGGAAGCTGCTTATTTCTGCGTAAAATGTGAAGAAATATAATCGATAGTTTTGCAGAAAGGCTGGGATGGATATGTATATAGCTAGAATCTTGTATCCGGTTAAGGTTCTGGGACCTGGGTGCCGGGTGGGGATCTGGTTTGCCGGATGTCCTCATGCCTGCCAGGGCTGCAGCAATCCCGAATTGTGGGAACAGTCCCCTGGCTATCAGACATCGCTGAAAACGGTGATGCAATTGATTGACAGTATTCACCGGCAATATCCCATTGACGGTTTTACCATTACCGGCGGGGAGCCCTTTGAACAGCCGGAGGAACTGGCAGCATTGGTTGATAAAATAAAAATCCTCTCTACAGATATTCTGATTTATACCGGATATGAGCTGTCCGGGCTGCGGGAAAGAAATTTAACCGCGGTGAATCATATATTGAAGCAGACCGCGGTATTGATTGATGGCCGGTATCAGGAAGAACAAAACGAAAATTGTCCTCTCCGAGGTTCGGCTAATCAGAAAATACATATCTTGCAGGAGGCTTGTGGTACCACCTACCGGCAGTATCTGGAACATTACCGGAATGAAATACAGAATTTCGCAACCGCCGACGGCATTATTTCGGTAGGCATCCATCAGGCGGGTTTTCAGGAAGCATTAACTGAAAAAATGTTGCAAAGGGGAGTGGAGGAAGCGTATGAATGACTATGTACCCAAATGGCACAGGGAAATGGAGCTGTTTCACAAGATCAAGCCGGTTCTGATCCTGGAAGGAAATATCCTGGATAAATACCTGTATCCGGTGGAAGGAAGTGTGGCCCAGGGCAGTATCCTAAGTCTGCCGGAATATCTTCATTTTTATTTCAGGGACAGCGGTTATGCCAATATCGTTTTTTATGACCATCTCAGGGGCTTTTATAACCAATGTGAAGATGGCTATTTACAGCGGTTCGGAGATCTGATCGGAGAAATACCGCGGGAAGGGTATATTTCAGCCGCTTTTAAAGGAAGAGGGCAGACTGCGCCGGTACACATCAGAGCCGCCCTTAACCAAAATACCGAAGCCACGGTAGTGGTCATGGATTTTGCTTCCCGGTGCATTATTTCGGCAGAAAACATGGAACAGGCCGAAATCGACAGTTATACGGTACTGCAGCAGGCCTCCATGGAAGGACGGGAGGTACAGGCTGAGAGCGGAACCTTGCGGAATCTTTTGGTGTTACTGGTGAACAAATGTAATGATGTCCCCACCTGGTTTTATCTGGGGAATCCCAACGTGAAGACCATTACCCTGACAGTGCCGGCTAAAGAAGAGCGGGAACAGTTGATCAAGGGACCTAATTTTCCCAGTTTTTTTGCAGGTGATATTTATGCTGATGAAAGTGTTTATTATAGGGAGCATCCGGAGGAACTGGAGCAAATCAAGAATCGTTTTGTGGCCCTCACCGAAGGCTTTACCCTGACGGAATTAAATGGTCTGAGAAGGCTTTGTAAAAGCAAACGGATTCTGATGAAAGAAATGGTGGATGTCATCGATTTATATAAATACGGCATCCGGGAAAATCCCTGGAATACCTTGGATTATCAGGAAATATCACAGGCTGAAGGATTTTTTGCAAGACGGGTAAAAGGACAGGAACAGGCAATCGTTCAGACCCTGGACGTGGTAAAACGGGCCGTTACCGGGATGTCCGGTTTGCAGCATTCTTCTCATGGAAAGCCCAAGGGCGTACTGTTCTTTGCCGGTCCTACCGGTACGGGCAAAACAGAAACAGCAAAAACCCTTGCGGCCAGGCTGTTTGGCGATGAAAGCCGCTGCATCCGGTTTGATATGAGTGAATATGGGCAGCCCAACAGTGATCAAAAGCTTTTGGGAGCACCTCCCGGATATGTGGGTTATGAAACCGGCGGACAACTGACCAATGCCGTAAAGAACAATCCTTTTTCGATTCTTTTGTTTGATGAGATTGAAAAAGCCCATCCCTCGGTACTGGATAAGTTCCTGCAGATTCTGGAGGACGGCCGGATGACGGATGGCCAGGGAAATACTGTTTATTTTTCCGAAACTATAATTATTTTTACAAGCAATCTGGGGATTTATCTGGCAGACAGCAGGGGGGAACGTTTCCCTAATGTAACTCCGGATATGCCTTATCGGGAAGTACGGCAGCGGGTACGAAAGGGGATCGAGGATTATTTCAAACTGGAACTGGGACGCCCTGAGATTCTGAACCGTATCGGGGAGAATATCGTGGTATTTGATTTTATCAGGGAAGAAACAGCTCAAGCCATTTTGAATGCGCAGGTGGAAAAGATTATTGAGAATCTTCGGACGGAGAAGAAGATCAGCTTAGAGATATCATCCCAAGCCATGGACGCATTACTGGCAAAAGCCATGGGAAATTTGGAGAACGGCGGTCGGGGCATCGGAAATGTGGTGGAAAGCTGTCTCATCAATCCTCTGGCCAGATATTTATTCGATCATAAGATATCTCAGGGACATAAATTGCTAGTTGAGCAGATTCATGTGACGGATGTGCCCTGCGCACTGGAATGTAAAAAGATATAAATGGAAGTAAAATAAAGTTGATTAAAATAAAATTGAAATTTCCAGGAATTCCCGGTAGATTAAGGCCGGGAATTTTTACGTCCCCATATACAAACATATGTTCTTGTGATATGATAAAACAAAGCAGCAGATATCGTTTTAAACAGGAGGTGTTTGCTATGGAGAACTCCGTCTATCTGTGTATTGATTTAAAGTCTTTTTATGCTTCGGTAGAGTGTGTGGAGCGGAAAATGAACCCTTTAACCACCAATTTGGCGGTTGCTGACCCGGAGCGAGGCGAAAAGACCATATGTCTGGCGATTTCCCCTTCCATGAAGGCACTGGGGATCAGCAACCGCTGCCGGGTGTTCCAGATTCCGGGGAATGTGAAGTATATCAAGGCAACGCCCCGGATGAAACTATATATTGAGTATTCGGCAAACATTTACGCCATCTACCTGAAATATATCGCCAGGGAGGACATCCACGTCTACTCCATCGATGAAGCCTTTCTGGATGTCACGCATTATCTGGATATGTACCATATGGATGCCAGAGAGCTGGCTGCGGTCATCATGGCAGATATCATGAAGACTACAGGTATCACGGCCACAGCCGGAATCGGAACCAATCTTTATCTGGCGAAAATAGCCCTGGACATAACGGCCAAGCATGTGAAAGACAATATCGGCTATCTGGATGAAGAGTTGTACCGGAAACTATTGTGGAAGCATCAGCCGCTGAATGATTTCTGGCGGGTTGGGGCCGGAACCGTAAAGCGTCTGAAGAGTGTGGGAATTATGACGATGGGGGATGTTGCCCAGACCCCGGAGGATTTATTGTATCATATGTTCGGCATTGATGCGGAACTGTTGATTGACCATGCCTGGGGCCGGGAAACCACCACGATAGCGGATATCAGGGGATACAGGCCCCAGAACAGCTCCCTGTCGGTGGGGCAGGTGCTGCCCCGGGATTATACCTGTGAGGAATGCCGGCTGATCGTTAAGGAGATGACTGATGCATTATGCCTGGATATGGCGGACAAGGGACTGGTTACCGCCTCCCTGTCTCTGATGCTGGGGTATTCCAACCAGTTGGATATGAAGCCTTCGGGGGGCACCATATCCATGACCATCTGCACCAATTCCTATCGGTTAACAGTACCCTATGTGCTGGATCTGTATGACCGGATTGTTGATAAAAACAGCCCCATTAAGCGGCTGAATCTGTCCTGCCATGTCAGGGATGAAGCATATGAGCAATATGATCTTTTTACCAGTCCGGCGGAAGTGGAAAAGGAACGAAAGCTGCAAAATGCAACTTTGGAAATTAAAAAGCGATTTGGAAAAAATGCCATCGTACGGGGAATGGATTTACAGGAAGCCGGAACGGCTATAGCGCGGAACCGGCAGATCGGAGGGCATAAAAGTGGCGAGTAGGAAAGGCAATATGGAGCGGGCTGACCGGGCGAAGCAGTTTTTGCCCTTTGATGGGTTAAAAGGCTTTCGGGAAGCATTGCTGGAAAAAGAACGGATTATTGTGCCTAAACGGATATTGTCTGAGGAACAACAGGAAGAACTGGACTGGAAGCTCCAGCAAGTGCAGCTTAGAGATATTCTGACGGTGGAGTATTTTCAAAAAGACGAATATGTACAGATAACGGGTATGGTTGCCCGGATTGATAAAACCAGCCGGATATTGAGGATTGTGAATACTAAAGTGCCTTTTGATGATATATTTGATCTGCGAGGGGATGTTTTTAATTAGTTAAAATGCTATAATCAAAATATATGACTGCATCGAAAGCGGGTCAAAAAAATATTAAAGCGAGGTGCCTGTATGAATCAACCTAATAAGTATAACCGCATTACCTTTGGTTTGGGAACCATCGGCAGAGATATGGTCTATTCCCTGATCAGTATGTATCTGATGTTCTATCTCACCGATGTGATCAACATCTCCACCAGTGCTTTATGGTGGATCACCGGCATTATTTTGGCCGCCCGCATTTTTGATGCCTGCAACGACCCGATTATGGGACTGGTGGTTGACAATACTCATACCCGGTATGGCAAATTTAAGCCGTGGATTGCCCTGGGAGCGGCACTCTCGGGTATTTTCACGATTTTGCTTTTTACAGACTTTCAATTAAACGGAACGCTCTTTATTATTTTATTTACGATTCTTTACCTGGTCTGGGGTATCAGCTTTACCATCAATGATATTTCCTACTGGTCGATGCTGCCCACCCTCAGCCTGCAGCAGCCGGAGCGGGAAAAAATAGGCTCTATCGCTCGTATTTGTGCCAACGTGGGTCTCTTCTTCGTAGTCGCCGGTATTATTCCCATTACCTCCGCCTGGGGCGATTCCCTGGGCAGCCTGCAAAAAGGATATCAGGCGTTTGCCTTTCTGGTGGTGGCCATTATGTGGATCGGACAGATGATTACCCTGTTTGGTGTCCGTGAATCTCATCAGATTAAAGAGCAGAAACAGCATACTTCTCTGCGGGAATTGTTTGCCGTAATCGTCAAAAATGATCAGCTTTCTGTCACGGCAGTTTCCATGGCATTATTTATGATCGGTTATATGACTACCACCAGCTTCGGCATTTATTTTTTTAAATATGCTTACGGCAATGAAGATATGTATTCGGTCTTTGCCGTGATCCTGGGGGTATCACAGATTTCCGCTTTGTCGGTCTTTCCGCTGCTGGGCAGACGGTTTGAACGTAAGACCCTGTACCGCTTTTCAGTCCTGCTGGTACTGATTGGTTATGTGTTATTTTTCTTTTCGCCCAACACCAATATGCTGATGATCGGTATTTCCGGAATGCTGATTTTTGTCGGCCAGGCTTTTCTCCAGATCATGATGCTGATGTTTCTCACCGATTCTGTGGACTATGGCCATTGGAAACTGGGAAAACGCAATGATTCCATTTCCTTTTCCCTGCAGCCATTTATCAACAAAATGGG
>JAVBUF010000097.1:0-31866 GCA_031555615.1 Lachnospiraceae bacterium | reverse complement strand
AAAAATGAAGAAACTAAATTTTTATCCAGTATACCACAGAATAAGCATTAGCTGATCTTTACTGAATTGTCAACATCGGTTATGATCAAGATGATGATGGGTGTTATTATTATCCTGATCAGGATCAGAATGTATCATAAGAAAAAAGAGGATTAGAATATGAAAAAGGTAATGCTTGTATTTGGTACCAGACCGGAGGCAATTAAAATGTGTCCTTTGATCAAGGAATTGAAAAAAGACCCGGAGTTTGAAACCATTTGCTGCGTGACGGGACAGCACAGACAGATGCTGGAGCAGGTACTGCAAGCCTTTGAAGTGGAGCCGGAATATGACCTGGCAATTATGAAAGAACGACAGACACTATTTGATGTAACGGTTAATGTCCTGAATGGGATGAAGGAAGTGCTGGAAAAGGAAAGACCGGATGTGGTGCTGGTTCATGGGGACACAACCACCACATTTGCCACCGGTTTGGCAGCCTTTTATCTGGAAATTCCGGTAGGCCATGTGGAAGCCGGTCTTCGGACCTACGATCTGACGGCCCCTTTTCCGGAAGAGTTCAACCGGCAGGGAGTAGGTATTTTTGCCAAATATAACTTTGCCCCCACCCAGACGGCGAAGGATAATCTGCTGCGGGAAGGAAAGAAGCCCGAGGGTATTTTTGTAACCGGAAATACGGTTATCGATGCACTGCAGACAACGGTGGTAAAGGAATACAGCCACCCGGTGCTGGAGTGGGCGGCGGATTCCCGTCTGGTGATGCTCACCGCTCACAGACGGGAAAATCTGGGACAGCCGCTTTATGATATTTTCCGGGGAATCAGGAGGGTTCTGGAGGAGGTAGAGGATGTAAAAGTCATTTACCCCATTCATATGAACCCGGTAGTCCGGAAAACGGCGAGAGAGGTTTTTGGCGATCATCCCCGAATGCGGATAATCGAACCTCTTGATGTATTGGATTTTCATAATTTTATGGATCGTTCTTATATGATTCTGACCGATAGCGGCGGGATTCAGGAAGAAGCTCCGGCCTTGGGAAAACCGGTGTTGGTGATGCGGAACACCACCGAACGTCCGGAAGGAATAGAAGCCGGTACTTTAAAGCTGGTGGGAACCGATGCCGATGTGATCTACCGGGAGTTTTACAGACTGTTAACGGATCAGGACGAGTATAACGCCATGAGTAAGGCCTCCAATCCTTATGGAGACGGAACAGCATGTAAGCAAATTACAGCTATATTAAAGGAAAAACTATACAGTAGTAAAGGACATTGAATCATGCAATGTAAAAAAACGTGGTTTTATTATTTCAGCATTTCATTTTCCATAGTGGGATTTATTTATATATTTGTGTGCGGATTGACATCTTTGGGTGCCGGGCAGGAGTATCCTTATCTGCCCAAGGGGATGTTGATTATCGGCTTGTTTCTGGGCTGGATGCTATGCAGTTTTTTAGCGAAGGCAGCGGCACGATTAGATTTGTACCGTTTTTTCCCCCGGGATAAAAAGAGTACTCTGATTATCGAGACAATTTTTGTGATGCTTGTTTTAGCAGGCGCATTTGTGGTGCGAATGCTGGTGATCCAGTATTTTCCAATGAAACCGGCATCTGATTATAAAACCTATTATGAAATTGCTGATTTAATGCTGAAAGGAACCCTGCAGAAAGAAGGAAAGGGGTATTGCGAGTATATTGCCATGTTCCCCCACGTAATCGGTTATTGTTATGTGCTGAAAAATCTTTTTGCCATCTTCGGTAATGCCGTAATCGTGGGTCAGTATTTTAATGTGGTCCTTTCTGTAGTTACCTGCTTTTTTATGTATAAGATCGGCCGGAAACTGGGGGGGAGAATTGCCGGGAATATTGCCCTGATACTTTGTGCCTTTTGGCCCTCGCAGATATTATATATTACCCAGCTGTCGGCGGAATATGTCTTTACCTTCCTGCTGTTTGGCTGTGTCTGGTTATTTTTGTCACTGGTGATGGACTATAACAAGGATAAAGGCAGTATCGCCAAGTGTTTTGTGCTGCATTTGGTACTTGGGGCGTTGATTGCCTTAACGGCGGCCATCCGGCCCATGGCTCAGATTTTATTGATTGCGATTATTCTTTGTTTGTTGCCGCAAAAGATGAAAATGCCTGATCTGCCGGAAAATGATATTCCGGTAATGCTGCGTGTGATGAAAAACGGCTGGACACGTTGTATTTTGATTATTATTCCATATATGATCATATCCGGAATTGTCACCACGGATATTGAACTGACCATCAATAAGAACCTTCCTTCAGGCAGTACTTCCTTCGGCTATAATCTTTTGGTGGGTCTGAATACGGAATCCATCGGCGGATGGAATGAAGAGGATAAGAACCTGCTTTATGATACTATGGAGGCTACAGGATCGGCCTCACAGGCTCATATCGCCTGCCGGGATCTGGCCATTATCAGGCTCACCACCAATCCCATCGGTACTTTAAATTTGTTTTTGCATAAATATGAATTATTATGGGGAAATGATGATTATGGGTCCACCTGGAATATTGCCTTTTTGGATGAACAGGGCAATTTGACACCGGAGCGGAGCAATTTCTTATATACCATACGGGATTACAATAATATTGTTTATATGATTACTATTTTCTTTTGTTTGATGGCATTGATTTATGTGTTTCGGCAAAAGGGCTCTTATATTTATATATTGATCCTTCTTTATTTAGGAACAGTAGCCATGCATTTGCTGGTGGAAAGTCAAAACCGGTATCACTATTTTGTACTGCAGGTATTTATGGTGCTGGCGGGAATGGGCATTCAGTTTATTTTTGATGGTGCCAGAGTAACCCTCGCCGATACTTCCGAGGCAGGAAAGGAAAAGTTGGAAAAAGAGCGGAATCAGCAGATTCAGGAAATATATGCCAAAGCGGAAGAGGATGTAACCAGGATGCGGGAAGAAGCACTGGCCAATGTGTTCGATATGCAGTATGCATTGGAACATGGACATATTGTGATGACAGTATCCCAGGCCTATGAACAGAAGTCGGAGATACCGCCAGCCGCCGCAGAACCGCCAGCCCAGCGGTCACCGGAGGCAGCAAAGACGGCTCCACGACAGATTCCTGTCGCAAGAAAGAAAGATCGGTCGTCAGGTAAGAAAAATCAGACAGGGAAGCCGCTTTCCCCTGGAACAGCAAAAAGAAATCCTGTGAATAAAAAGGGACCAAGAAAAGTCACGAGGATAAAGAAAGTCCAACGTTTGTTTAAGCGAAAAAAGAGAGAGTTAACCCGTAAAATCCAAAAAATAAGAAAGATTAAAGCTTATGAAAGAAGAACCCGTAAAAAAATTTGAAAAGGTGTTATTACGAATATTTATCCTGCTGGGGACCATAGCCATAGCAGGTATCATTCTGATGATCAAATATGGCGAGAACGAAACTCCGCAGGCAATACTGCAGGAGGAGCCGGAAGAATATGACTGGGAAGCAGGGCTTTCCGACAGTACCATCTGGCTTCCGGAATATTGTGATCTTTATGAAAAGGTTCCCGATATTTTCTTTTATGATGCCGATGGCGGAGAACACCGGCTCAGTGAATTTGCAGGAAGGCCCACAGTTGTTATCTTTTGGGCAAGCTGGTGTCAGGATTGTCAGGAGCAAATGCCTTTTATGAAGGAATATCAGCAAGCAGCGGAAAAGTACGGAGAAGTGAATTTTGTCTTTATCAACAAGACTGACGGGGAAAGAGAAACACAGGCCTCTGCCAGGAAATATGTAGAAGAGCACCAATTGACCGGAAACTTTTTTTATGACATGGGCTTAAAGGCTTATAACACACTGGGACTGCACAATATTCCCACCACCTTCTTTTTGGATCAGGAGGGGATGGTAAAAGCCTGGATACCCAAGCAGATTGCGGAAGCAGGTGTGTTTGAAGCGTTACTGCAAAATGCCGTAATGGGAAGCGGTAAGGTAACAGCCAATTTTGTTACAGAGCGGATGATGGATGCGGAAGGCGGTATTCATTCGCTTTACGATCCCAGCCGGGAAAAAATGGAACAATCGGAAGTGTTAAGCGAAAGTCAGGGGGCGATGCTGGAATATGCGCTGATGGCACAGGAACAGGCACTTTTTGATCAAATCCTGACCTACATTAATAATGTGATGCTGAGCAAAGGATTGACAGCCTGGACAGTTTCGGAGGAAGGAGCCAGTGATATCAATGCCCTGATTGATGACTTAAGGATCTATTCTGCGTTAACCGGTGCCCGTAAGTTGTGGGGCGGTTATGATGACCTTATTGCAGAATATCAGGAACGCTTGCTGAAATACGGGATAAAAAGCGATAAATATGTGGATTTTTACGATTCCGGCGATAAAGTTCATGCCAGCCGTTTTACCTTGTGTTATGGGGATTTACGGACCATGAAGGAGTTGGCAGAGGCTGACAGCAGTTTCATACAGGCGTATGAAAGAACGGAAGAAATTGTGCTGAACGGTCAAATCAGCTCGGCGTTTCCACTCTATTATAGCTGGTATAACTATAAAAAGGAGCGGTATGAGGAGGACGAACTGAATGCCGCCGAGGCTATGGTAACCCTGCTGCATCTGGCAGAGATCGATCAACTGCCCCAGAACAGTGTCCAATGGCTGAAATCCAGAATGCAGAGCGATGGAGTAAAGGCCAGATATGATATAGATGGTAAAGTGGTAAAGGATTATAATTACGATTCTACGGCGGTATATGCTTTGATTGTAATGATTGCAAATGAGATTGAGGATGATGAATTAAGAGGATTGGCATTGAAAAAAATGGAAAAAATGCACATTACCGACATTGATCTTCCTTACAACGGCGGCTTTGGACTTGAGGACGGAACAGGAATGACTTCTTTTGATCAGATTATGCCGGCTCTGGCATATGAGTATTCCGAACAGAAAGGAAAATCCAGTGGTAGCAAAGACTGAAAATATGAAACAATGGATAAGAGAGTATATTATTCAAAATCAGAATTTAGGGGCATTATGTGTGTCAGCGCTGTCGGCATTGACATTGATTTTTGTATTGTTTTCAGGTTTCAGGCCGGGATGTGTTGATGTTGGTGAATATGATCAGACGCTTTATCGATTAGGATTGACTAGAACCGCAGAGGATCTGGCACAGCCGGAAGAACGGTATTTTTCCAGTGTTATAGAAAAATTTGATATTTTAGGAATCAAATCGGCAAGATATTTCAGCAATCCTTCGGAGAGCTTGATCTATCCGGTAGCAATTGTCAGCAGTGTATGTGATGGGTTGGGAATATCTTTTTCAACGCTTTATCTGGCAGTATTGTTTTCGGTGGTTGTCGTGATTTCAATATATATGATTACGAAAAGCTTGTATTACTATATTGGTGATTTTGCGGTAGCGGCAGGATGCATATTATGCTTTTGTATGTTATCCAGTGACAATACTGTGTATTTTAACTCGTTATACAATAATGGCATGACAGCAGTATCATTTATATTTATGATAGCGATGGTGTTACGAGGTTTAACAAACCAGCGGGGAAAAGGATTAAAGAATATCGTGCCAATACCAATAGCAATGTATCTGTTTTTGACCTCGGCAGCATCGATGGTTGGCTTAATTGTTTTATTGCTGCCATTGTTGGGATATTTGATCTATAAAAACCGTTCACAGAAGGCTAACGAAGTGTTTTATTATTTGATTTCCGGCACAATGTCAGTCCTCTTACTTCTTTTTTGTATTCAATTTATACAAAAAAGTGAGCAGCTCAATAGCAGAATGAATTTATATACAGCTACTTTCAGCGGTGCCTTTGAGGTGGCTGAGGACAAAGAGGAAGCTCTTTTATACTTTGGACTTCCCGCAGAATATGTACAAGATATTGGAAAAAGCTATTATTTGGATGAAGCCCAATATGTGGTGGCACCTTATTCGGAAGAAGCCGAGGAACAGATATATAATAAGCTGTCCTATGGAAAGCTTTTAGGATACTATATATCACACCCCGATGCTTTTATGAAAGTAGTTGATCTTGCACTTAAGAACACCGGCGGAGTCAATCGTGATAAATTTATGTATATTCAAAAGGATAAGGAGAGCGGGCAGGGAATAGTAGAACGGATGGGATATTATCCGATTGTGAGAAAATTAATTATGCCCACGGGTATCAGGCAATATATGGGGATAACCATAATGGTTATGTTATCATTCACAGGGATGATTTTTTATCGAAAATGGCGCAAGCAGGACATATCAGTATTTGTTGTTTTACTTACCTTAGATTTATGTAGTATCGGTAATTTATTTCTGAATGTTTTTCTATATGGGAATTTTGATATTAATATGCACTTATTCGGATATATTATTATTGCGGATGGGATGTTTGTTGCAGTTGTTACATTATTTATATATGAGATAAGTAAATTGTCCCGTTTCCTGAATCAAGAAGCAACAGAAGCTGTGCCGGCGGCCCCTAATATTAATAAAGGATATTTAGGAAATATTTTTGTATTACAAATAAAAAAAATAAAAGAATTATTTGCAAAATATATTAGTTGCAGTGCCAGAAATACAACTATATTTATGAGTGTTTTGGCAATTGTCGTAATGACCTGGGTGTTTTTTGTTCCGGAACGGATCGGTGCATATAATAATGGTGACTTTGGACGAATGATGGATGCTATGGGGATTCGTTATACCGAATATGATTTGATCCATCAGGAAGAGCAGACCGTAACCAAGGTTATCGAGACATACGACTGGCGCGAGGATTTTGATTGGGCAACGGTAACCTTCCTTGATCCGTCAATGAGCCAGACGATGTTGGCGGTTTTGGTGAAATTAACAGCCGGAGCCATCGGATTTCAATATTCTACAGTTTATGCAACGGTTATATATATGCTTATGATGGGGGCAGCTTTTGGGGCCTTTGTCTGGGGCGGATACAGATTGTTTGGAAAAAGAGTAATCATATTGGCATCAGCCCTTTTAGTTGTTTTATTTGGCAGTTATAATATGGGGTGGTTCAACTCCTTATTCAGTGAAGCCACTGAAATGGCAGGGTTATTGATGGTAATGGGTACCAGTATGGTATTGATTGCCAAAGAAAAAGGAACGGTAAGCTTTAAGTGGTGGTTGATATTTTTGTTTAGTATTCGGTTTTTTATTGGCAGTAAAGCACAGGTAACACCGGAACTTATCTTATTGGGACCTTGGGCAATATTGCTGGCTATTTATCACCGTCCGCCGCGGATTGTCAAGTGGATTGTTCAAATTGTGCTGGTGGTCTTTATTATCGCCATGACAGCAAGAAGTGCAATCATTATTTATCAGAAAAATAATGTAATTAGTTCTGGTGATACAACCTATTCGTCTATATTTGCAGGTGTGCTGGTTATTGCAGACGATAAAATTAAAGCACTTGAAGAATTGGGACTAGATACATCCTTAATAGCGGACGCCGGAAAAAATCCGTATTTGCCCAAAGAAGATTATTATTGTGCGCCAAGAACTGAAATGGCAGAGGAGATGATTTATTCCAAAATTGATGCAATCGGGGTGCTGAAATGGTATCTTGCGCATCCTGCAAAATTGTGGTATATGCTTGATTATGCCGCCAGTCAGTCAGCCGAGACAATGCCTGATTTCTTTTTGTATGCGGGTGAAAAAACCAGCGAAGTACATCGTACGGTATCGAAGTTTAATTACTGGGAAATCGTTAGAGGAAATTTGACTCCCAATGCTTTCTGGCAATACATTTTACTATATTCGGTATTTATTGGTTATTGTGTTAAAAAGGCATTTTCAAAAAAAGAAAAAGATGCCACTCGTTTGCTGGCAGTATCTTTTATTTTGCTGATAATCGTAGGAGCAGAGCAGTTTCCGTTAACGGTTATCGGTAACGGATTTATCGATAATGTGAAACAATTGTTTGTATTCCGGCTGGTTCATGATATAATCATAACAAGCGCAGTATTTTATTGCTGTGTCTGGATCAAAAGAACAGTTAAAAAAAGGCAGTCCTAAACTGCCTTTTTTCAGTCTGGAGGACAAAATGGCAGATATTATCATAAAAGGCGCCAAAGAAGGCAATCTGAAAAACCTTTCCCTTACAATCCCCCGGGGTAAGCTGGTAGTATTCACCGGTTTATCCGGATCCGGTAAGACGACCCTGGCCAGAGAAGTCCTGTATCAGGAATGTCAGCGGCAGTATCTGGAAGCCATCGGGTATCAGGGAATCCATAAGCCGGATGTGGAATATATCCGCAATGTATCACCGGCGGTTATCATCACTCAGGATCAAACCAACAAAAATCCCCGTTCCACAGTGGGCACACTGACAAATATCTATACGGAACTGCGGATGATATATGAAAAGCTGGGCATCTATCCGTGTCCCGTGTGCGGAGAAGTAATTGCTGCTGCCGACTGCAAGGAAGAACTGGAAAAAAAGGATGGGGAGTTTACGGTATATATGTACTGCAGCAGCTGCGGACAGCGCATTCACAAAATGACCCGCAGCCATTTTTCCCATAATACCAGAGAAGGGGCCTGTGAAGCTTGTCATGGTTTGGGCAAGGTATTGACGCTGCAGACGGAAAAGGTGATTGATGAAACGCTTTCGCTGGAGGAAGGCGCGGTTGCCTTTTGGGATGCCGGTTATAAGGATTATCAGATTAACTCTTTATATAACGCATTCGGACATTATGGAATTCCGATAGAGCCGGGAGTGCCGGTAAAGCAATTCAGCCGGCCGCAGAAGGCCTTACTGTATTATGGCTTTGAATGTGATGAGATAAAAGCATCTTTTCCCCAGGTTTCTCCGCCCAAGACAGTAGTGGGAGGAAAAGTAGAGGGAATATTTAATACGCTCTGGCGCAGGATATCAGAGCGAAGCGGAGAGGCAAAATATTTGGAGCAGTATTTTACCTATGGAGAATGTTCCCGGTGTAAAGGAGAAAAGTTAAACGATAAGAGCCGTCAGGTAACGGTTGCAGGAATCCGATTACCGGAATTGGCAGTGCTTTCTTTGGAAGAACTGGATGATTGGCTGAAAAAAATCAGTCAGGAACTGGATGCCAGAAGCAAAGATATGGTGAAAGCTTATATAACCGATTTGCAGACTAAGATTGGCCGCATCCTGAAAGTCGGTTTGGGTTATCTTTCCCTGGATCGACAGACCATTACCCTGTCAGGCGGGGAGATGCAGCGCCTGAAGCTGGCAGCGACACTGGATTCCGATTTAACCGGAGTGATCTATATTCTGGATGAACCCACCATTGGACTTCATCCCCTTGACACAGAAGGAATGATTACCATTCTTAAAAAATTACGTGATTTAGGGAACACGGTCATTGTTATTGAACACGACACGGAGGTTATGGAAGCGGCTGATTATATCGTTGATATCGGTCCCGGTGCCGGTAAGCATGGGGGAGAGATTATCGGCACCGGAACACTGGCGGATTTGAAAAATCAGGAGTCATCGGTAACCGGACAGTATTTGAAGGCACCATCGCAGATAAGGGAAGACATTCGCCGGGGAACGGGAGCGAAGCTGTCCGTCAGAAATGCATCATTATATAATTTGCAAAATATCAGTGTTGATTTTCCTATTGGATGTCTGACAGTGGTCAGCGGTGTTTCCGGTTCGGGAAAATCCACATTGGTTTTTGAAGTTTTGGGGCAGCAGTCTGACTACATAGGCATGGAACAATTTGAGCGGATTATTACCATTGAGCAAAGGGCAATTACCCGGATGAAACGTTCCAATGTGGCAACCTATTCGGAGCTATACAGCGAGATCAGAAAAATATTTGCCGCCCTCCCGGAAACAAAGAAAAAGGGCCTTAATGCCAGACAGTTTTCGTTCAATACGCCAGGCGGAAGGTGTGAAAATTGTGAAGGATTAGGCTATGTTTCCAGTAATATGCTGTTTTTTGAAGATATTGAGGTGGTTTGTCCGGTTTGTGGGGGGAATCAGTTCAAAGAAGAGATTTTGGAAGTGAAGTACAAGAATTATAACATTAAGGATATTTTGAAACTTTCGGTGGAAGAGGCAATTGTTGTTTTTAAGGAATACCCGAAGATGGAAAAGATATTAGGCTTGTTAGCCCAGGTAGGGCTGAGCTATCTGGAACTGGGTCAGACGGTAACTACCTTGTCAGGCGGAGAAGGACAGCGATTGAAGCTGGCCAAAGAATTGCTTGGGAATAGAAACAAGAACAATCTGTACCTGTTGGACGAGCCCACTACCGGTTTACACCCCCTGGATGTGGTGAATTTCCTGATGCTCTTAGACCGGCTGGTAGACGCAGGCAATACCGTGATTGTGGTGGAACACAATCAGCAAGTCATCAAAGCGGCTGATTGGGTCATAGATCTGGGACCGGGAGGCGGTAAAAAAGGCGGCCGTCTGGTATTTGAAGGAACACCCAAAGAGCTGTTAAGCGATGATAAGACAGCTACCGGAATATGCTTAAAAGAAAGCTTAAAAAGAAAATAGCCTTGTTTTGTCTGGTAATATGTTATATAATTTGATTAAAATAGTGAAGGAAATCTTGGATAATGGATAGTAATAAAATGACAGGCAGTGGTGGTCAGAGGATTACCCAAAATGCCGTTGTAAAAGCGACTATAGCGGAGAATAAATTAAGTGCGTATATAAGTATAGTGCCTCCTGCCAATGGCGGAATGCCAGCTTCCTATCAGGATTTGCTGAATGCACTTGAAGAAGCCGGCATTGTTTTTGGTATTCGTGAAGATGTGATACAGCGGCTAGCAACAAATCCGCGGTATGGTAAGATGGAGAAAGTAGCGGAAGCTATGTCCCCTATACCCGGAAAGGATGCCCGGTTTGAATATCATTTTCAGGCCACCAAAGAGCGGACACCAAAAGAACTGGAAGACGGAAGCGTAGACTACAAAAACCTGGGAATTTCTCAAAATGTTCGTGAGAATGATATTCTCTGCACAAAAATACCGGCAGAACGCGGAATCGTCGGCAGGGACGTAACGGGTCAGGAAATAGAAGCGCCTTTGGGCAAAGACATACGGATGCCGGCTGGAAAAAATACCCGGATTTCCGAAGATGGTCTCCATGTTTTAGCGGCCATAGACGGTAATGTGGATATGGTCAAAAAATCGGTCGTGGTTATGGATACCTTCGTGGTAAAAGGTGATGTGGGTGTTGAAACCGGAAATATCGACAGCATCTGTAATGTACTGATTTATGGTGATGTTAAGTCAGGGTATTATGTCCATACCGAAGGGAATGTCATTATTCAGGGGTGTATCGAAGGTGGTGAAGTTATTGCCGGCGGAAATATTTTTGTGGAACAGGGTATTATCGGGTTGAACACCGCCAGAATAGAAAGCGGCGGAGATCTGCGTTGTAAATACATTCAAAATGCCGCCGCTACCGTTGAAGTTAATTTTGAAGCCGGATCTTGCATCCAGTCAAAAATAAAGTGTGGCGGTAACGCCCGTTTATTGGGTCAGGCATCTTCCGTACTGGCCAGTCATCTGACGGTTCGTCATCAGGTGGACTGCGTAAATGTGGGAAGTGAAAGTGCTCAGGCCAGCAGTATTTTGGAGATTGGAGCGGATCCCTATATTGTGGGACGCTTTGTCAGTATACCCAAAGAATTAAAAGAGGTGGAGGCCCAAATCACCAAACTGGATCGGCTGGCTGACTTATTTAACGGACTGGATGCACAGGGGCGGCTGACCGAGGATAAAAGAGCAGAGTTGGGTAATCTGGTGGTATCAAGGGATGCTTACCGTAAAAAGCAGGGAAGGCTGATCCTGGAACAGCAGGAAGTTGCCCAAAGAATGATGAGCACCGGTTATGGTACTGTTAATGTCACCGGTACGGCCTATGCCGGAACGTTAATTATTATGGGAGTGGAGAAGCGAAAGCTGACCTCTCACTACAAATATACCATGTTTACCAGAGGGGCCGATGGAATCGTAACGGCACCGGCTCGCATGTAAAATAAGAAGAAAGTCTCAATATAACGATCGGGACTTTCTTTTTTTGTTGACATAGTCAGGAGAAACCCATATAATGGTTTTGGAAACCATGTGATGCATAAATAATAGGAAAGAAGGAATTATACGATGTCTGATTTTGTGATTAGCTGCTGCTCTACAGCAGATATGCCATTATCTTTTTTTAAGGAAAATAAAATTCCTTTTGCCAGTTTTCATTATGATATGGACGGCAAAACATATGATGATGATTGCGGACAGTCCATGACCTTTGAGGAGTTTTACAAGCGTGTGGCAGCCGGGGCATGTCCGGTTACTTCACAGGTAAATCCGGAGGAATACACAGAAATATTTGAGCCCGTTTTACGATCAGGCAAGGATGTTCTTCATATTACCCTTTCATCAGGAATCTCCGGAACCTATAATTCCGCCTGTATTGCCAGAGATTTAATGATGGAAGCGTATCCTGACAGAAAGGTAATTATTGTAGATTCCCTGGGAGCTTCATCGGGTTATGGATTATTGGTTGACAGAGCCCACGAACTGCGCCGGGAAGGAAAAAGTCTGGAGGAAGTTCAGAAATGGCTGGAAGAGAATAAGCTAAAACTCCATCATTGGTTTTTCTCTACCGATCTGACCAGCTATTACCGAGGCGGAAGAATTTCTAAAACATCGGCTGTGTTCGGAACGGCCCTGCATATCTGCCCGTTACTGAATATGGATACTGAGGGAAAACTGATTCCCCGCACCAAGTATCGGGGAATGAAAAAAGTAGTGGAAGAGATTGTGAAACGAATGGAAGAGTATGCCGAAGGTGGGTTAGCTTACTCAGAAAAATGTTATATATCTCATTCGGCATGCTATGAATATGCCAGACTGACAGCCGATATAATAGAAGAAAGATTCTCCAATCTGCAAGGAAAGGTAATGATTAACAGTGTGGGCACGGTTATCGGAGCACATACCGGACCGGGAACAGTTGCTCTGTTCTTTTGGGGAAATGAAAGGACCAGGTAACCCCGGTCCTTTTTTTTGATCCATATTAATCGGTTAATGTTGTGAGCCTGTTTGCATGAGCGGAAAGTTCGCTGGAAGCCGCCTCACTATCCTGTGATATTTGTGCATTGGCTTCAATAATCTTGGAAATCTGGGTAAGCATGGTGGTGGCCTGTTTAATTACCGTTGCCTGAGCTTCGGAGCTGTTTCTGATTTCCGAGATAGAATCACCGGATTTTTGTGAGTCATGGGCAATAGCCTGGAATTCAGCAAGAGTTTTGTCAGCAATGGCACCGCCTTTACTAATGGCTTCCAAAGTATTGTGAATCAATTCATTGGTAGCAAGAACAGCGTGTTCGCTTTGGTTGGCCAGATCCCGAACTTGTTCGGCAACGACAGCAAATCCTTTGCCGGCAGCTCCGGCACGGGCAGCTTCGATGGCAGCATTCAGAGCCAGCATATTAGTTTGAGAAGCAATCCCATCAATTTGATCAATAATGGTTTTAATTTGTTCGGAAGAATTTTGGATATCTGTCATAGCATCCTGCATCGCCTTTACATTATTGTTGGCCTGGGAAATATTATTTTGGGCATCTGTGGATATCCGGTAAGCGTTATCTGAAAGCCGGGTATTTTCCGAAGCATGAGCAGTCAGCTGATCCATGGTTTCAGCCAGTTCTTCAATGGATCGGGCCTGTGTATCAGAGCCGGAGCTGATGGAATGGGCCACTGTCAACATCCGTTTGGAGGAGGCGGAAATATCGTGAGATATTTGCCGGATATCTTCAAACATTTTCTGCTGCTGATTGAGCATATTGCGGTTTTCCGAAATTTGTATTTGATTTTGTGAAAAGCCGCTTTTTATGCTGTCCACCATTTCATTAATGCTTCCGCTTAAAGCGGAAAATTCTTCACAAGTATTAATATTTACAGAAATATCCAAATCACCATCGGTTATTTTTTTTAACTCGGTATTAAACTGATTGATGCCGTTTACTACATCCCTTTGCAGCATATTACGAATCAGGAAATTGAGCAGGGTAAAGATAAGCAGGCAGCTGATGGAAAAGATGATAGTCTGGCTGGTTCGCTCACTGTAAACTTCCGAAACAGGAATTGCCACGCCGATAATCAGATCATTATGAAGCTGAGAAAGATATCTGACTCTGGTACCGTCAATGGTGGCGGTAGCGGATTTGCCTGTGGCTGACAGTAAGGATTCGGGAAATCCCGCTTCCTTATAATCTTTCCCGATTAAATCAGAATTCTGATGGGCTTCAATCAGGTTGGTGGCTTGATTTACGGCAAATAAGTAGCCATTATCACTTACCTTATATTCAGCCAGGGCTTTTTCAATAGAATTATTTTCCAGAAGTTTTTCTAAAGCGGTAGGAGCCTGGCCAACCTGAACGATTCCTTTTTTATCCATTCGGGCAACGCTGGTGTATTGAAATAGCTTGCCTTCAGCGCCGTTAGGCTGGGGTTCCTGGGCCATCTTTAAAGAAGAATCATTTAAAATGGCAAGAAACGGTTTGGTCTGATCACCGCTGGAAAAATCAAAACCAAAATAACCGGGGATATTTCCCCACCATAAAATGCCTTGGTCGTCAGTAACATGTACCTCGTCCACGCCCAGAAGCTTTGCAATTTTGTCACATTCATCAACATCCTCAATAATAGAAGGATTTTCAGTAATCATATAGGCGAAAGCTTCAGCTTTGGCAATAGAAGCATCCCCTAAGGCATTTGTCAGACTTTCCACCGCCCTGTCGTTATTATCAAGTTTTTCATTTACAACCTCTAATGTGGACAAGGCGGTTTCCGTGTTTGTATGAAGACAAACATAGGTCTGTAAGGCAAAAATAATGGCCACCATACTAACAATCCCCAGGACAATAAAAATAAATAATCTTTGTGTAAATTTCTTTTGCATATTACCCCTCCATTTAATATGTTTTTTAAGTTAAATAATTTTATCATAAAAAAAAACAAAACACCACAAAAAAGGGATGTTTTGCCTCAAAATCAGCACAAAAATATTTAATAATTTCAGTCCAGGGAGATGTCGATGGATTGAAGTTCCGGGATATCTTTCATCAGAGAAAGAATCTGCCCTATGTCACAAGATTCCGGAAAAGTGACATAAAGCTTGATTTCCAGTTCTTTTGCATGGAGACGGCTGACATTGATATTAATAATTTTAATGCGATGAGATAGAAAAGCTTTGTTGATCAAAGGAATAATATCATCATTTTCAGAAACATGAATAACAAGTTTTTCAACTGTCGGAGACTTTAATATATGTGAATTGCGCTGAAAAATAAATTGCATAATCAGAATCAGAACAGTGCAGATCATACCCGGAGCATACATACCGGCACCAATAGCCATACCGATGCCCACGGTAGCCCACAAACCGGCAGAAGTAGTTAAGCCGCTGACACTCATTTTACGAGTGAAAATAACACCGGCACCTAAAAAGCCGATGGCCGTTACGATACCGGAAGCAATTCTGGAAGGATCCAGAGAAACATATGCTCCCAGGACATCATCAAAGCCGTATTTGGATATGATGGTAATCAGGGCAGCTGCAAGGGCGACAATAGAATGCGTTCGTATACCGGCAAGCTTCAGATTGCTTTCCCGTTCATAACCAATCAGGATGCCGCAGAGGGCAGCGATTACCAGACGTATCAGAAAGTTCATTTGTTCCAGAAGAAATACCTGCATAGAAATCCTCCTTATGTTGAGAGAGAAGTATCCTCAGCCATCCGGTAGCCGATACCGATTTCTGTAAATACATACTGAGGTTCAGCCGGGTTTTTTTCTATTTTACGACGGATATTGGCCATATTAACACGCAATATCTGATTGTTGGAATCGGCATAAGGTCCCCATATTTTACCCATTAAGTAGGAATATGTCAATACTTTTCCGGAATTTCTGGAAAGGAGGGACAGCAGCTTGAATTCAATTTGTGTCAAATGGATTTCTTTCTTTTCCAGGGTGACCAGATGTTTTTCATAGTCCAAAACTAAATCATCATGGCGGTAAGGAACGGTTTTCGAGGAAATCCCGTTATGTCTTAAGGAAGTACGGATGCGGGCCATCAGTTCGGAGGTCCCGAAAGGTTTGGTGATATAATCATCGGCACCGGCATCCAGGGCCAGAACCTTTTCCTTTTCCTGGGAACGGGCCGAGATAATAATAACAGGAATGGGAGTATCAGTCCATTCACGAATCTGATGGAGTACATCCAGACCATCCATATCCGGAAGCCCTAAATCCAATAAGACAATGTCCGGACATATGGAAGCTACCAGATTCAGGCCATCCTTTCCCGTAGCGGCAGTGATGACTTTATATTCCTGTGCTTCCAGAGCAGTAGAAATAAAGGAACTGATATTCTTCTCATCTTCAATTAATACGATAGTTGATTTCATAATAAATTCACTCCTTTGGCAAGCTGAAAATAAATTCCGCCCCACGGCTGTGATTGCCGGCGGATATACTGCCGTGGTGGGCGGTGATGATTGTTTTGCAGATGGATAATCCGATGCCCATTCCTTTGCGCGAATCGGCGGAAGAAGAAGCTTCGTAAACATTGCCGTCAAAAATATAAGGCAATTTATGTTTGTCAATTCCAACACCGTAATCTTTGATAATAAAAATAACATGTTTACCGTCATCATGGACGGTACATTCAATAGCTTCCCGGCTGTTGGCATGGACAACGGCATTTTCCAATAAGTTGATGATAACCTGTTCGATGAGAATGGCATCCATGGGAACCATGATCAACTCATCAGGTACAGCAGCGATAACAGAGGAATCAGGATATCGCTTTTTCAGACGGATAACAGCTTCTGAGACCACTTCCTCAACAGACTCCAGAGAAGTTATGACCTTCATGTTTTCTCCGTGAATTCTGGTAACGGACAATAGATTTTCGACCATATTCAGCAGCCAGTTGGAATCATCATAAATATGAGAAACAATCTCGGTTTTTTCCTCATCACTGATGTATTTGGCATTATCCAGATAAGTGGAACTATTGCCGATGATGCCGGTCAGGGGAGTGCGCAGGTCGTGGGAGATTGCCCGCAGCAGATTGGCCCGCATTTTTTCCTTTTCCGCTTCCATCAACAGCTTTTCACGTTCGGTGATAATGGCAGACTGGGTCTTTAGCTGGGTGGTCATGGTACTGATAATAATGGCAATGGTAAACATACCGAAAAACATGAGTGGATAACCCGTAATTGTAAAGTTGAATGCCCAAAAAGGAAAGGTAAATAAATAATTTACCAATATAACAGAAAACAGGGATGCGATTATCGGGTAAATGTATCCGCATGTAAATCTTGCAGTAAACAGGATGGCAAGGATAAAAAACAACACATAACTGACGATGTCATCGGGTAACGGCATATAATGGTAAAAGAAAAAAGAAATAGCTGTTGCCAGTGCCAAAAATAAAAAGGTAATAAAAATACTGGTAATTTTGGTTGGATTGTTAAAAAAATAAGTTATCTTTTTGAAGTAAGGCATCATGTTTAATCTCCTATATTGCCTTCATTATACCGATTTTTCTTTTACTATACAACAGAGCACCGTAAAAAAGGTGTTAAGAACCTTTCTAAAAACCTGTAGAAAAATGATTTTCGCTCTTTTTTCTTTTTAACTTTTATGGTATCATATTAAAAGCACAGTATAAGGGAGCTGACATGAATGGCAGGAACCGATAGCGGCAATCGGCAGGCTGGGCGCAGCCGGCGGGTGCGATTGCTGAAAAAGATAATTATTTACACGATAATGGCTGCCATCTTATTTCCAACAGTTCTATGTATTATTTTATTTGTCCGATTAAAGAATGTCGAGACAGAACTGGAGCAGCTACGAAGGTCCACAGCAGCGGCCGAAACGGAAACCGTGGCGGAAGAAGTTACCCAAACCGGTGTTTTTGTTACCGCACAGCTGGAAGAGTCGGCAAGGACCAAAGAAGCCGAACCGTTAGAGCAGATTGTTACCGATGAGGATGTCAGAAAGATTTATTTAACTTTTGACGATGGACCAAGCAGCAATACCAATACGATATTGGATATTCTCAAAGAATATGAGGTCAAGGCAACTTTTTTTGTTGTAGGTAAGACTGACGAACAGTCCAAGGCGGCCTATCGGCGTATTGTAGATGAGGGACATACCCTGGGCATGCATTCTTACAGTCATAAGTATCAGGAAATATACCAGTCGGTGGAGAGTTTCGGTACGGATTTGACCAAGCTGCAGGAATACTTATATGAAGTAACCGGAATATGGCCAAGGTATTGCCGTTTTCCGGGGGGAAGTTCCAATACCGTCAGTAAGGTGGACATGCAGGAACTGATCGCCTATTTAAACCAACAGAACATTACTTATTTCGATTGGAATATTGCATCCGGTGATGCCGCCAGCGGCACCATCAGTAAAGCCCGGATTATTGATAATTGCCTGTCCGGAATCGGCGGGAAGCATGTGGGAATCGTACTGCTGCATGATGCCGCCGAGAAGAAAAGTACGGTAGAGGCTTTGCCGGAGATTATCGAAGGGCTTTTAGCCATGGAAAACACGCAGATTTTGCCCATCAGTGATGATACGATACCGATTCAGCATATTGCCGGTGAAAAAAATGATAATAAATAAAATTATATAAAGAAGAAGCAGTACAAGGAATGGAGGAAAAAGCAAATGGGATTTTTTACAGATTTAAAAGAGGATCTTTCACAGGCGGTCAATGAATTAATGCCCGAAGAAGAGAGCATGGATATGCCGGAAGAAGCGGCCCAGGAGTGGGCGGCGGAGGAAGAGTATACAGCCGAGGAAGAAACAATCGAAGCATCACCGGAAGATGAGATTGTAGAAGAAGACATAGTAGCGGCGGATGTGCAGGCAGATCCGCTCAGTTTTGATGGATTTCCGGTTGATATTGATGAAATGCTAAATAAAGTGGAGGAAATGGATATGATGAGCGAGGAATCGGTATATGTAGCCGCCGCAGAGGCAGAAATGATCAAAACAGATAAGACTTCCAGAGAGGTATCCGATGAGACTGCAACCATAACTGTGGGAATGAAGATTATGGGTGATATTACCTCGGAAGGTTCGCTGGAATTAGAGGGAACCGTTAATGGCAATATTGATATTCTCGGTAAGTTAAATGTTACCGGAAACGTTACAGGCAACTCACAGGCAGCAGAAATTTATGCGGATAATGCCAAGATCAACGGGGAAGTAAGGAGCATGGGAAGCGTTAAGATCGGCCAAAGTTCGGTTATTATCGGAAACATCTTTGCCAACAGTGCTGTAATTGCCGGTGCAGTGAAAGGTGATATTGATGTGCAGGGACCGGTAATTCTGGATACCTCGGCAATTGTTATGGGAAATATCAAATCCAAATCAGTTCAGATTAATAACGGCGCGGTAATTGAAGGTATGTGCTCACAGTGCTACGCGGATGTAAATCCCACATCTTTCTTTGATGAATTTAAAAAAAGTAAAAAATAATTGATTACGGATGGTGCATGTATGCAGAGAATTTTATTGAAGCTAAGCGGCGAGGCTCTTGCTGGAGATAAGAAGACCGGATTTGATGAAGATACGGTGAGGGAAGTTGTCAGGCAGGTAAAGCAGTTGATCGCTGATGGTATTCAAGTAGGAATTGTAATCGGCGGCGGGAACTTTTGGCGCGGCCGGTCCAGCGAAAATATCGACCGGACCAAAGCAGACCAGATCGGAATGCTGGCAACGGTGATGAACTGTATTTATGTGTCGGAAATTTTCCGAAGCGAGGGAATGTTTACCAATATTCTGACACCCTTTGAATGCGGATCTTTTACCAAGCTTTTTTCCAAAGACCGGGCTAATAAATATTTTGCAAAAGGTATGGTGGTCTTTTTTGCCGGAGGTACCGGGCACCCGTTTTTTTCCACAGATACCGGTGTTGTGCTTCGGGCGATAGAGGTGGATGCGGACGTGATCCTTTTGGCCAAAGCGGTGGACGGGGTATACAGCGATGATCCCCGGATAAATCCACAGGCTGAAAAATATGATGAGGTTTCCCTGGAAGAGGTAATCGCCAGGAATCTCCAGGTGGTGGATATGACTGCATCAATTTTGGCGAGAGATAATAAAATGCCCATGCGTGTATTTGGATTAAATGAAAAGAATAGTATTGTAAATGCGGTGAAGGGTGAGTTCAGGGGAACGAAAGTAACCGTATAACGGGAGGAATAGAAATGGATGAAAGATTAAAGCTTTATGATGATAAGATGACAAAAGCCTATGAGCATTTGGAAAGTGATTATGCCGGTATCCGTGCCGGACGTGCCAATCCCCATGTATTAGATAAGATTAAGGTGGATTATTATGGAACCCCCACCCCCATACAGCAGGTAGGGAATATTACTGTCCCCGAAGCCAGACTGATTCAGATAGCGCCTTGGGAAAAATCTTTAATAAAGGAAATAGAGAAGGCAATTATGGCCTCTGATATCGGAATCAATCCGTCCAATGACGGGAATACGATTCGTCTGGTTTTTCCGGAATTGACCGAAGAACGAAGACGAGATCTGGTGAAAGATGTGAAGAAAAAAGGGGAAGACTGTAAAGTAGCGGTTCGCAATATCAGACGAGATGGCAATGACTCCTTTAAGAAACTGGCCAAAGCAGAAGTTTCGGAAGATGAGATCAAACAATTGGAAGAACAGCTGCAAAAGTTAACAGATAAGTACATCAAAGAGGTAGATAAACTGGTAGAAGATAAATCGAAAGATATACTTACCGTTTAATTGTTATGAATGAATAGAGCATTCCCCTAACAAAGGAACGGAATGCTCTTTTTATTTCTTGTTCGTGGATGGCACTGCGGCGGAATGGAGATTAACATGGAAAAAGAGTTGAAAATGCCGGCTCATGTGGCGATTATACTGGACGGAAACGGCAGATGGGCCAAAAGTAAAGGAATGCCCAGAAATTATGGGCATGTGCAGGGCGCCAAAACTGTTGAAGTGATTTGTGAAGAGGCCTATAAGATGGGGATCAACTACCTGACGGTATATGCTTTCTCCACAGAGAACTGGAATCGTCCCACAGAGGAAGTTGCAGCCTTGATGAAACTGCTGCGAAATTATATGAAAACCTGTTTGAAAACAGCTGAAAAAAACCGCATGTGTGTCAGGGTTTTAGGAGATAAAACCGGCTTGGATGAAGATATCAGAAAGAGGATTGAGGAACTGGAAACGGCAACCCGGAATAACGACGGCCTGCATTTTCAAATTGCCTTAAATTACGGAGGACGGGATGAAATCCTGCGGGCAGTAAAGAAAATAAGCCGTGATGCAGAACAGGGAAAGATCAGAACAGAGGATATCAGCGAAGAAATAATGGCCGCTTATTTGGACACCCATGATTTGCCGGAACCGGATTTATTGATCAGAACCTGTAATGAACAGCGGATTTCCAATTTCTTGCTGTGGCAGCTTGCATATACAGAGTTTTATTTCACCCCTGTTGCCTGGCCGGATTTTACCAAAGAAGAATTGCTGAAGGCGGTTGAAGTTTATAATAAAAGAGATCGCCGGTATGGACTGGTAAAGGAGGAATAGCAGATGTTTGTAAAGAGATTAATCAGCAGTATCGCTCTTGTTGCCATTGCTCTGGTAACTATTCTGTATGGCGGATATTTATTGGCAGCAGTGCTGTTCCTGATTTCACTGGTGGGATACCGGGAATTGATGCAGGCCTGTAAACTGACTGTGGGGAACAAAAAAGTAAGCAGTTTGGAAGTTGTAGGCTATATAACCATCGCGGCTTATTATGGGGTGATGGTTTTTTCCGGTGAAGGAATGTTGCTTTTACTGACAATCATCACTTCTCTGGTAGCATTTATGTTTGTTTATGTATTTATGTTTCCCAAGTATCACGCCAGCCAGATTATGGAAGCTTTTTTCTGTGTGGTGTATGCACCGGTGATGTTATCCTGCATTTACCTGACCAGAAATCTTACTTACGGGATATGTATCGTATGGTTGATTTTTATCAGTTCCTGGATATGTGATACTTGTGCTTATTGTGTTGGAATGTTATTTGGAAAACATAAGCTGACACCTAAGTTAAGCCCTAAAAAATCTGTCGAGGGAGCCATCGGCGGAATTGCGGGAGCGGTTATCGTGGGTGCGTTATATGGATATTTTGTGGTAAACCGTCTGGTACAGGAACAGGAAATCACGTTGATTTTCGGAGTGATCGGCGGAATCGGTGCAATTATAGCCCAGATAGGTGATCTGGCAGCATCGGCCATCAAGCGGAACCATGATATTAAGGATTATGGCACGCTGATTCCCGGACATGGGGGAATTATGGACCGGTTTGACAGTGTGATTTTTACGGCTCCCATGATTTATTTGTTGGCAGCACTGCTTATTTACCAGATTTAGGAGGCAACTTATGAAAAAAATAGGAATTCTGGGTTCCACCGGTTCCATCGGCACCCAGACCCTGGAGATTGTCAGAAGCAATCAGGAAGATTTACGGGTAGTCGCATTGGCCGCCGGTGAAAATGTTACATTAATGGAAGCCCAGATCAGGGAGTTTCATCCCCGTCTGGCAGCCATGTGGAGTGAGGCTGCATACCGGGATTTAAAGAAAAGGGTTGCCGATACGGATGTAAAGGTAGTCTGTGGTATGGAAGGGCTTCTGGAAATCGCGGTTATGGAAGAAATGGATGTTTTGGTAACGGCCATTGTGGGCATGATAGGATTGCGGCCGACGATTGCCGCTATTAAAGCAGGAAAAGATATTGCCCTTGCCAATAAAGAAACACTGGTCACTGCAGGCCACATTATTATGCCGCTGGCGGCCAGCCATAAGGTTTCACTTTTGCCGGTAGACAGTGAGCATAGTGCTATTTTCCAGTCCATGCAGGGAGAAAACAGACAGCGGGTGGAAAAAATCCTGCTGACCGCTTCGGGGGGACCGTTTCGGGGAAAAACCAATAAGGAATTGGCTGAGATGACTGTGGAGGATGCATTAAAGCATCCTAACTGGACCATGGGCAGAAAGATAACGATTGATTCGGCAACCCTGGTCAATAAAGGGCTGGAGGTAATCGAAGCCAGGTGGCTTTTTGATGTAAAACCGGAGCAGATCCAGGTGGTGGTTCATCCCCAAAGCATCATTCATTCCATGGTTGAGTACACCGATGGCGGTATTATGGCACAATTAGGTACCCCGGATATGAAACTGCCGATCCAATATGCGTTGTTTTACCCGGACAGAAGGCCTATGAACGGGAAGCGGGTAGACTTTTTTGAATTGTCAGCATTAACCTTTGAAAAGCCGGATGTGGAAGTTTTTAAGGGCTTATCCATGGCATATGCAGCATTGCAGGCGGGGGGGAGCATGCCTACGGTATATAATGCGGCAAATGAAAAAGCGGTAAGTCTGTTTTTGGATAAAAAAATAAAATTTTTACAGATTTATGAATTAATCCAGGGCGCTATGGCGTATCATAGAGTAATACAGAATCCTTCCGTAGAGGAAATCCTGCAGACAGAAGAAGAAACATACGATTATATTAGGAAGGTGACAAATTGGTAGCAACAATCATTTCGTTTATTTTAATTTTTTGCATTATTGTATTGGCGCATGAGTTCGGACATTTTTTGTTGGGACGGAAAAATGGGATTCATGTAACCGAATTTTTTATTGGCATGGGACCGGTTCTCTTTTCCTTTAACAAAGGGGGGACAAAATATTCCCTGCGCTTATTTCCCATCGGCGGTGCTTGTGTATTCGAGGGGGAAAATGGGCTGGAGGAGGAAAAAGAGGGAGAAGCGGCAGTATCAGAGCCGGGCGAAGGGTCCTTTTTGAAAGCATCGGTATGGGCGCGATTTTCCACGATTTTTGCCGGTCCGTTATTTAATTTTATCCTTGCATATATAATCGGACTGATTATTGTGGCCAATACCGGAACGGATTTGCCGGTAATCGAAACCATCAGTGCGGGAGGGCAGGCAGAGACCGCCGGATTGATGCCGGGAGACACCATAACAAAGATCAATCATGAGAAGATACATCTTTACCGTCAAGTTTATTTTATCTCTTATACCAGCCGGGGAGAAACCCTGCAAGTTACTTATGAACGTGACGGGGCAGAAAACACAGTGGCGATAACACCGGCATATAGTGAAGAAGCCGGCCGATATCTGCTGGGCATTAACGGCAGTGGTAAATATGTGAAAAGTGAAGGTCTGCAGATCTTTAAAATTGCTTTTTATGAAGTGGAATTCGGCATGACTTCCACCTTGAAAAGCTTATATATGATGATCCAGGGACGTTTGACCAAGGATGATGTGGCCGGTCCGGTGGGAATGGCCGTTATGGTTGGCGAAACCTATGAGATGGCAAAGCCTTACGGAGCTGCGGCAGTGATATTATCAATGCTGAATATTGCCATGATCTTATCAGTTAATCTGGGAATCATGAATTTGTTGCCGCTGCCGGCATTGGATGGCGGCAGATTGGTCTTTCTGCTGGCAGAGATGGTGCGTGGCAAGCCCCTTCCGCCGGAAAAGGAAGGACTGGTGCATATGGCAGGTATGATTGCTTTGATGGTATTGATGGTGATTATCCTATTTAATGATATTACAAAATTCTTTTAAAATAGTTATTAGTCAAAAAATGAGAGGAATTATATACAGATTGCACAAAAATGGAAATTGTGAAGCCGTATACTTGATTCCTCTTTTTGTTGCGTTTATAATTATATTACGTCAGTCAGACGTTTCTTTGAACAATCAATCTATTCAAAAATTACCCACAATTAACAGAAATAAATAAGGAACAGGAGGTTTATGAAGGTATTATCAGGTGTATATTGGAGTGCCGGGATGAAGAAGCAAAGCAATCAGGATTCCCTGGCAGTACAGCAGGTGGCTACGCCCCAGGGACGGGTCTGTCTGGTGGTAGTTTGCGACGGCATAGGGGGATTGCCCGCAGGAGAGGTTGCCAGCGGATATGTTTCAGAGCGGATAAGCAGATGGTTTTATGAAGAAGGGGTGTCTTTGATCATTCGAAAAAAGGGAAAAGAAAAGATTAAGAGAAGCATTTTACGGATATTCTTTCAAATATGGGAAGACCTGCAAAAATTTGCCGTGCGGAATAATATTAATCTGGGAACCACAGTAACCTTACTTTTGACCTGGAAAAATAAATATCTGGTTTTTCATCTGGGGGACAGCCGCCTTTATTTATGCAGGCGAAGTGTCAAACAGCTGACAGCTGACCATAGCAACGAGAAGGGGGCCCTGACCCGCTGTATGAATAGTTACTTTTGGCAGCCACCGGATATTTTTCAGGGGCAGATCTTGCACAATAGCGGTTTTTTGCTGTGTACAGATGGTTTTTGCAATCAGATAACGGTAAGGCAATTGGCAGAAGTTTTTTGTCCTCAGGAAATCAGAGAAGAAAAGCAAATTGAATCCCGTTTACGGGAGGTTGCGGAGTATGTTATGAAAAGAGGAGAAAAGGATAATATATCGGCAGTTTTTATTAAATTTTGAAAGGGCAGGTACAGGTTTGAAAAATGATTTGCAAGAGGGCAGACTGCTTTTAGATAAGTATGAGCTTCGTGAAATAATCGGGCAAGGCGGAACCGGCAGTGTTTTTAAAGCATATGACCGACATTTAGAACAAGACGTTGCTGTCAAACAAATTGTCCGGGCGGAACAGGACGGAGTAAAAGCAGACAGTCTGTGGAATGAAGTGGAGGTATTGAAGCGGTTGGAACATCAGGCACTGCCTCATATCTGTGATTACTTCCGGGAGGGAGAAAATGATTATCTGGTATTGGAATACATACAAGGGGTAACTTTAGAACAATACATTTATGAGAATGGGCCTATGGAGCAGCAGCAGGCAATTGCCTTTATGAAAGCGCTGCTGTCGGTTTTTGGTTATCTGCATGCCCTTAGTCCGCCCATTATCTATCGCGATTTAAAGCCATCCAATATTATGTTGCGGAATGATGGGCAGATCAAGCTGATTGATTTCGGGACAGCCCTTGCCTGTTTTTGTGGAAAGGAAATGAGCTATATCAAGGCCGGTACACCGGGATTTGGTGCCCCGGAATTGTTTGATCCCAAAAAGAGTTTTAAAGATTGCCGGGAAAGCAGTGATATATACAGTCTGGGAGCAGTATTTCATTATATATTAACCGGAATGAATCCGCCATGGATGCTTTCCCACAGGCGTCCGGTAAGAGAATATAATAAAGCCATATCGGATGGAATCGAAAAAATCATTTTAAAGTGTATGCAGGAAAATATTCAGAAACGCTATCATTATGTCAGCCAGTTACAGCAGGATTTAGAATATTATAAGAGATTGGAGACTAAAAGGATTATCATTGAAAAAACCGTCCGGGGGATATACTTATTTTTACTGGCAGCAGGTATTATTATGGTTTTGCTGGAAGCCGGACAGGGAATTCCATTGCCCTTGCTGTGGAGAGAAGGCAAGTGGGAATGGGATCCGGGCTATGAAATTTCAGATAAGTTGTTAAGCGGTTTTATTTTGCTTTTTGCCGGAAGTTGCGGTAAAATAGTAGCGGTCGTAAAAAACCGGAAAAGGTGGAATCGGCAAAAGCAGGAAAAAAATCTTCTTCTGACGGAAAAAAAGACCATTGGTTTATGGGGCTTAAATCTGTTTATTGTGTTCATGCTGGGGGCAATACTATATCGGGGTGAGACGGCCTATGCAGAAGAACGGATTCAAGAACAATTGCCCGTTATTGTAAGGGATTCAGGGGGACACAAACTTCTAATCCAGGAGGATGCAGTTTACCGGCCATCTAAAGACATTATTCTGGAACTGCCGTTGTCCGGTATTCCGGCCGGTGAAGAAGTGATTGTCCAGGTTATGGTATCCGGGCAGGAAAAACGTTTGGAAAGCAGAAAATTTTTAGTGATGATTGCAGAATAATGAAATCCGGTTGACAGACGCTTTTGGTGGTGATATATTGAAACTACCACATTCGTAGTGGGATACTAGGAATTAAAAGGAGCGATATAGATGAGCAGGATTATATATTTAGATAATGCCGCAACTACCAAAACCGCACCGGCAGTAGTGGCGGCCATGCAGCCTTATTTTTCAGAATATTACGGAAATCCAAGCAGTATTTATTCACTGGGAACAGAAACCAAGAAGGCCATTACCGAGGCCCGGGAAATTATTGCCGGAAGCTTGGGTGCAGAGAATAACGAAATCTATTTTACAGCCGGCGGAACGGAATCGGATAACTGGGCCATCAAGGCGGCAGCGGAAGCCTATGAAAGTAAGGGAAGGCATATCATCACCTCCACCATCGAGCATCATGCCGTATTGCATACCTGCCAGTATCTGGAGAAAAAAGGATATCAGATTACTTATATTGATGTGGATGAAAATGGAATCATCAAGCTGGAGGAACTGAAAAAGGCTATTCGGCCGGACACCATTCTGATTTCGGTTATCTTTGCCAATAATGAAATCGGAACCATTCAGCCTGTTAAAGAAATAGGGGAAATTGCAAAAGAAAAAGGTGTTATTTTTCACACTGATGCCGTACAGGCTTTCGGGCAATTACCCATTAACGTGGATGAATATCATATTGATATGCTTAGTGCCAGCGGTCATAAGCTAAACGGCCCAAAAGGAATCGGTTTTCTTTATATCCGCAAAGGTTTGAAACTTCGATCCTTTATCCATGGCGGTGCCCAGGAGCGCAGCAGACGTTCCGGAACCGAAAATGTTCCCGGGATTGTAGGTCTGGGAGCAGCGGTTAAGCGGGCCAGGGAGATCATGTCAGAAAAGACTGCTGTGGAACAGGAACTGCGTGACTATCTGATTGAAAGAATTGAAGCAGAAATACCGCACTGCCGGTTAAATGGTGACCGGGTGAAAAGATTGCCAAACAATGTGAATTTCAGTTTTCGGTTTATTGAGGGAGAATCCTTGCTGATCATGCTGGATATGAAAGGTATTTGTGCTTCCAGCGGTTCGGCCTGTACGTCCGGTTCTTTGGATCCGTCTCATGTACTGCTGGCCATCGGCCTGCCCCATGAAATTGCTCATGGTTCCCTGCGGCTGACCCTCAGCGAAGAAAATACCCGGGAAGAGATGGATACCGTGGTGGCAGCGGTGAAGGAAATTGTCGGGAAGCTGCGGGATATGTCACCTTTATATGAAGATTGGAGGAAGCGTAATGTACAGTGAAAAAGTAATGGATCACTTTCAAAATCCCCGTAATGTGGGAGAGATAGAGAACGCCAGCGGAGTAGGAACGGTAGGCAATGCCAAATGCGGCGACATTATGAGAATTTATTTGGATATCGACGAAGCCGGTGTGATAAGGGACTGCAAATTTAAAACCTTTGGCTGCGGTGCGGCCGTAGCGACCAGCAGCATGGCAACCGAACTGGTCAAAGGCAAGACTGTTCAGGAAGCTTTGCAGGTTACCAATAAAGCAGTAATGGAAGCGCTGGATGGTCTGCCACCGGTTAAGGTACATTGTTCCTTATTGGCAGAGGAAGGCATCCATGCGGCCTTGTGGGATTATGCCCAGAAACATAATCTGGTTATTGAAGGTCTGGAAAAACCGAAATCCGACATTGGCGAGGAAGAAGCAGAAGAGGAATATTGATCAGAAGATGAGTAAGCAAAAAGTAGTAGTAGGGATGTCCGGCGGAGTAGATTCTTCCGTGGCAGCATATTTGTTAAAAGAGCAGGGGTATGACGTAATCGGAGTAACCATGCAGATCTGGCAGGATGAGGAAGAAACCATCAGGGAAGAAAACGGCGGCTGCTGCGGTCTTTCGGCGGTAGAGGATGCCAGAAGGGTTGCCCAGACATTGGATATCCCTTATTATGTGATGAATTTCAAAAAAGAATTTAAAGATCAGGTGATGGATTACTTTGTGGCGGAATATCTCCAGGGACGGACCCCCAATCCCTGCATTGCCTGTAACCGCTATGTGAAGTGGGAATCTTTGCTGAAGCGGAGCATGGATATCGGTGCCGATTACATAGCCACCGGCCATTATGCCAGAGTAGAGCAGCTTGCCAACGGCCGATATGCCATTCGCAACTCGGTAACTGCGGCCAAAGATCAGACCTATGCATTATATAATCTGACCCAGTTTCAACTGGCCCATACTCTGATGCCGGTAGGAGCATATACCAAGGAGGAAATCAGACAGATTGCAGCAGAACAATATCTTCCGGTAGCGTATAAACCCGACAGCCAGGAAATCTGTTTTGTGCCGGATAATGATTATGCGGGATTTATCAGCCGGGAGGCCGGTGAGAAAGTACCCCCACCGGGTAATTTTGTCACCAGAGAAGGTAAGATTTTGGGACAGCATAAGGGTATTACCCATTATACCATCGGCCAGCGCCGAGGACTGGGGCTGGCTATGGGACATCACATTTTTGTAACAGAGATCCGTCCCGAAACCAATGAAGTGGTAATCGGTGAAAATGAAGAGGTGTTTGCCAGCACCCTGCGGTGTAATCAACTGAATTTCATGGGGATGGAGGATTTGCGTGAGCCGAGAACAGTGACCGCCAAAATCCGCTATGCCCATAAAGGCGAAAGTTGTATCCTGGAGCGCACCGGGGAGGATGAAATCCGCTGTACATTTGTCCAACCGGTCAGGGCGGTTACGCCCGGACAGGCAGTGGTATTTTATGATGGAGAATATGTATTGGGAGGAGGGACTATCATTGGATAGTCCTTTTCTAAATCAAATGAAAATCAGCCATCCGCCCGCTGAATGTAGCATAATAGCGGAAGCCGCATGCCTGCAGAATATCACCGGCCTGGGCAAATCCCCGGGTTATATCAGCCCCGTTATGGGAATCGGAACCGACAGTTACAATTTCCCCCCCCAACTCCCGGAAGCGCTTCAGGATTCCGGTACAGGGATTAAGTTCTTTAAGGTGATATTTGATGGCACCGGTATTGACTTCAAGGCCTTTTTCCCGTTCAATCAGAGCGGTCAGTATTTCGTCCAGAATATCCTGATAATCATTATGAAGATAATCAGCATCTTTATTAGGGCCATAACGGACCACATAATCCAGATGTCCATAGACGTCAAAATTACTGAATTTCTTTATGTTTTCTAAAATAGAAAGAAAATATTCTTCATATGCTTCCTTTTCTGACCGGCCCTCATAAAAAGCGGGCAGATAGGGGTCTTTTTTATGACAGATATGGGAAGATGCGATAATAAAATCAAAATCATAAGCCTTGGTGTATTTGGCAAGTTCCTTTGATAAATGGGGCTGCAACCCCAATTCCACACCAAAATACACTTTGATCCGGTCAGCATATTTTTCTTTGTATTTTATCAGATCATACAGGTAAGAATCGGTATTTAAGGTAAAGGTATCCGGCGGAGCAACTTCCGATACCGGGAAATCCATATCCATATGTTCGGTAAAACACATTTCCTTAAGTCCCAGATCAATGCCCCGGAGAATCATATCCTCCATAGGAGTATCGGAATCCCCCGAAAAGTGGGAATGAAGATGATAGTCTGCTGTAATTGCCATGATTGTACCCTCCGTTTTCTTATTCAGTATAGGAAAATAAGGGTTCTTCGTCAATAGTCACATTTAATACGTTAAAAAATAAACAAAGTATTAAAAAAGTGACAAATCTTAATTATTTTTGAATTACGTCTTGTATTTTCTGGACAAATTAGGTAAAATAACGGTGCTGATAAAAAATAACAATTTTTAGGAGGAAACTATAATGGCAGTAAAAGTAGCAATTAATGGTTTTGGTCGTATCGGTCGTTTGGCATTCAGACAGATGTTTGGTGCAGCAGGATACGAAGTAGTAGCAATCAATGACTTAACAAGCCCTGCAATGTTGGCACACTTGTTGAAGTATGATTCAGCACAGGGTAGATATGCTTTGGCAGATAAAGTAACCGCTGGCGATGATTCTATCACCGTAGATGGCAAGACCATCAAAATTTATGCTCAGAGAGATCCTAAAGATCTTCCTTGGGGAGAATTAGACGTAGACGTTGTTCTGGAATGTACCGGTTTCTTTGCTGACAAAGCAAAAGCATCCGCTCACATTACTGCAGGTGCTAAGAAGGTAGTTATCTCTGCTCCCGCAGGCAATGACCTTCCTACCGTTGTTTACAACGTAAACCACAACATTTTGAAAGCTGATGATACCGTTATTTCCGCAGCTTCCTGTACCACCAACTGCTTGGCACCCATGGCTAAGGCTCTGAATGATCTGGCAGAGATCCAGTCTGGTATCATGACCACTGTGCATGCTTACACCGGTGATCAGATGACCCTTGACGGCCCTCATCCTAAGGGAGACTTAAGAAGAGCTCGTGCAGCAGCTTGCAACATCGTTCCGAACTCAACCGGAGCTGCTAAAGCAATCGGCCTTGTTATTCCGGAATTAAACGGTAAATTAATCGGTTCCGCACAGCGTGTACCGACCTGCACCGGTTCTACTACAATCCTTGTCGCAGTAGTAAAAGGAAGCGTAACAGTAGAACAAATCAACGCAGCTATGAAAGCAGCAGCTACCGAATCTTTCGGTTACACTGAAGAAGAACTGTTAAGCAGCTATAACATCGGTATCAGATACGGTTCCTTATTTGATGCAACCCAGACAATGGTTGCTAAATTAGAAAACGGCGATACACAGGTACAAGTTGTTTCTTGGTATGACAATGAAAACAGCTACACCAGCCAGATGGTTCGTACGATTAAATACTTCGCAGAATTAGCTTAATCACAAGATCCAATTGGGTCCGGCTCG
>JAVBUF010000065.1:0-25954 GCA_031555615.1 Lachnospiraceae bacterium | reverse complement strand
TACTATAATAATCAAAGAATTAAGCAGAAACTATCTTGGATGAGCCCTGTAGAATACAGACTTAGCCAGGTGGCATAAAAATAGCGAAGCAGTAAAAATACTACTTCGCTATAAAGTCTAACTTATTGGGGTCACATCATTATGTTCGATTCTAGCGGTCTTTTTTTGATTTTTGTCAGGATTGTGTTATTATGTAATCTAAAGGTAACTTGGATTTTATGGAGGGCGGAACTACAAGCAAGCCGATAGAGGATTATAAATGGAAGATGTGAAAAGAAACCTTGTAAAAAAAGATTTACAAGGCACAATGCAACTATCGATTTTTATAACTATATTGCTGATATTATTAGAAATTGCACTCAAAAAATTATTTCAGGTGATTATAACACATTGGCACTTAGTAGTTTGCATGAGCCAATTCCTCTAGTTCAGGGTTATTACTATTTCTCAAGTTGGAATACCAGTCCAGATGGCTCGGGTGAAGTGTTTGATGCAGCAACAAGAATAACTGAGAATATAGTGGTTTATGCGATGTGGGATTTTGTTGTGTCCTTTACCTTTACAAAGGTGGATGGCAATGACATGTGTACACTCTTGAAGGGTGCTATTTTTACAATGTATTCCGGTTCTCATATTCATGATGAAGAATGCGGAGGTTTAGAGGATCCTGTTTCTTGCACACACTTGCATGATGAATTGGTTGCAGAAGGTTCATACTGGGTACAGGCGACTGGATTTTCCAATCCAGTGACTTCAAAAGAAGTCGGGACCGTGGTGTCTGATAGTTTCATCACAAGATGCAAATGTTTTCAAAATCACAGTGATGGGAGAATCTTTATCGCCAGAGTTTGTCCAGAAAGGCAGTTCCACATACCTGCTTCCAAATGATAAAAAGTCAATCACACCATGTATGCTGATTTTTTTATAATTATACTTTGCGCAATAGATTTTATATTGCTCAAGTTATTATGGTTGATATTTTTGCTCATGCGGATAAAATTTAGGAGAGGTAGGTGTAGATTTTGCCGATAATTGTTGAAAAATGCGACCTGCTGTGGTACCTTTAAATTAATTACTTATGTAGGAGGAAAGGATTTATGGCACTTTTAAAATGTCCATATTGTGATAATGAGATATCTGACACGGCAAAAAAATGCCCTCGTTGTGGGAAAAAGTTAAAGAAGAACAAACTGATATTGCCAATTGTAATAGTTATAATAATTGTGATTGGTTGTATTGGTGGTTTCTTAGCGTGGAATCAATATCAGATAATTCAGGAGGAGAAACGACAAGAACAGCTTCGAATAGAAGAAGAACAACGGCAAGAACAGATTTCGAATCTGTTAACACAAGTAGAAGAGTTATATGTAAGTTTTGATTTTGATGCTATTGAGAAGTGTTATGATGAGTTATATGAGTTACAATATGATGTATCAGAACAGCGTGAAATATTAGATTATGACCGTAGCGTGTATAAAGATGCGTATGCTTATTTTGAAGCAATAAATGATTTTAGTGATAAGTTGAATAAAGGTGGGTATGGCTCTTTAAGAACGTTAGTAGACACAATGAAAAAGCCAACCAAGAATTTTCTGGCATTAGAAATAAATTTGGACTCTGAAATAGGAAAATATATTGGTGTAGTAAGAGATAGCATCATGTTTACTATGTTTAATTCAGAATTTGTAAATAGTGAAAAGTATAATTTGGATTATAGATACACTAAAAAGGATTATGAATATATTATAGATTCATATACTGATGCAATAATAAAAGAAGAATTTCCGTATATACAATTAGCACAGTAAGTTTTATATTTTTAGGACATTTCCTGAATGGGAAGTGTCCTTTTTAGCAAATGCGCTTTTTTGTGCTATGTTTCTATGTTAAAATCAAGAAATTAAAAAGTAGAATAGCGCTGGAGATATAAAAATGCAGATAGATTGAGAAGATATGCTGGAACTTACCAGAAGAATGACGGTATCCCGCAACTGCTTTAGCAGGATTGCCAGGGTATATATGGATGAAGAAGGATACGTGGATGATTCTTTTTATGTTTTTTTGGAAACTATGATGTGCCTGTAAAAGGCAACAATAAAGAAAATCAGTGGGAATTAGAAGAAGTATATCAGTTTTTGACCTGTGTCATCTGTCCAGAGAGTTGCCATTATGAAGCTGGGATACCAGAGGTAGGGTTTCTGTTTCCTGCCTTTGCAAATCGTAGCACAGATATAGGGATGGGATTAATATCTTTTCCGCTGATGGTAGACATGAGGAATTGACAAAGATATTCGGAGTAAAATGAGAATACAAGTAGTAGGACTTTTCGTGGAAGAAATACATTTTGAATTGGTGGATAATGTATTAGAAGCCGAGGATTTTATAGGGTTAAGAAAAGAAGTTGGATTTACGGTTCACTTTACGAAAAGAATTTTGATATTATAATACAGATTAAGATTTTTTCCATTGACCAAAGTGATATAATGTGGTTAAAAGATGAATCGGAATTTGGGGAGGTAAATATGGGTTGTATTATAAGAGAATGGAGAATGGAAGATAAAAATAATTTGGCAGAGATGTTAAATAATAAAAACATCTTGGACAATTTACGTGATGGATTACCATACCCTTATACAGTAAATGATGCGGAAGAATTTATTGCATCCATGTTTTCGGCAGATCAGACAAAAACATTTGCTTTTGCTATCACGGTGGATGATAAGGCTATTGGCAGTATAGGTGTATTCCGATGCGAGAACATTCATTCTCAAACGGCGGAAATGGGCTATTATATAGGGGAGCCATACTGGGGAAATGGATTTGGTACAAGTGCAGTTAATCAAGTATGTAAGTACATCTTTGAACATACTGATATTATTAGAATTTTTGCTGAACCATTTGCATATAACACGGCTTCCTGTCATGTGTTAGAAAAGGCAGGGTTTAAATTTGAAGGAACTTTACATAGCAACGCTGTTAAAAATGGAAAAGTGTTAGATATGAAAATGTATGCTTTAGTGAAATAAAATGGTGCTACAATTTGTATATAACAAAAATTTATATGTTGCCACGAATGAAAAATTCGTATAAATTAAAAAAAGAGAAACGTTTAATCTGAGTAATATAATGATTATTTGATTCTCTTTCGTTTCCCGACGATGAAGTCATTAGATAAATAAAGCCAGTAAAATCATGGATTCAAAGGTAAAATAGAATTTATAGAAACTTTGAAATAATAATGTAATCAAGAGAAAAGAATTGTTTAATCCACAACAATTGTATATACTATGTATATACAAAGCGAATGGAGGTGTTTATATGCAAGTGCAGGTCAAGCCATGGGGAAATAGTCAGGGAATACGTATTTCGAAAGAAATTTTACAAGAAGCAAATATTGCAATTGATGATGTATTGGATGTAAAGTTAACGGATGGTATGATTACACTAGTTAAACCCTTTAGGCATAAGACACTAGAAGAAAGGGCGGCAGAGTTTAATGGACAACTTAATTTGGATGGCGAGTATGACTGGGGTGAACCTGTAGGAAGAGAGGTTTGGTAATGAAAGTAATACTACATCAAGGTGATGTTGTCAAAATAGAAGGAGTTAAAAGTCCTGTACTTGTTACGAGTAAGGACTTTTTTAACCAAACGGGAGAAATTGTTGGTTGTCCTATTTTTCAGGATAGTATAGCTAGTCCTCTACATATTAAAGTTCGTGCAGATAGTATCGAGGGGTATGTTCAATGTGAAAAATTAGCCTTATTAGATTTGAATATAAGAGGATTTTCAAAAATAGATAAAATTTCCATGGCAGATATCATTGATATAACAGATGCCATTCAAGGTATTTTTGATTACATATAAGCTGAAGGTGAATTTATATTTTATGTGAGAGGATGTGGTAAAATGGAAATTCCATTTTGGGAGGATTCCTATAAGGATGAAAAGCTTTCTACCTTTGGGACAGAACCAAATGCAACGATTATCGAGTTTGAAAAAATGTATAAAAACTCATGGAACATATTAGATATTGGATGCGGGGATGGAAAAAACTCTTTATATTTATCTAGCAAAGGATTTCCAAAAGTTGATGCCTTTGACTTATCCGAAAATGCGATTGTAAAGCTTCATCGAATTGCTGACAAGAATGGCTTAAAAATTAATGCATGGGCGCAGGATTTATGCCAATTTTATTTTGATAAACCATATGATTTAGTCTTTTCGTTTGGAACTTTACACTTTGTTAAAAAGGAAGATTGGAAATCTTTATTAATTAGGGCAAAAGAAAATACAAGTATTGGTGGCATACATATTATTCAGCTATTTACTAATGTTTTACCCGCTTCACCAGATATCGCTCAATTTGCAATAGGTTTGGCTGATGACGGAGAAATTCAAGATTTATATAGTGACTGGAATATTCTCCAGTTCAAATCATATACCTTTGAGGATGAACACCCAGGAGTGCCTAAGCACTTTCACGCTTCAAATAAAATAGTTGCACAACGTACAAAATAAGCATAATGTGTAGTCATCAAATTCAAATGCTTGAATTAATTTAGAAATAGGTTGAATATATCCTATAATTTGTATCCTATAAATAGAAGAATGAGGTGTTAATTATGACAATTGATACAAACACATTAGTTTCTATTACAGAAGCAAATCAGAACTTTTCAAAGGTTGCAAGATTGGTTGACATAAGAAAAATAGAAATACTTAGCCACTCAAAATAAGCATAATTTGACTGGCCGATTACGAGTACACAAAATTTATATTAGTGGAGGTACGACTTTTATGAAAAAGTTCGAGCAACTGGATGTTTATGACGAGGAATATGAGATTTTATTAATGCCAAACGTTAGAGTTATCGGAAAAGCGTATCGCTGCACTTTTAACCCTAATGAAACTCCATGGCAGAAATTTTGGGATGAATACAACGCAGCACAGGATATCATTAGCTCACTGCCCACACTATTGAAAAACGGCATGATATGCTGGATAGGTGATTGCCCCGTAGGAAGCGATTATTATACTTATATGCCCGCTGTCATTTGCCCAGCTGATACGCCGGTTCCAAAAGGGCTGGATTATCGTGATTTGCCTGCGTCATATGTGGCAAAGGGTAAGTACGTCGATAATCTTGATGATGTCGTCCAAAAATTAAAACAGCAGGGATTCAAAAGGCGCTATACAGATATAGGAACGGATTTGGGATGGGATGCTGAATTATATACTATAGAAAGAGCAAATCAATCATCATCTTCAAATGAAGGAATAAGGTGGCTTGTCCCTTGCATAAAAGTTGAAGAATAACTTCCACTAATAAGAATAATATACAATTGTCAAAATCAAATTTAGCAAACATATCATACTTTTGTGGACAAATTATTCGTATAAATCCATATAATATGACTAAAAATTATTTCCAGTTATAGTAATGAATAGGGGTGTGCTATAATGCAATCGAAAGACAAATCAGAATTGGCAGGAGATTTCAAGGTGATGGAATATATAAAAGCAACTGAAGAATATATAGAACAGATAGTAACTTTGGTTCAAGAAACTATACAGATGATTTATCCAAATTATTATCCGAATGAAGTAGTTAAATTTTTTTCGCAACATCACAGTAGAGAGAATATTGCTAAGGATGTGAGGGCGGGTCTAGTAAGCATTCTCATAAATGATGATATAATTGTTGGAACAGGTAGCTGCATAGATAATCATATTACAAGAGTTTTTGTATTGCCCTTATATCAGAAAAAGGGGTATGGAAGTTATATTATGCAACAATTAGAAAATGAAATAGGATTGAATTATGATGAGATATATTTGGATGCCTCCTTGCCCGCAAGTCATTTGTATGAAAAAAGAGGATATAAGACAATAAAGCATGAATCAATGAATTTAGAAAACGGTGCAATACTCGTGTATGAAGTTATGGGAAAACATTTGGTAAAAAGCTCAACACATATTTGTTATGATGGAAAATGTTTTATTCCAAGAGAAAATACGGAGAATGGTGAAGTTGACGGAAGTACATTATTTGTATATCACCAAGATAATAATGTTCTATGGGCGAATTATTCGGGTGGAGAAATTATTAGAGGACATTTGATTGGAACGGTAGCCGAAAACGGGGAATTAGATTTTTATTATCAGCACATAAATGAGCAAAAACAAGTACGGATTGGAGTGTGCCATAGTGTGCCACAAATTCTTGATAATGGGAAAATAAAACTTTCTGAAAATTGGAAATGGTTAAATGGTGATAAATCGAAAGGTAAATCCGTTGTTGTAGAAAAGTGATTATATTTAGCTTTACAAGTTCAAATTTAGCAGGGAAATTGTATGCTACTAAGTATAGAAAATTCGTATAAATTTGTATAAATAGAAAAATGAAGGGAGAAAAAAACGGTAAAAAAGGGTTTGAATTGCCCTCTTATCATTTTCGACAATGAAGAGTTTGGATAAATAAATGGCTTAAAATAGGGCTTTGTAAGGACTTTTCTTACACCAGTACGCCAATTGTACGCCAAACAATGCATAGAGTTATGCAGGGATATGGTGACTTATATTAAATAATTGACCTCATTGGGTAGAGATGCCTGATGAGGTTTTTTACAACAAAATATATAGTTCTAAGTATATGTACTAATTGTGAAACTAATTTGTTTTTGTTATTGTGTAATTTATTTCACAAAAAATAGAAGACTATTATTGAAACCCAACGAAATGAGTGGTAAAATTTAAGAGTAAATTGGATTTATTGTCATTTTGTGTCGCGTTTATAAAAAATATATGTGGAGGATTAATGATATGGCGATGATTGAATGTCCAGAATGTGGAAAGGAAATTGAAGAGAACCTGCTGTCGTGTTCGAATTGTGGTTTTCCTATAAAGATAAAAGATAAAGAAGAACAACCAATATATAAAAATAAAAAATATATAGGAATAGTCATGTGTATCGTAGGGTGTATTTTATTCATAGTTGCTATTACGAGAATTAATAATGATATCTATAAGTTTTATTTAGAGCATTATGAAACGTGTATGGAAGGCTATGATGAGAACAATGCAACCGCTAACTTATATTCAAGTGGATTTTTTAAGAGTAGTTACAAGAGTATAGCATCAAGATATAAAGAAATGGCTGAAGATGATTATAAGGAAATATGGAAATACAGAATAGAAGCTATTGTTGCTTGTGGAGCAGGTTCGATATTACTTGTTATAGGATATAGAAATATTAAGAAAAAGGTGGAATAGCGATGGCACTTATTAAATGTCCTGAATGTGGTAGAGATATATCAGATATGGCAAGTGCCTGTCCAGGTTGTGGATATGTGCTAAAGAAGTCTAAGAAAAATAATGATATTACCACGAAGAATAATACAGTGATTATTATAGGTGTGTTGATTGTTTTGGCGATTATATGTGTAATATGGTATCAATCAGACCAAAATAAAGTGGATAACGCATCATATACGAATTCATATTATGACAATTATTATGATTATCCTAAAACTGGAAACGAAGGAGCATTAGCAAAAGCGAAATCATATTTGAATTCGTCAGCTTTTTCATATACAGGATTAATAGACCAATTAGAGTATAACGGATTTTCTGAAAATGAAGCAAAATATGGTGTGGATAATTGTGGTGCAAATTGGAAAGAACAAGCACTTAAAAAGGCTAAGTCATATTTGAATTCGTCAGCTTTTTCGTATACGGGTTTGATAGACCAACTTGAATATAATGGATTTACAGAAGAAGAAGCAAAATATGGAGCAGATAATTGTGGGGCTGATTGGAAAGAGCAAGCAGCAAAGAAAGCAAAATCTTATTTAAAATCTTCTTCGTTTACGAGGTCAAAATTAATAGACCAATTAGAATATAATGGTTTTACATATGAACAAGCTGCATATGGTGTGGAACAGAACGGATTATAAAGTAAGCCAAAAATATTGTGTTATATTATTTATATAAGTGTATTAAGATGAATTAGAAAGGAAGATATGTGATGGTATATGAAATAGGCACTATTCGATTCTTTTATTATTCCCGACGATGAAGTCATTAAATAAGTAGTTGATAAATTAATATGATTGTACTTTAGGGACTTTTCCTAATAAGGAAGAGTCTTTTTTGCATGATTGATATTACGTGTTATAATGTATAAAATCAGGTTAGTGTAGTAGAGGATAGCCTATAATCTGTTAGTTATACTTATACCGTTTTATTTATTTCTGATTGCGCGACCGTAGGACACACCATTACCCTTCGGTTTCTAAGCTGATTATAAACCAGAATTGTATACGTTCTAAGAGGTTTTGGCATCATTCCGTGTATGACTTTGGGGGAGGAGTGTTACAAGTTATTGTATATCGCTAGTGTAAAGTTTTTTGTAGGATGGCATTTTTTTGAAAATGATATATATTGATATGTAGTGATTGAAAGAATCATAAGTTGTTTTTGAAGTAATATAACATTTAGATTTAGAATCTAACATAATAATGTTAGATTGAAAAAGAAGGAAGGTAAATTGCATGAAAGAAATTCTGAAATATCTAAAAACAAATATAGAGGACAATACAAGCATTTCAATCTCTGATTGATTTTTCTAAGGCCTTACTTTGCCTTTTGTTAGGTTTGTGTTATTATGTAATCATAATTTTTCTACCTATGGAGGTTTATATGATAATAAAAGATAAAGAGTATACTCTTAATGGCAAAAATATTGTACTTCGTAGTGCACAACCAGATGATGCGGCAATGTTAATTGAGTATCTAAAAACGGTTTGTGCAGAAACGCGATTTTTAATGTGTGAATCTGATGAAATTCAATATACGGTAGAACAAGAGATAGCATTTATTAATTCCCATAATGAATCTAAGAGTGATATGTTGATTCTGGCTTTTGTTGACGGGGAATATGCGGGTAATTGTTCGTTTGAGTGCAAAAATGGAAGCAAAAGAACAAGACATCGTGCTGGAATAGGTATAGCCTTGTATCAGAAATATACAGGCTTTGGACTGGGAAAACTGATGTTGCAGCATTTGCTGGAAGAAATGACGGCAGTGGGCTATGAACAAGCAGAGTTAACGGTAGTAAGTGGTAATGATAGAGCGTATAGACTATATAAAAGTCTAGGCTTTAAGGAATATGGCAGAATAGAAAATGCCAACAAATATGAAGATGGAACTTATAGTGATGATATTTTGATGCTAATGGCACTATAAATCATCCCAGCTTGGTAATGGGGAATTGTTTTTGACAGCTTCATTAACCAAGCTGTAGTAGCGAATTTTTTTCTGTAGCTGTGTAAGTCCTGCTTCTAAATCCTTCATGGTTTCTATAGTTTTTTGTTCCTGAGTTTTTAACATGTCTAATATTTTCTCGTAATTGACTACCATGTCTTTTTCATATGTGAAAAAAGCCTTTATTTCATCTAAAGGAAGAAGCGCTTTTTTAAAGCATTCTATGAAATTCAAGCGATCTACATGTGATTCGTTGTAGACTCTGTGATATGAATTTACATGCTCTACATTCTCAAGTAACCCGATTTTTTCATAATAACGTAGTGTCGATGCTGGTAAATGAAACATTTTTGAGAGTTCATTAATTGTATAGGACATAATTCCTCCATTTTCTCCGAAAAAGCTTGAGTTAAAGTTAACTTCAAGTTGTATAATGCACTTATTATACTAGAAACGTGGGAGGTTCACAATGGAAAATTTTAATTTTTATTCACCTACATTTTTTGCTTTTGGTAAGGCGCGCGAGAGCGATTGCGGGGAGCTAATTAAGAGATTTGGCGGTAGTAAGGTACTTATTCATTATGGTGGTGGCTCTGTGGTACGCTCTGGATTACTTGATAGAGTAAAGGAGTCGCTTAAGAAGAGTGACATTGAATTTGTTGAGCTTGGTGGTGTTATGCCTAATCCAAGAAGTGGTCTTGTTTATGAAGGAATTGAACTTTGTAAAAAAGAGAAGGTCAATTTTATTCTTGCAGTTGGTGGCGGAAGTGCAATAGATTCTTCTAAGGCAATTGCTGCTGGTGTAGTATATGACGGAGATTTCTGGGATTTCTATCAAGGGAAAGGAATCGAAGAAGCACTTCCTGTAGGAACAATCCTTACAATTGCAGCGGCAGGCTCTGAAGGTTCACCTGATTCGGTTATCACCCATGAGGATGGAATGATTAAGAGAGGAGCATCAGGAGATGCAATTCGTCCTAAATTTTCTATCTTAAATCCTGCGCTTACAGAGACGCTTCCTGCATACCAGACAGCGTGTGGTATTACAGATATCGTTGCACATTTATATGAGCGTTACCTTACAAACTCTAAAGATGTTGAAGTTACTGATCGCCTGATTGAGTCGCTCATCCTTACCATGAAGACAGAGGCTCCTAAGGTTATGGCTAATCTTAAAGACTATGAAGCTAGAGCAAACATTATGTGGGCTGGAATGGTTGCTCATAATAATATTGTTGGTGTTGGACGTTCTCAGGACTGGACTAGCCATCAGATAGAACACGAATTATCTGCATTGTATGATTGTGCTCATGGAGCAGGTCTTGCTGTAACAATGCCAGCTGTCTTTACTTATAATATGTCCCATGATGTTATGAGATTTGCACAGATTGCGGTTAGAGTATGGGGATGTCAGATGGATTTTACGCATCCTGAAGTTACCGCTGAGGACGGAATCGAGGCACTTAGAAGCTTCTTAATTTCTATTGGCATGCCTAAGAACTTTGAGGAACTTGGTGCAAAGGAAGAAGATGTTGAGAAACTAGCGTACACCTGCTGTTACGGAAAAGGAAATGAAGGCGGAAAAATAGGCGGATTTGTGTCACTTGAACAAAAGGATGTAGAAGCAATCTATAAATTAATGGTTTGGTGAAGGAAGGGAGCGGATAAGATGCAAAAAATAAATATATCAAATGGACCGGAAAATGTATCCAGACTTATACTTGGCTGTATGCGTATGCCGGCGCTCTCAGTAGAAGATGCGGCAAATATGATTCAGACAGCCTATGATTTGGGTATTAATTTCATAGATCACGCCACATGCTATGGTGACGGTGAAGCAGAAACAAGATTCGGTGATGCCATTGCTCTTACAGGCGTAAAACGTGAAGACTTAATTATTCAATCAAAATGTGGTCTTAGGTTCGACAAGCAGATTTTTGACTGGAGAAAGTCAAATATTATAGAAAGTGTTGATGGTATTCTTAAGAGATTAAAAATGGAATACCTGGATGTGCTGCTATTACACAGACCGGATTTGTTATATGACCCGGAACAGATTCAAGAAGCGTTTGATGAACTTGAAGTCGCAGGAAAGGTTCGTCATTTCGGTGTCAGCAATACGATGCCTATGCAGATTGAATTATTGAAGAAATATATAAAGCAGCCTCTTAAGATTAACCAGCTGCAGCTTTCTTTAGAGCAGTCACAGTTGATCGATCAGGATTTATATATGAACAACAAAACGACAGAAATGTCAATTGTCCGTGATGGAGGTGCGCTTGATTACTGTCGCCTAAATGATATTACCATTCAGGCATGGTCACCGCTTCAGTATGGAATGTTTAAGGGGATGTTTATCGATAACCCTGAATTTCCGGAGATGAACAAGGTTCTTGGAGATTTCGCTGATCAGTATGGTGTTACAAAAGCGGCTATCGCGATTGCATGGATCCTTAGACATCCGGCTAAGATGCAGGTAATTGCAGGAACTATGAATCCGGTACATCTTACCGAAATGGCAGAGGCGTGCAAAATCGAGCTCACTCATGAAGAATGGTATAAGTTATATCTTTCTTCCGGAAAATTCTTACCGTAAGGAGGTAGCTGAAAATTATGAAGATAACAGTTGTATGGTCAAGTCCAAATAAGGATGGATTAACGAACACTGCAGCCAGACAGTTTATGAAAGGATTGCATAACGCGGGTGCAGAAATAAATGAGATATGGCTCAACAGAACAAAAATGGAACACTGCAAAGCGTGTGGAAATGGATGGGGAAACTGTCAGAAATCAGGTGAATGCATACTAAACGATGATTTTATGGATATTTATCGTAAAGCATGCGAGTCAGACGGTATCGTTTTTGTATCAGCGGTATACTGGTCAGATATGACCGAATGTATGAAGGCATTTATTGACAGATTAAGAAGGTGTGAAGCAACAAAAAATCATTTTCTTGATGGAAAAAGATGTATTTTAATAGCGTGTGCCGGAGGTACAGGGCGAGGTACATTAGAGTGCCTGCATCAAATGGAACTGGCTTTGACTCATATGGGAATGAGAGCTTATGACAGAATACCGGTTATCAGATACAATGCGGAATATGTTTTACCTTCATTAGAAAAAGCAGGTGAAGTATACTGCGATAAGTTGGAAAACGGTTTTGATATGTACTATTAAAGGAGGGAATATGGCACAAAATGTAATGATCACCGGGGCAGGAAGAAGTTATGCTCTTGGATATAATATGGTACTTCGCTGTCTGGAGAATGGAGACAAAGTAATAGCTACCGTTAGAAAAAGCTGCCCGGACTTAGAAAACTTAAAGAAAAAGTACGCAGATGATTTGGAAATCCTTACCATGGATATAGGTAATACCGAATCTGTTGAACTGGCACAAAAGGAACTTACAACGAAATTAGATCATTTAGATTTAATCATTAATAATGCAGTAACTGTTTCGCCGGATTGCGATAAGGGTTTTTTTGAAGCTAATTTTGATTATATAGCTAATACCATAAATGTCACATCGGTAGGGGCTATGAGAGTGATTAAGGCATTTTACCCAATGCTTAAAAAAAGTGAAGAAACAGCTTTGATTATAAACATATCCTCTGAAGCAGGCAGTATTTCAAAGTGTTATAGAACAAATATGATAGATTATGGAATGGCTAAGGCGGCTCTTAATATGGCAACGATGAATCTTGTTAATACCTTTAAGGATGATGATCGGATTAATATTTTCTGCGTACATCCGGGATGGATCAGAACAGATGGAAAAGAAAATAATCCGGCCCCGCTTTCGTCATATGAAGCAGCAGAAATCTTAAGAAAGCTGTTTGAAGAAAAAAGAAATGATTTAACCGGACCAAGATTCATTACCAATGAGGGTAAGGAATATCCATTTTAGTTTTGGAGGAGTTACAGAATGATCAATTTGAGAAATAAATGGGTACTTATTACAGGGGCAAGCAGAGGCATCGGCAAATTATCTGCTTTATTTATGGCGGAGCAGGGATGTAATCTTATATTACACAGCCGTTTATTAGAAGGAACAAAATCATTACTCGAAGAAGTAAAGAAAAAAGGAGTAGAAGCATATAGTGTCGCCGCAGAATTATCGAATACAGACGAAATAGTCAAAATGCTTCAGGAAATTGATGCAAAAGGTACTCAGGTTGATGTTGTTTTGAATAATGCCGGTTTGCAGATCGGTTACAGAGTAGATTATTTAAATACACCGATTGAAGATTATCCAATCAGTTTTGCAGTAAACACAATTGCACCAATGCAAATCTGTTATCATTTCCTCCCGGGTATGATAGAAAGAGGATTTGGAAGAATTGTAAATACGACTAGTGGTATTGCGCTTGAAGCTGAACAGGCTGGATATTCCGCAGCAAAAGCTGCATTAAACAAAGTTACCATTGATTTGGGTTATAAGCTTGACGGTACAGATGTCATTATTTCACTTGCTGATCCGGGATGGTGTCAGACTGATTTGGGTGGTTCCAACGCAACTAATAAGCCAGAATCAGCAATTCCCGGTATTGTTGTCGGAGCTTTTGTGTCTGATAAAAAATCAGGAAGATTATTTGGCGCACAAGAATTTAGTAAATTATCATTAAGTGATGCCGTTGCTAAGGCTGAGTCGATGGAGAGACCTACACAATATTCCATATTAGATGCAATATGATGCAAGGAGTCAGAGACCTTGTTTTAAAATATATTTTACCAAAGAAATATCCAATTACGGTTTGATAACAGGTGATCAGTAATGCGATCCCGATTCCTCGGTCAAGATATTTCCCACAATGGAGGACACCAAATAGGATAGCCTGTATGATATTTATTTTCCACTCAGCCAACTGGTATCCCTCAAGTGCCGAAACAAGTATTCCTCGGCATATAAACTCTTCCAAGAATGCGACGAGAACTAATGTTACAAATATGTACAATGCATATTGTAGAATATCGCTCTTAAATTGATTGATAAAAATAAATCCATCAAAAGTCACTGTAATACCTACATATACAAGCCCAATAACTAAGGTACCCAATAGCTGCTTTTTGCTTACAGCCCATCTGAAATCTTTAAGGCTGCTTCCGAATACCCGTAACAAAACAAATGATAAAATAAAGCAGAAAGCCTTGATAAATGTTTTGACGCTATTCTCATCAAAATTGAGCCTTGAATATATGCCTAATGCTGTCATTACGATGTTGATAAGAAAAATGCAGTATATGCAGATAAAAGCATAGAGTAATTTCTTGTTAGCGTATAATTTATAGCTGAATTCAAGGCTCTTTCCTAAAATATATGCCACAAGCATGAGGAAACAAGCCAATAACCCTCCGTAATAGCCTAATATAGCGGGAATTATTGCAAACAAAATGACACATAGCATTTCCAATACAATATACTTATTAAATAACTTCTTCATATAAATCCTTTCTTCTGAATAAATCAGCATTTCATATCAGTATGTTTCACTATTTCGTTTATTTCAGTTCAGTATATCACATCCGTCCTTCAAGTACTATTACATTTCCATCTCTCATGTTTACATTTTGTTGCTTTTTTTAAAAGATTTGTATGATAAGATTATGAGATATATAATAGAAAAAATAAGAAGTGAAATTGCTCTTAGGTTCTTCGAGAAGGGAGAAAATCAAGTTGGGTACAAAGATATTTGTAATTGAGGATGACAGTTCGATTTCAGAACTGATTTGTATGAATCTGGAAGCAGCAGGGTATGTGCCTGTGCCGATTCTGGATGGTCTTGCAGCTGAGAAATACTTGCAGGAAACCGATTTGGGTGATATTGCGCTGGCACTTGTGGATGTAATGCTGCCAGGAAAAGATGGGTTTGCGCTGATGGAGGACCTGCAGCGGGCAGATATGCCGGTAATCTATCTGACGGCAAAGGCAGATGTGGTTTCCAAAGTGCATGGATTAAAGGCAGGAGCGGAGGACTATATAGTAAAACCCTTTGAAGTTTTGGAACTTTTGGTAAGGATTGATAAGGTCTTGAAGCGGACCGGTCGTGGCAGGGAAGAGATTGTTATTGGGGATGTGGTGATTAACTTAAAGGAGCATAGTGTCAGCCGCGACGGGGAGCGGATTGCACTAAAGCCCATGGAATATGAATTGTTGGTATTGCTGGCAAGCAGTAAAAATGTGGCATTTTCCAGAGAAGAGTTGTTAAATAGAATTTGGGGGACGGATTACGTTGGCGAGACCAGAACCGTTGATGTGCATATCGGACAGCTTCGTAAGAAGCTCAACTTCCATGATGTGATTCATACTATCTCAAAGACAGGGTACCGGTTGGAGGATTGGAAATAAATGAAACTATGGATAAAACTGTCAATCGTGACAGTATCAGTTTTACTTTTGGGCATTGGTGTCTCAGGGGCAATTGTGATTCATCACTCTACACAGTATAATCAGCAGGAGACTATGGAAAGTTATAAGCAACAGCTTAAATCCACGGCCTATGCATTAGGCAGAGAGCTGGAACGGGGACTTCTGCCGGAGTATAGTGATGCAACGAAGTACTCCTATCTTACTTTCCTGCTTAGAAAGTTTGATTCCTCACAATATATTCTACTTGAGGGAGACCAGGTTATCTGTAATCTTACCTCCTATGAGTTGGAAAATGCTAAGGATGAGAGATGGAACGGCGAAGAGCCTTTTGGTATCATTCAAAGAGCTGGCAATCAATATATTTTGGTAGCAGGGAAAAAGGTACCCATGGGTGTGAGAGAAGATTATAGTATCGTGCTTGTAAAAGATGTTTCCACGCTATATAACGATATTCGTCAGCAGGTTTATTTTTTTGTGATGATTTATGCGGTGGCAGTATTCCTTTCAGTGCTGTTTATTTTTTTGTTGACACGAAAACTATTGGCTCCATTGCGGGAATTGCAGAAGGCAGCAGGCGATATCAGTGAAGGTAAGTGGGGAAGACGTGCGAACGTGCACACCAGAGATGAGATTGGTGAGATGGCACAGTCTTTTAACGGTATGGCGGAAAAGATTGAGGAGCAGGTGGAGGAACTTTCTCAGGTGGCAGAAAAGAGAAGGCAGATGTTAGGGAGCCTGACACATGAATTGAAAACTCCCATGACCTCAATTATTGGTTATTCCGATTCCCTCTTACATGTGAATTTGAAAGAGCAGCAACAGGAGCGTGCCCTTATGCATATCCATGAGGAATGCAAAAGGCTGGAACGACTTTCCGGAAAGCTGATGAGCTTGATGGGATTATATGATAATGACAGTATATCTATGGAACTGGTAGATATTAGAGAACTTTTCGACCGAGTAATGCGTTTGGAAAAATATCATTTGAATCAGAACGATTTGAAAATCTCCTGTAGCATGGAAAGCAAAATGCTGGACAAGGATTTGTTTGAAAGTCTGTTAATCAATTTAATAGACAATGCGGCAAAGGCAAGTCCGGAGGGCGAGCCGATTCTGCTCATAGGAGAGGGGAATGTGATTTCGGTGCAGGACTTTGGATGCGGCATTCCGCAAGAAGAGATCGCAAGAGTTACAGAAGCCTTTTATATGGTGGATAAAGCCAGAAGCCGGAAAGCGGGAGGCAGCGGATTAGGACTGGCGCTTTGCAGTCAGATAGCAGAAATGCATGGAGCCAAGCTTATTATTGAGAGTCAGCCTGGAAAAGGTACAAAGGTATCCATTGTATTTGAAGGATAATCATCATTGTTTGCAAAACATTTACATTTTGCTGAATACCTTTTACAGAAGAATAAAGTAGTATTTCCTTACAAGATAAATGGCGCGAGGAAAATTACGATGGCGCAGAAATGAGGGAAAATGAAAACCAGGAAAATTACACAGATAGCAGCTTTGGGAATTTCGATAAGCTTGTTGATGGGAGCTATGACAGGATGCGCAGATGATATGCAAACCAGCGAACAGCTTGTAACTCCTAAGGAAGAAATGAAAGAAGTAAATGCACCGTTTCCAGAACAAGGAGATGATGGAGCGAAAGAATCAATTAGCGAATTGGTCCAAGCTCCTGAAAGATATCAGACAGCGTTTGGAAGTAACGATGTTTATAATTCCGGTGGTGCTGGAGAGGATGGGGTGTATTGGGTAGATTCTCATGAAGGAAATAAGATTAGCGTGGTGGTAGATGCCCCTGTCGTGATTCCGGATGCGGAAGGTTTTAGAACTTATAAGGTGACTAGCAGGGTGTTTACCCAGGAGGATTATGACGTAGTAAATAAGGTTATCCTGAACGGAGCTTCCCTTTATGAAAGGGATATGGAACTCATGGCTGAGTCCAATGGATTTACTAAGACTGAGGTGAAAGAACGAATTGCATCTTTAGAAAAGGAGAGGAAAAAAAGGGCAGAAACAGGAAGAGGAAAGTTTGCTAACAAGACAGCGTATGAAGCTGAGGGCATTTCTTATGAGGAAGAACTTCGTGACTGGGAATACAAGTATGTAAATGCACCAGAAGAGGCTGTGTATGTAGATGTACCGGCAGTGATTAGTTATAAGGAAAATACGCAGAATCCTGAAGACAATCAGGTTATGGGAAGTGCGGATAGTAACGGCAGGACCTACTTTGTTGTGGTAGATAATAATTTATCAGACAGTTGGCGTTGGCTTGTCTTTAAGATTGGGGGAGGATATTGGCCGGCAAATGTTGATAAGGCACCTGAGAAAGCTGGATTTGTTATAGAAGACACCAGGCAGCTAGCGGCAAGTTTTATGGAGCAAATGGGCCTTGATGAGTATGTGCAAAGTGGTGAGGAATATTATATCAGTCAGTCAATTGATGAGAATGTTAGTGATGAAATCATTGTGAAGGATGGATTTGGCATACATTATACGAGGAGCGTGGACGGAATCCCGGTGACATACACTCATGAAGAAGGTACTGGTGTAGAAGGTGAATGGCCATCATGGCCCTATGAAAGCATTAACTTTGTTTTTGACGAAGAAGGGCTTTGTACCTTTGAATGGACCAATCCATACAACATTGAGAAGGTATCTGATGAATATCTATTTTTAATGCCATTTTCAGAGATTCAAAATATATTTGGTAAGATGATGATAGAGAAGTATGAAACACATTGGGAGAATCTAGATGCAACAGTTTCCTATCAGGTTAATGAAATCCGCCTTGGCTATATGAGAATTATGGAAAAGGGCAATCCGACAGAAGGAACCTTGATTCCGGTTTGGGATTTCTTTGGAGCACAGACTATCAATGAGGCAGAAAGCACTACCACAGGTGGCCCTTATGAAAGCTTGCTTACCATAAATGCCATGGATGGAACTATTATAGACAGGTCGTTGGGATATTAAACTTTATTATTTTGAAAGGGGCGAGGAAATAATCGCCCCTTTAGAGAGGTATTTTAACACCGTTCAAAGACGGGAATATATTCAAGGGGGGCCTTTACGGTAACCCACTGACCGCCTTGAACCACATTAGATGTATCGTTTACATCAGTCCATTTACCGGTTGGGAAATATACTTTGCGTTCTCGCATGCTGGCCACCGTAACAGGTGCAACCAAATACTTATCACCAAACATATATTGATCTTCCAAACTCCAGCAAATGGGATCATTCGGAAACTCATAAAACATGGTTCTTAAAAGAGGGGCACCGGTTTCGGAAGCTTCTTTCATTAAAGTTTCTAAATAAGGCTTCATACTCCAGCGTCTTTCTAAATGTTTCTTTAAAATGGTAAATACTTCTTCGCCATAACTCCATAACTCATTAGGCTGACCGGTAAAAAGATATCCGCCGCCCCATTCCAAATCAGAAAGGGGGTCAATGTTATGCGGCCCACGATCGCCATGCAGCCTTAATATGGGCGTGTATACAGCGTACTCAAACCAGCGAACTAACAATTCATGAAATTGTGGATCATCAACGTCTTCTGTCATAAAACCGCCGATATCGGTGTTCCACCAGGGGATACCGGCTAATCCCATATTAAGACCGGCAGCCACCTGATCGCGCAAGGATTCGAAAGTGCTGTTAATATCGCCGGACCAAAGCAATGCACCATATTTTTGGCTGCCTGCCCAGCCACAGCGTACAAGATTACAAATATCTTTTTCTTTTCCGGAGGATTTTTGCCCTTCATAAAAGGTTTTGGTCATTAATTTAGGATAAATGCTGCTTACTTCCAACCCCGTTCCGATGCTGTAACGGTAATTGCGATAGTCATATACGCCAAAGTCCGGTTCACAGTTGTCAAGCCAGAACATATCGATACCAAGATCAGCATAATTCTTCTTACATGTTTCCCATAAAAATTCCTGAGCTTCGGGATTAGTGACATCGATCGAAATGCAGTCTCCCTGGAAATCATAGGTTTGCATACTGCCTTGCTCGGTTCTGATCAACAAGCCGCGGTCAAACAGTTCCTGAAAATTTTCGCTTTTCCGGTCTACATTAGGCCATACAGAAACCACTACTTTAGTACCCATAGCATGAAGCTCATCGCACATTGCCTTAGGATCAGGCCAATAGACCGGATCAAAATGCCAGTCGCCCTGTCTGGTCCAATGGAAGAAATCAATAATAATGACATCAAGCTTAATTCCCAGCTTTTTATATTCTCGGGCAACACTTAAAACTTCGTCCTGTGTGCGGTATCTCAGTTTACATTGCCATAATCCAAGTAAACCGTCGGGTAACATGGGCGCCCGTCCAACGACTTCGGTATAATTCTTTACAATATCAGCCGGATGATGATCCACAGTAATCCAATAATCCATTTCCTGGGTGGTATCGGCTTTCCACTCGGTATAATTTTTGCCAAAAGTGGCAGTACCTACACCCGGATGATTCCAGAGGAAACCATAGCCTAAGCTGGATATGGCAAAAGGAATAGAAGTTTGAGAATTCCTTTGGGCAAGCTCAAGGGTACATCCCTTCAGGTCCAGATATGGATGCTGATATTGTCCCATGCCAAAAAACTGCTCACCATCATTACTTTCAAATCTAACAGTAAGTCCATAATGTCCACCGACAATGGGCTGATAGTGTCGGCCAACGGATTTCAAACAAATGCTTTCCTTCGAAACAGTGCTGTCATAATTGCGGTGGTATTCTTGCAGAAATTGTATATCATTTTTAAAAAATCTTAATACACCATTGTGATTAGCAGTGATTTTTAATTGACCGTTTGTAATCTGAGCAGTATTTTCTGCTTCACAAATCGCAATCGTGGCTTGCTTGCCGGATTCAGATAAAGATTCTTCCAATGCCCAATCATTTCCGGTGAAGTTCTGATATCTGGTAGCACGAACACGTAGTGCATTTTTCCCCCAAGGCTCTATTAATATTTTTTCACCTTGATGGTTCATTAATAAGCTATTCCCCAATTGTTTGAACTGCATTTTGTTTCCTCCTTATATGGTTTCTTGTTTTGTCCTTGTGATTGTATTATAATACCATTGTAAGGTTAGATACTTTAACATTTTTCACAGATACTAACACAATATTCACATTTGTAAAAGGAGATTGGCAATGGAACGCTATCCGATTTTATGGGAAGAACAAACGATGCATGGTCTCTCGGTCTTTCCGTGTGCCATCTATCAAGTCCAAACTGACACAAACAACAGAGAAAAAATTTACTGTCATTGGCATAAGGAACTGGAAATATTATTTGTTTTAAATGGTAGCGCAACGCTCCATATCGGGCAATATGCTTACTCTGTTTCGGCAGGAGATTTTGCATTTATTCCTTCCAATACAGTACATATGGTACTGGGAGAAACAGACGTACCATTTCATTTTATTGCAATTGTATTTCATCCTAACTTCATTCGAAGTTTCGGAAATGATTCTATTCAGGAAAAATATCTCACACCTTTGTATGAATGGCAGTTTGACTGTCCATATATGATAAAAAACAATCCAATATATCAGGCTCTGGTATTAAATATTGCGGCACAATACTGTGAAAAAGAGAAGGGATATGAACTTTACATCAAAATTCATCTGCTGGAGCTTTGCCATTTATTATATCAATACGCTGAAGGCTATCAATTAGAAAGACAGGAGTCTAATGACTATCGTACCTCTCTGATTAAAGAAATGATGCTTTATTTGCAAGAGCAATATACAGAATCGATATCGCTTTCCGAAATGGCGGAATACTTTCATATCAGTAAGGGACATTTATGCCGTTTCTTTAAAGAAATGACAAATACCTCTCCTATAAATTACCTGAATTATTACAAAATAAATAAAAGTGCACAGCTGCTGCGGGATACAGATTTAGAGATTAGCGCAGTAGCTGTGCAAACAGGTTTTAACAATATTAGTTATTATAACAGGACGTTTCGCAGGAATATGCATATGACACCCGGGGAGTATAGAAAAAATCCATATTAAGAAAAATATTCCTCTGCATCATCATTATTCGATCTGGTCTTTGGAATCCATATTCCGTTTTCTCCAAAGGGCTTGATCATTGTGATTTCCACACCTACAGAGCTATCTTCAAAGAAGATCACAACTTGGGATACGGAATTCGCCTCATTGGTAGCGGCAGTTACCTTCACCTTATTGGTATCAGGCAAAAGGTTCAGCAGAATAACAGCAGCCCGATCCGGTTCAAACAGATCGGTATATATTTCTGACTCCGAAGACAGCGCATGCTGATTCAAGCTTTCTCCAAATCCATTGGCTTGATAATCTACCCCATTGCTGATAACACCATCGGGGTATGCCAAGCTAAAATCTCTCACTAGGGATATATTATCCAAAAATAAAATTTCCTCATTGGTAACGATAAAAGCACCATTTTCTCTGGTGTATTCGATGGTTTCTCGCCAAACGGTCACATGGGGATCGGAAGACCATGCATAGTATAAGATTTCCGCTTTATCCGCATCCAGAGATTCAATACGGTAATTCTGGTTCGCCATCATAGGCCAGGGACTTGACCAACCAAATACATAGTAGCCATCTTCCAATGCCATTAATCCCTGATTTACCAACTTGGTCTGTACATAATCTGATGTATGGCGGACAATATATTCGCCGTTCCGGTCACAAAATGCTTTTACCCATTCTTCAACGAACTGTGTGGTATCCCTTAAATTTACATCTACGTAATTATCTTCCGGTGTGGCTGTTTCGTTCGGATTGGTCAAAAAGCATACACCTGCCACGATGCAGGAAATGATGGCAAGGAGTATAATCCAAAAAGTTGGTTTTCGGTAATTTGAAATTTGAAGAAGTGGATTTTTCATGTTTATATTTGCCTCCTATATGAATCATGCATCTGTCAAATGGATTAGCCCTCTATGTAATAAGTCTAATGCGTTTGATCTTTGGTGTCAATTAATTCTATGCGTGTGTTCTTTTGTTTTTTACGACTATGTGATAGAATATGTGCGTAGTGTAAATTAAATACAAGTGCCAATTTTTAAAATGAATAATTTTAAGGTTGACGTAATGTATGGAAGGGTGAAGCGAAGAGTGGGAGATAAAATATTTGAAATAGAAAAACTGGCTCAATATAGAGAAGGCAATCGAATCGAGATAAAAAAGGCAAAAGGTGGTCTGCCAGTAAGCTTATGGGAAACCTATTCTTCGTTTGCTAATTGTTATGGAGGAGTAATTATTCTTGGTATAGCTGAGAATAAAGATGGCAGTTGGAGAGCGACGGGCTTACAAAATGAGGCAAAGTTACGAAAAGAGTTTTGGGATATTATAAATAATAAGAACAAAGTTAATATAAACCTGCTTATGGATAAGGATGTTGAAATCTATACAGAGGAAAATAGTGTAATAATGGTCATTCATGTTCCCAAGGCCAGTCGTCAAATGAAACCCATTTATATTAATAACGATATTTTTAATGGAACATTTCGGAGAAACTGGGAAGGTGATTATCATTGTGGGAGGAATGAAATTTTAGCAATGCTCCGTGACCAGCCAGAAGAGACTTCGGATATGAAGGTATTGTCTAATTTACCGGTTAATATTTTGGACATTGAAACATTGCATGGATATAGAAACCGGCATATGGCATTTAAGCCAGGTCATATTTGGGAAAAATACGATGATTCAAAGTATATGGAAAAGATAGGGGCGATTGCTGAATCAGATTTGGATGGCCAATTGCATCCAACCGTGGCGGGCTTACTGATGTTTGGAGAAGAGTATAAGATTGTACGAGAGTTTCCAGAATATTTTTTAGACTACCGCGAGATGCTAGATCCGCTAATTCGCTGGACGGATCGATTTCAATCAAGTTCGGGAGAATGGACAGGAAATTTATTTGAATTTTATTTTAGAGTCTATAACAAAATTGCAAAAGACTTGAAGGTTCCTTTTAGAATGGAGTCGGGAAATCGAATAGATGATACACCGGTGCATAAGGCAATTCGAGAAGCACTTGCAAACTGTTTAATTAATACAGATTATTATGGCAGGTGTGGGATTGTAATAAAGAAGGAGCCGAATTGCTTGATTTTAGAGAACCCAGGTGATGTTCGTACAGGCAAAGAACAGATGCTGCGTGGAGGAGTTTCTGACCCGCGTAACAAGGCACTTATGAAAATGTTTAATATGATCAATGTGGGTGAACGTGCGGGCAGCGGAGTTCCGGACATATATGCAGTTTGGGAAAATGAAGGATGGGAAGTGCCAATTATTGAAGAAAAATATAATCCAGATAGAACGATTCTAACACTATCATTTGAAAAGAAAAAGTCGGCGATAAAAAACGGCGATAAAAAAACGGCGATAAAAAACGGCGATAAAAAAACGGCAATAAAAGTATCGGAAAAAACATTAGTACGATATGAAAAAATTATCATGTGTATGGAATTGGGAAAAGAATACAAGGGTGATGAGATAGGAGAAATACTTGGATTAAAATCATCCAGAGTGAGAGAATTACTGAAGCAACTGGTTGAAAGAGGTGATCTCGAAGCTGTTGGCGGAAACCGAAACCGCAGATATCGTAGAGTTGAAGAACGGAGTTAAACGATAGAAGTTGTAAGGATGGCAACTGAAGAGTAATTTTTTTGTAAATATAGTACGCATAAATGGAGAAGTAAACGTGTTTGAACTTTGGGATATATTAGATAAAAACGGTAATATTACAGGACGTGTTCACGAGCGTGGCAAACCCATGAACAAAGGTGAATATCTTATATCGCAAAGATCGCCGAACAAGGCGTTTCCCAATATGTGGGAATGCACGGGCGGAAATGTGATTGCTGGAGATGATAGCTTGACTACGGCTTTGAAAGAAGCAAAAGAAGAATTAGGCATAATTCTCGAGCCGCAGAACGGACGAATGATTCAACATCACTTACGGTGTTGCAACAAGGATTGTCACGGTTTGGTCGATGTCTGGTTGTTTCGGCAAAATATAGACATAGAAACTGTAACTCTTGCTCCTGATGAAACCTGCAATGCAAAGTGGGCAAGCCGTGATGAAATTAATCGTATGATTGATGAGGGAACATTCACAACATGGGAACTATGCACATACATTGATGAATCATTTGATGAGGAAAGATAAAATGAATTCACCTACATTGGAAACAGAACGCTTGATTTTAAGAAAATTTACAGAAAGAGATATAGAAGCGCTTTTTCTTATTCTTAATGATGAAGAAGTTAATAAATTTTTACCATGGTATCCTATGAAAAATATAAAAGAAACAAAGAAATTTTATGAAGAAAGATATGCTTCAAAATATGAACAGCCACAAGGATATGCGTATGCTATCTGTCTTAAAGAAGATAATTTTCCCATAGGTTATATTAAGGTTGATATGGAAGAACACCATGACTTTGGTTACGGACTTCGTAAGGGGTTTTGGCATAAGGGGATTGTCACCGAAGCAGGAAGATCAGTTGTGGAACAAGTAAAAAAAGACGGATTACCATATATTACAGCAACACATGATAAAAATAATTTGAGAAGTGGTAATGTTATGCAAAAGGTAGGTATGAAATACTGTTATTCATATGAAGAACAGTGGAAACCGAAAAATTTTTCTGTCATATTTAGAATGTATCAACTAAACTTTGATGGTAATAATAATTTTATTTATAAAAAATATTGGAATGAGTCAGACAATCATTTTATTGAGCAATTATATTTTTGACTTACAAATTGAAAATTTACGGGCAAATAAAATTTTGCCAACGGATGTTGTAACTGAAGATTATTTTATTTTGAACAGGAGGATTTCTCTATGATTACACCTTATCTTGTATTTAACGGTGACTGCCAGGAGGCGTTAGATTTTTACCGCTCGGTTTTCCCTTGCGGCGAACCAAAAGTTATGAATTATGGAGACTATATGCCAGAGGGGTCACAGACTCCGCCCGAGTTGCTGCGGACATGGGTAATGCACGGTGAAATGGAGATTTGTGGTACAAATATCTGGTTCGCCGATGAAGCTACGCCATTTGCCAGGGGTGAAAGCATTAAGCTATCTGCGTCTGTTCCCACAGGGATAGAAGCGACGGCCATCTTTGATGCGCTTTGTGCAGGTGGTACGGTAACGCTTCCACCAACAGAAACTTTTTACAGCGTATTTCATGCAGCTGTGACAGATAAATTTGGTGTGAACTGGAACGTCGTTGCACTTGAAGCGCCAGCAAGTAAGGAATGAGGAAAATCAGAGATGGACAATCG
>JAVBUF010000070.1:0-48666 GCA_031555615.1 Lachnospiraceae bacterium | reverse complement strand
TGATCAAAATCATCAGAGGCAGTCAAAATGCTCAGATTGCCAAAGAAAGATTGATGGAACGTTTCGGTTTGACTGAAGTACAATCTCAAGCCATCGTTGATATGCGTCTTAGGGCTTTAACCGGTTTGGAACGGGAAAAGCTGGAAAATGAACATAAAGAATTGTTGTTAAAGATTGCGGAATTAGAAGCAATTTTAGCTGATAATAAGATATTGCTTCGGGTAATCAGAGAAGAAATCATGATTATTTCCGAAAAATACGGTGATGAAAGAAGAAGCCAGATCGGTTTTGATGAATTTGATATTTCCATGGAGGATATGATTCCCAAGGATAATACTATTATTGCCATGACCAGCCTTGGTTATATCAAGCGGATGACTATTGATAATTTTAAATCACAAAATCGCGGCGGTAAAGGAATCAAGGGAATGCAGACCATCGAAGAGGATTTTATTGAAGACCTTCTGATGACCACTACCCACCACTATATTATGTTCTTTACAAATTTCGGCCGGGTTTATCGGTTAAAAGCTTATGAAATCCCGGAAGCCGGGCGGACAGCCAGGGGAACAGCGATTATTAATCTGCTGCAGTTGAATCCCGGAGAAAATATTTCCGCAATTATACCCATTAAAGATTATGAAGAAAGCAAAAACCTCTTTATGATTACTAAAAAAGGTATTGCCAAAAAAACCCATATCATGGAATACAGCAATGTCCGTAAAAATGGTTTAAATGCCATCAATCTGCGGGAAGATGATGAACTGATCGAAGTAAAGACCACGGATGCTGATACAGATATTTTTCTGGTTACCAAAAATGGTATGTGTATTCGTTTTAGAGAAACCGATGTCCGGGCAACCGGAAGATCCTCTATGGGTGTAATCGGCATGAACCTGTCAGAGGACGATGAAATTGTTGGTATGCAGTTAGACCATCAGGGCGATTCCTTATTGATCGTTTCGGAAAACGGTATGGGTAAACGTACTTATCTGGAAGAATTTACGGTTCAGAAGCGTGGCGGCAAGGGTGTGAAATGCTATAAAATTACCGAAAAAACCGGATATGTCCTGGGTGTTAAAGCAGTAAATGATGACCATGAAATATTAATGATCACTACCGGCGGTATTATGATCCAGTTACGTATGGAAGATATTTCAACTTTGGGAAGAATTACTTCCGGTGTGAAGATGATCAATCTGGGTGAAGATGTTAAAGTAGCTAAACTCGCTAAAGTACGTGAAAAAGTATCCAATGGTGATCAGGAATTCGAGAATCTGGATGATGCCATGGAAGATATACCGGAAGAAGAAAGAAATAGGGTAATTGATATACCGGATGAAAAAATTACGCTGCCGGTAGAGGAAGAAGAATAATTTTACTTTATCAAATCCCCATTGGCTTGTCTGATGGGGATTTTAGTGGCAAAAGAGGAATAAAATACTTATGAAGAAACAGGTGGAAGGTCAGCTGAACTTTTTGGATCTACTGGAAGAAAGCAGTTTTATTAAAGAATATCCACAGTTTAAAGAATGTGATAACTGCTGGTGTTATGACTGCAAACATAATGAAAACAATGAGGCAGTAGAAAGAGATTTTGCGGGAGAAAAGAAACCGTGCCCTTCATGCAGCTTTTGTATTAAGCAGAATAAAGCAGAGGTTTGCGAAATAGGTTCTTATAAGAACGGATGTAAAGTAAGAGCTGAAGAAGAAGGGATTATGGAATAAAAATTAGTTTTTAAGAAAAAGGAGGAGTTATATGGCACCAATTATTATTACAGGTATTGTTATTGTTTTACTGATTATTATTATGATTACCGGTTATAAAAAAGCGCCCCCGGATACAGCCTATATTATTTCCGGTCTGAGGAAAAAGATTATTATCGGTAAGGCCAGTGTAAAGATCCCTTTCTTTGAACGAATGGATAAGCTGAGTTTGAAGCTGATTGCCATTGATGTAAAAACATCTAATTCCGTTCCTACCGCCGATTATATTAATATTCAGGTAGATGCTGCTGTTAATATTAAGATAAGCAGTGAAAAAGAAAAGTTAGGATTGGCAGCAGAAAACTTTTTGAATCAAAATACCCAGTATGTGGCAGCAATAGCCAGGGAAGTACTGGAAGGCAATATGAGAGAAATCGTCGGCCGGATGCGTTTGGAAGAGATGGTCAGTGACCGTCAGAAGTTTGCCAATCTGGTTAAAGAAAATGCCGAACCGGATCTGGCGGCCATGGGTCTGGATATTGTCAGTTTTAATGTCCAGAATTTTGCCGATGGTAATGGGGTGATCGATGATTTGGGTATTGATAATATTTCCCAGATTAAGAAAAAAGCTGCAATTGCCAAGGCTGAAGCAGAAAAAGAAATTGCTGTGGCCAAAGCCGAAGCGGATCGCCAGGCTAATGATGCCCGAATCAATGCCGAACGGGAAATAGCCAAGAAGAATAACGAACTGGCGCTCCAAAAAGCAGAATTAAAGAAGATGGAAGATACCAAAAGCGCCGAAGCCGATGCTGCCTATAGTATTCAACAGCAGGAACAAAGAAAAACCATCGAAATCGCTACCCAGGAAGCAAGCATTGCCAAGCAGGAAAAAGAAATTATTTTAAAGCAGCGGGAAGCTGAAGTAAAAGAGAAAGCTTTGGATGCGGAAATCAAGAAAAAAGCCGAAGCTGACAAATTCGCCCGTCAGCAAAACTCCGAAGCGGAGCTTTATGAAAGACAAAAGAAAGCGGAAGCGGAGAAGTTTGAAAAAGAAAGAGAAGCGGATGCCATGAAAGCAACTGCCGAAGCCCAGAGATTTTCCAAGGAACAGGAAGCTGCCGGTATCCGGATGGTGGGTGAAGCAGAAGCGGAAGCTATCAGGGCCAAAGGTTTGGCCGAAGCCGAAGCCATGGAAAAGAAAGCTATTGCTTATCAGAAATATAACAATGCAGCAATGGCCGAAATGCTTATTCAGGTATTACCGGAAATCGCCGGTAAGATTGCCGAACCCCTTAAACAGATCGACAAGATCACCATTATCGGCGGAGGTGATACAAACGGTGTCAGTGCAGTAGCGGATAATGTACCCGGAGTTATGACCAAATTATTTGAAACCATGAAGGAAACAGTGGGTATTGATCTGGCGGAGATCGTGAAAGCCGGTACATATGATGCAAAAGTAAACAAAAACATTAATATTACCGGACTAGGTGATAACAATGAAGCAGTAGCTGCAATTTCTTCTGCTCTTGCAAAAGAAATGGTTGAAGATATTTAACATTTGATGTAATATAAATATTGGAATTGAACAAAATAGTAAATATAACTTAAATGGAGGGAACCAATGATTATTATTTCTTGCTAATACGTAAATGTATAATTGCACAGATAACATAAGTCTGGAAAGAGACTTCGTTTGTCGTGCAGGCAGGGATAATATCTGGGAACTTTTATTTAAAAATACATTTATTAAGCGTATTTTTAGGTGCAGAAATTATTTCTGCACCTGTTTTTTTTATGAAATTATGCCAGCCGGGTATTGAAGGTTTTCACCACTGGGTGAAGAGTTATGATTGGAGGAAGAAAATGAATGGCACAGATAAATGTAGTTGATTTAACTTTTTATTATGATGGCAGTTACGATAATATATTTGAAGATGTATCCTTTCAGATTGACACTGATTGGAAATTAGGTTTTATTGCCAGAAACGGCCGGGGAAAGACGACCTTTCTGAACTTGCTGCAAAAGAAATTTGAATATAAAGGAACCATTTCGTCGCCGGTAGAGTTTGATTATTTTCCTTATATTGTGGAAGATAAACAAAGGGATACTCTGGATATCGTGGAAGAGATCGATCCGGAATATGAGTTTTGGAAGGTATGCAGGGAATTAACCTTTTTGAATGTGGATACCGATGTTTTTTACCGTCCTTTTCAGACATTAAGCAATGGCGAACAGACAAAAGTGATGCTGGCCATTCTTTTTTCCAAGGAAAATAATTTTCTGCTGATTGATGAACCAACCAATCATCTGGATATGGAGTCACGTAATATCGTGAAGGAATATCTTAATAAGAAAAAAGGGTTTATACTGGTGTCTCATGACAGGACATTTATGGATGGCTGTGTAGATCACGTATTGGTTATTAATAAAACAAACATAGAGGTTCAAAAAGGAAATTTCAGTTCCTGGTGGGAAAATAAGAAGCGCCAGGATGATTTTGAAATGGATGAAAATAACCGGTTAAAAAAGGATATTAACCGCCTGAAGGTTGCTGCTAAAAAAACATCCGAATGGGCAGATAAAGTAGAATCCACCAAGATTGGCAAAAAATCTATGGATCACGAAAAAAATATTGATTCTCGTGCCTATATCGGTGAAAAATCCCGCCGCATGCAGCAGCGGCGCAAAAACCTGGAAAGCCGGCAGGAGAAAGAGATAGAAGAAAAATCGGGGCTGCTGAAAAATAGGGAAACCGCCGAAGACTTAAAAATTTTTCCTCTGTCACACCATAAAAACCTTCTTCTGGAAATGCAGGATGTAACCATATCCTATGATGAAAAAATAGTATTGGAAAATTTCAATATGAAAATTGAAAATGGTGACCGGGTGTTGCTGCAGGGCAAAAATGGCAGCGGTAAAACCAGCATTATCAGAGAAATTCTAAAAAATAATCAATATGGTGCCGCCGGACTGATCTTTTCCTATGTACCCCAGGATGCCTCTTTTTTGAAGGGAAACCTTTCGGATTATGCAAAAGAAAAAGATATTGATGAGACGCTTTTTAAAACATTGCTGAGAAAATTGGATTTTTCCCGGGTTCAGTTTGAAAAAAATATGGAGGAATACAGCGGCGGTCAGAAAAAAAAGGTCTTGCTTGCCGGCAGTTTATGCACCAAAGCGCATCTATATATATGGGATGAGCCGCTGAATTTCATTGATGTTTTTTCCCGGATGCAAATAGAGGACTTGATTTTGAAATTTAAGCCCACTATACTTATGGTAGAGCATGATAAAGCTTTTGTAGATAAAGTGGCCACTAAAATAGTTCATATATAAAAAATAAATTAGAAAGTGTGATTTTTTGGAACAGGTTCAGGAAAAAAGATTATCGAAACAGGAAGAAAAATTTATAACCATGACAACAACTCCGGTACCGCGCTTGGTTTGCACCTTGGCGGTACCGACCATTATCAGCATGCTGATATCTTCATTTTACAATATGGCCGACACCTTTTTTGTGGGCAAACTGAATACCCAGTCCACAGCAGCAGTAGGAATCGTGTTTTCGGTAATGGCCATTATACAGGCTTTTGGGTTTTTCTTTGGCCATGGTTCGGGAAACTATATTTCCAGAAAACTGGGAAGCCAGCAGATAGAGGATGCTAATAAAATGGCAACCACCGGATTTACCCTTGCATTGCTGGGTGGAATCATCATTACGGCTGCCGGGATCTTGTTTTTGAATCCTCTGGCAGTGGCTTTAGGTTCTACTCCCACTATTTTACCTTATACCAAGGCTTACTTAAAAATTATATTAATGGGCGCTCCTTTCATGACCTCTTCTCTTGTTTTGAATAATCAATTGCGTTATCAGGGAAATGCCGCTTACGGAATGGTTGGAATGGTAACCGGTGCGGTGGTGAACATTGCTCTGGATCCTTTGTTTATTTTTGTATTTGAAATGGGGGTTGCGGGAGCGGCTTTGGCAACAATAATCAGTCAATTTTGCAGTTTTATATTGCTTTTGGTGATGAATGTCAAAAGTGGCGGTATGCGAATCCGGTTCCGGTATTTTCAGCCTAATATTTATTTTTTAAAAGAAATTGTCAGAGGCGGCATACCTTCCCTGTTGCGTCAGGGTCTTGCCAGTATTGCGGTTATTTTCTTAAATCAGGCAGCAGGGGTATATGGAGATGTGGCTATCGCGGCCATGTCCATTGTCAATAGGGTAATTATGTTTGCCAGTTCCATACTGATTGGTTTCGGTCAGGGATTCCAGCCGGTTTGCGGTTTCAATTACGGAGCGCAGCTTTATGGAAGGGTAAGAGAGGGTTTTTATTTCTGTATAAAGCTTTCTTTTGGCTTTTTGTGCTTGGTTGGGGTTGTACTTGCTGTCTTTGCCCCGCAGGTAATCGGATTTTTCCGAAAGGATGATTTAGAGGTTATTGCAATCGGAGCGAAAACACTCCGACTGCAATCAGTTGTTTTTCCCTTAAGTGCCTGGATTACCATGAGCAATATGATGCTGCAGTCCATGGGAAAGGCAACCAAGGCCTCGATTATTGCGGCAGCCAGACAAGGGCTGTTCTTTCTGCCGCTGATTTTGATTCTGCCACGAATATTTGGTCTTGCCGGAGTACAGATCACCCAGATGGTATCGGATATTTTAACGTTTGTTATTTCCGTTCCCCTGACAGTCAGTGTTCTGAAAGAGTTGAGGAAGAATCTCCTTCTGCCGGCAGAAGCCTTGAGGCAATAAAGCGGGAAACATTAAAGCTGCGCAGGTTATCTTTGCCTGATATCGCTCTTTCGATATTTCGGATATAGCGCTCATAATATACAATATTTTCCGAGTCTTTAAAGGCACTGTTTTCTGATAAGAGTACCGGCGCCGCATCGGTTGATAATTGCCGCAGATAATCATAATCAGAGACCGATTCAACCACCAGATTCTGGCTTTTTATAGTATGAGTATGGGGCTCCAGATTATATTTGGCAATCCAATAGTCGGGATGACCGAAGGAAAAAATCAGATACAATACCGTAACCGTACCTACACTGAACCGAAAGAGCGGAAAAGCAGGCTTATAAATCGTAATTACAACACCCGTGATCAGAACGAAAATGATCAATAAAGCCCAAAGCACCATAACTCTTAGGAAAGTTAAGTTATAATAAATAATATACAGCAGCATCCGCATAGCACTGGATGCAATCATAATATACGTACAAACAGTAATAACGGTCAGGATACCTTTCAGTATTTTGTGGTCACGGAACCGGCCCAGGCAAATCAGCACCATTACCAGATTGATCAGACAGACAAACAGCAGTTGAAAAAAACCCTGTCTGGCATAGTCCGAATAATTAAAACCTTTGGATAAAGGAATATTTCCCAGAAAAAGATAGCGAACCTGAATAAAGCAAAAAAGCAAATATACGAAGGAAATGATTCCGGTAAAAGTAATGGCTATAACCGGATCTCCTGTGCGCTTATCGGGATCTTCCGCTTTGATTTTTTTCTGGCAGAGAAAAACCCAGATACAGTAAAAGGCAAAAAAAGCAAAGAGGAAATGAAAAATAATTCCAATAATATTTTCCGGGAAATATTTTAATTTATAAAAAAACCGGTCAAAAAAATCTGCAAAAATAACATCTGCGGAATAAAGCAGCAGGGTAACCACGATGACCAATGGAATGGAGATTAATATTCCAGAGAGAACAGCCAGGGTTCGTTTATTTTTGGTACTCATATTCTTGGCCTTAAGATACCAGTTCATATCCTGAAAAGGCCTGAATAAACAACTTATGCTGCCAAACGCAATAAAAAAGATAGCCGAAAAATGCTTGCTGAAGGACCAGTCCCGATCCTCATAAAAACAGTGTATGGCGAAGCTGAAGCCAAGCAGAAAAATGCCGATAGTATTCATAAAAATAAGCGGTTCACTGTTTGTCAGGAAGGAAGAAGTACCCAACAGCAGCAAGCTAATTACGTAATAAAGAGAATCTCTTTTGGCGGTAAGCCCTAACTTTTTGATACAGGAGCAGAAAAAGAAGAGGGTTCCGCCGACGAAAAAAGGGTAGGTAATTCCATTGGCATTTCGGTAAAGGCAAAAGGCAAAAAATAATCCATAGAGCAGGCTGCCAAAATAAAAATGGCGGAAGTGAGAAACATTTTTTTCCAAATCAGCTGGCGAAACAGAAGACTCTGTTTGGGAATTTTGGGGTACACTTTCTAAGACCCGGTTATTTTCCGGATTTACGGGGGTTTGATATTCTTGATTCATATGATTTACTCCTTTTCTTGTTGTGGGGAATCGGAATCGTCTTCAACGTATTCCAGAATGTCTCCCGGTTGACAATTTAATGATTTGCAGATGGCATCCAGTGTCGACAACCGGACGGCTTTTGCTTTATTGTTTTTCAGGATGGACAGGTTGGCTAATGTTATATCAACGTTTCCCGCCAGTTCCGTGAGACCTATTTTGCGTTGTGCCATGACAACGTCAAGATTAATAATGATTGACATTGGGCACCTCCTAAATAGTCAAATCGTTTTCCAGTTTATAAGTAATGGCTTTGTCGAAAACCTGTGAAAGGACCTTGCTGAACAATCCGGCAATGATAAAGACCAGAATGGTAATAAGGACTGCCGGTGAAAGGTAAGCGTAGCAGCGGCCGGCGGTAATAGCCGCAATAAAAAAGCTGTAAGTGCCCATTCGCCGCAGACTGTCTACATTTTCCCGGATAAAGCAATCATCATTGAGAACGCTGCGAAAGAGGCGGCGCAGTTCTTTGATGATTAAGATGGCAAAGATACCGGATAAAATAAAAATAATACACAGAAAAATATAGTACTGGGCAAAAAAAGGATTGTACCGGCTGTAAATCCGAAGGGTATAAGGAATGGTTAAGGTAACTAAAATCCCGGCATAAAAAAGAAAATCCAGCAGCCCTTTGGTGAAGACAGTAATCGTGTTTTTCATAAATCCTCCTGAGAATTATCAATCATCTTATTTTAGAATCAATATAGCACTAATAAAATCGATTGTCAATAACTATTTATCGCAATTCGATAAATTATTATTAATTTACAATATTATATCCTTTTGATGCAATTTTGATGCAAAAAAATGATATGCTAAAAATAAAAATGGGAAGGGATTTTATACATGAGAAAAATGAAAGTATTGACAGTACTCATAATTGTAACGGTGTTGCTTGCCGGGTGCAGGAAGGAGCAGGAGATTACCCTGTCGGACAAAGAAGAGATCATCGGATCACAAGAGGAAGCAGCAGAGGACGCGTCCGTTGAAGCACCTTCAGAAGAAGTCCTGACAGAGGACATACCAGAGAATGAATCAAAAAAAAGCAGTACCATTCTGGAAGATGAAAAATTTATATACCTGTGCGGTGAGGATTGCATCAGCAAAGTAAATAAGGAAGATAATACCTCTCAAATTCTCTGGAGAAGCGGGGAAGCTACGGATAATGCTTCGCTGTACTCCATGGGCAGCGGTCTGCTTTTGCAGGATAAAATATATTTTATCGAAAGACTTCATGAAGAAGATTATGAAGAACCAAAAAGTGCACTTTCCGTAATTAACATAGATGGGACAGGTCATAAACAATTGACAGAAATAGAGACCACGGTAGTAAGACTTTATTGGAAAGATCAGGTTTTATATGTTTATTATTTTGATAATTTAAGAGCTTATAAAATAACCGATAACGGCAATGTTGAGGAAATTGCGCTGGATAGCAGGATGGAGCAGTATAAAAAGATGCAGTATCCATGGGATGGCGAGTATTTCAGCCTGCCCGAAAGCCTGGATATTTTTGGTTTTTTACTGGTCAGAGATGATGAAAATAGTCTGGTTAAAGTGGATGCGGAAACGGGAGAGAAAACCGTGGTGCTGAAAAAAGATTTTTATCCGGAGGCTTATAATGAAAATTATCTGCTTTCTATTCGTTATGAAGGCGACATGACCCAATTATATCTGACTGATATGAAGACCCTGGAAACAAATTTAGTGGCAGAATGCCAGCGATTTATCGATATTGTGGGTATCGATGATGCATATGTTTATACAGGAAGAGATGATGCGGAAAATGAGAAATATGTATATGAAAGGATTTCTCTGAATAATAAAGAGTCTCAAAAGCTGTTTGAACAGGACCGGATTGCGGGAATGTCACAGTACCGTGCCGATTACCTGTTTCGGGCCAGGATCCAGAATGACTTTCTGTATTATGCCGATGCCAGTGATTACAAAATGTATATCATGCGCAGAAGCTTGAAGCACCCGGAAACACAGGAAAGGATTGGCGATGCCTATTATGACAGCCGGATCAGTGAGGTGGGAAGGATAGAGACTTATCGGGAAAAGATTTACAGTCAGGTAAAACCCGAGTTTTTGCTGCTGGATATCACTTGGGAAAGACTGGTGGCAGATCAGCGGTTTCCGGGAGCGGAGAAGATTAATCAGGCGCTGACTAATGAATTTAACGAGATGATTGCATATACCAGAATTGGCGATAACGATTATCGAGAAGAAGAACTTGCGGCCGGCGAAGAAGCAGAATGGATGCATTACAGTTATGACGGGAGTGTTGCCGGTATTTCCTATTTTGACGGTAATTATTTCAGTTTTTATCAGTCTTGCTATGAATACCAGGGAGGTGCCCACGGCATGCCTTTCTGGAAAGGTCATACCTTTAACCTGCAGACCGGCGATGAATTGTTTTTAAAGGATGTAATTGGAAACAGTGAAGAAGAGCTGAAAGAAATCGTAACAAAATATTTTGCGGACTATATCAATAAAATGCCGGATGCATTCTGGCCCGATGCCGTAGATTCCGTAAGGGCATGGACCAGTTATGATTCCAATTTCTTTCTTACCGAGAAAGGCATAGAGTTCTATTTCGGGCCTTATGATCTGGCAGCTTATGCTTTTGGTTTTCAGGAAGTAATCATACCATACGATGAGTTTGATATGAAGATCTTACTTCAGTAATAATCCGATAGGACAGTGGTCGGAACCCAGGATGTCTTTATAGATAACGGCATCTTCCAAACGATCCATTAAAGAATCGGACACACAAAAATAATCGATCCGCCATCCGGCATTCTTGGCTCTGGCCTGAAACCGGTAGGACCACCAGGAATAGGCTCCTTCCAGATCAGGATAAAAATGGCGAAAGGTATCGATAAATCCGGACTGGGTCAAGTGCGTGAACTTGGCCCTTTCTTCATCGGTAAAGCCGGCATTTTTTCGGTTGGTCCGGGGATTTTTCAAGTCAATTTCCCGATGGGCAACATTTAGGTCGCCGCAGAAAATGACAGGTTTCTTTTGCTCCAGGGTTTTAAGATACCGGAAGAAATCATCCTCCCAGCGCATCCGGTAATCCAGCCTTGCCAGCTCATCCTGAGAATTAGGGGTATAGACAGTCAGCAGATAAAAATCAGCAAATTCCAGGGTTACAACCCGGCCTTCGTGGTCATGTTCTTCAATGTCCATGCCATATGATACACTTAGGGGTTCCTGTTTGGTAAAAACAGCGGTCCCGGAATATCCCTTCTTTTCGGCATAATTCCAATACTGATGGTAACCCGGCAAATCCAATTGAATCTGTCCCTCCTGCAGCTTGGTTTCCTGCAGGCAGAAAATATCCGCATCTTCTTTTTCAAAAAAATCTATAAATCCCTTTTCCACACAGGCGCGAATACCGTTTACATTCCAGGAAATTAATTTCATATCTTTAGTCCTCCTTAAAACCGTTTCTTAAAATAGTTTATCGTTATCATCGTAAAGATCAAACTTGATCAAATCTTCATAGGGAAGAACATCCTCCTCCACAATGCGATAGGCAAGTTTGCGCATATCCTCCAATACATCCATATAATTGTCCGCAGTCAGACGGTAATTTCCAGCCGCAATCTGCTCATACATCCAATAATTTACATCCGGTGAAAAATGCAGGATATCCATATAATTGTCTAAATTGCTGATAATTTCTTCCGCATTTTGAAAATAGTATACTTCCACATTTTCATAGGTCAATAAAGTCCCGACGGCCTGCTCCATATCGTAAAGATAGGCTTCCAGTTTACCGTTGCGATAAATATTGTCCCAGTAAAATATGGAATAAGGGGGGAAGAAAAACTTAAATTCGGTTTCCGGATGATTTGCAACCTGTTCCGTAAGCAAAGCCAGATTGCCGTCCAACTGTTCCTGATAGGCTGTTTTTTCCTTCATTGGAGCAATGGAGGGTTTACGGATATAAAGTCCCAGGATCATATCCTGATTGAATTCCTTCCATTGGGCCCAGTTGTAAGAATTGTTTTCATCATAGTCCCCGATAAAGGAGTTGGCCAGCAAATAGGGTATTTTCTCGATGAGAACACTTTTATTCAATACGTACTCAATATCATTGAAATAGTTTTTATCATATAAATAAAGCGGGCAGCCGGTTAAATTATAAGTAGGAATCGGATCGGCATCTAAAGCGGAGGTATCCACATTATAAAAAACGTATTTCAGATCATGATCCTCAAAAGCAGCATCCAGCAAAAAACATAAATCGGCAGTTGCTCCGTAAGTACGGATTGCTTTGATGGTTTTACAGTCAAAACCCTGATCATACCAGCCGTTATAGTTATTTTCCACAACCGAAGAGCCAACGATAACACTGTCATAATCAAAGGTCCGCAGGGAACCGATACATTGATATTCCTTGTCGGTGAGCACTGCTTTTAACCCTGGCAGAGGCTGATGATATTGATAGAAGGGATCAAAAATAATGGTAATAATAATGCATATAACCAAGAGGATACCGCTTCTGATTAAAAAAGTCTTAATAAAGTTGGGATTCATATTTACTCCTAAAAATTAAAATATATAAATGTGCTTACCTGTGAAAAGGAAATAACCGACCAGACAAAAAGGATCACCAGCCACCAGCAATATTTAGAAGTCAACGGCTGGGTCTCCACGATTTCCAGAGAATTTTTCCGGGTAACGACAAAAGCACTGATCAACAGTAAAAGGATAAAAACAACCACATAAGCATAGCTTAGCAATTGCGGAGCCGCCATATTAATGGCCTGCTTGAACAGATAAAACTCGGGAATATCCATTTTGGCGGCTATCTTCAACAAATATCCGGTTTCTTTAAAAGCAAATAAATTTTTCCACATTTGCAAGGCATTGGGAATGCTTGTACTTCTAAAAAAGAACAGGGAAAGGTTAAAGAAAGAAAAAGTAAACAGCCATCCCAGCCATCGTGGAATATGAAAACGGGCCGGTCGCTTTTCTACAGATCCCTTAATGCCAATGATTCCAAGATTATCCCAAACCACCAGAAGGCCCTGCATCGTACCCCATGCCACATAAGTCCAGGCCGCTCCGTGCCAGAGACCGCTGAGGAAAAAAACGATCAGTGTATTCAGGATGGTCCGGGCCTTTCCTTTTTTACTGCCGCCCAATGGAATATAGACATAAGAAGTAAAAAAACGGGAGAGGGTCATATGCCATCTTTGCCACAGATCTTTTACCGAAACAGCCTTATAAGGAGAATTAAAGTTAACAGGAAGATTGATATTAAACATTTTAGCCAGACCCATAGCCATATCACAATAACCGCTGAAATCAAAATAAATTTCAAAGGTATAGGCAAGAATCACCAGAATAGTAGATGGCGTATCTAAAAAGTAAGTCTGTTCAAAGCCAAAGTTGGCGGCTAAAGCCAGATTGTCGGCCAGCAATACTTTTTTGGCCAGACCCAGAACAAAGAGCACGATACCCCTTGAAAAATTTTCATAATGAAATTTCCGGTTGGAAATATCCTCAAACTGGGGAATCATTTCTTTATAAAGAACAATCGGGCCGGCGATTAACTGCGGAAAAAAAGTAACAAAGGTGACATAGTTTACAAAGGAATAATGATCGGCCTTTCCGGTACAGCGGTCGATTATAAAAGAGATTTGCTGGAAGGTAAAAAAACTGATGCCCAGAGGCAGCAGGATATGTTTCAGATTAAAGTCAGCATGAAAGATATAATTTAGATTTTCAATAAAAAAATCATAATATTTAAAATAAAAAATCAGTCCCAGATTAGCGGCAAGTCCACTGAGAAGTCCGATCCGCTGCCAGAATTTTGTCCCGGCAAATTTCATTAAATAGCTGATACTGTAATTCATCAATATACTTACGATAATAATCAGCAAATAATAAGGGTTAAAATACCCATAAAACCAAAGAGACATAGCTGCCAGAAAGGCTTTGGCCCATTCGTAGGCTTTTAAACGATTTAATCCATACCAACCAAATAGGGTAAGGGGTAAGAATATAAAAATAAAAATATAAGAATTAAAAAGCATTTTTGATTTCCTTCCAAAGATAAGTAAACTAAAAATAAGTATATCACAACAAAGGATAAGTTGTCTAATAAATGGAAATACTTTAACTACTAATTAACATGCGAAGGGAATGAAAAATCGTTATGAAAAAAGTCGTTGCTTTGTTGGGAATCGCCTTGCTTTTAGTATTGACAGCGGGATGCAATGCTAACACAGATTCTTCACTGCAGGAAAAGGATATGGCAAAAGCAGCCGAAATGGTTTAGAATAAGGTCATATCTAAATACAAAAAACAGGAAAGAAGGATTTGCCATGCAGGAAGTTACCAGAATTCCCTTAGAAGGATTATCAAATACCAGAGATTTGGGAGGTTATCGCTCTAAAGACGGACGCTGCATAAAGCCTCATAAGCTGATCAGAAGCGGTGAATTGTTTGAAATGACCGATTCCGATAAAGAAGTTTTGATAAAAGAATATGGGCTCCGAATGGTTTTGGATTTTCGGACAGCCATGGAAGTTAAGGAACATCCCGATCCGGAAATGGTCAATGTAACTTACATACATCATCCCATCATTGAAGAAGCAACACTGGGAGTTACCAGAGAAAAGGATGATGACAAAGACAAGAATAGGGATATCGTGGAGGCCGTTTTATCTTATATGAAAACCAGTAACGGCGGCGCTGCAAAGTATATGGACGAGATGTATGCGGGGTTAATTACCGGTGAATTTTCAAAGGGCCAATACAGACGTTTTTTTGAATATCTCCTGGAGCATGAGGAGGGTGCCCTTTTATGGCACTGTACCGCCGGGAAAGACCGGGCCGGGACAGCGGCAGTTTTGCTTTTGAATGCCCTGGATATCGAGGAAGAACAAATTATTGCCGATTATATGAAGGTAAATGAGTTTACCAGGGAAGCCGTTGAAAAGAAAATGCAAAAAGTGCTTCAAATGACCGGAAACCAGGAGGTTTCAGAGCAAATCAAAGCACTTTTCAGCGTGAAGGAAGAGTATATCCAATCAATCTATGCAGTTGTTAACAAGGTTTATGGTTCCATGGATCATTATCTGCAAAAAGAGATGCATTTATCCGTGGAAAAGCGAAACCAATTAAAAAACAAATATTTAATATAGTTATTGTAAGGTAAACCGGCCTACCAAACCGTTAAGGTTTTCGGATTGTGCGAACAACTCTTCACTGACAGCAGAGCTTTCTTCGGCAACGGATGAGGTATCCTGTACAACCATGGCAATTTGTTCAATGGCACCGGTGATTTCATGCATGGAGCCGGCCTGTTTTTCTGAAGACTGGCTGATTTCATCGACGGAATTTACAATGCCGCTGATACTGGATAAAACGCCCTTTAAGGATTCGGAAGCACTTAAAACAATTTGATTTCCTTCATCGACACCGTGAAGAGATTCCTGAATCAGGTTTCTGGTATTGGTAGCAGCCTCTCCACTTTGGGAAGCCAGTTTTCCGATTTCTCCGGCAACTACGGCAAAACCTTTTCCGGCTTCTCCGGCTCTTGCGGCTTCAATGGCGGCATTTAAGGAAAGTAAGTTGGTCTGAGTGGCAATTTCTTCAATACTGTCAATAATTAACTGAATCTGCTGGGAAGTCTTGCTGATGGTTTCCATGGCCACAACTACTTTTTCCATATGCTGCTGACTGGTCTGGGCTTCTTTTCCGACATTTTGTGCATCCATGCTGACATCACGGGCGCGTTTTGCATCGGTTTCAACCTGGGTAGTAACTTCATTAATGGTGGCGGTTAATTCCTGTACCGAGCTGGCCTGAGTAGTAGCGCCTTCTGCAAGGCTCTGAGCACCTTCCGACATATTCTGGGCACCTGCCTGAACCTGGCCGGAAGCTTCTCTGATCTGCAGAAGAGTATCACTTAAGTTGGATTTAATCCCTCTCATAGCCTCTAAAATAGGTGCATAACTACCAACATAGCTGTCTCTGCATTTGGAGTTTACGGTAAAATTACCGCCAGCCATTTCACCCAGACAATATTGTACGTCAGGGATGATCTTCTGGAATAATCCAATCAAATCTTTCAGGCTGTTTGCCAGAGTACCCAGCTCATCCTGTGATTCGTAAGTTATCGTAACGTCCAAATTACCCTGGGACATATCCTTGGCAGCTTTTTCCAGTTCAAAGATCGGAGTGGTCAAAAGCTTTGTAAGAAAACGGCTGAAATAAACAATCAATATTAAACAAGTACCAGCCACCAGGATCAAAACAATCGTAACAACGATGCGGGCGATGCTGGCAGTAGTATAAGAACTGTCTGCATTTTTATCCTGAAAGGTACCCAATTCGGTTAATGCGGAAATTAAAGGCTCTGCTGCTGGAATGTATTCATTATTATATATTTCCAGGGCTTCTTCGGCCTGGTTATTGCGGGCAAGATCCATAACTTTCTGGCGGATGGGAGCTAAATTTGCAGATGCCGTATCCACCTGTGCCAATAAATCTGTTGCCGAGGAATTGCTATGCAGAAATTCATTTTGTACCTTTTGATCAGCAACATCGGCTTCTGCACTGCTTAAAAAGTCATCTGTTTTACCCGGATCATTGGTAGTAATGGCGCACAAAATATTTTTCATGGCACTTTGCAGATCACGGCGGTATGTCATGGCAGAAACAGCATTTTTATAAGGAGTGTTATAAAAATAAGTAAGACGGCCGCCAACTATAAAAATACCGATAATAGCAATGACCGCGGTAGTACAAAGCCCCGAAATAATTATGAAAAAGGTATTGCTTAGTTTTTTACTGATTGTTAAATCCTTAAATTTTTTTTCCATCATAGCCTGTGAACCTCCACTCATCAAAAGAGAATAATTAATAAATAAATTATAGGAGTCTGAAAAATGATTGTCAAAGAAATACAAAATTGTAAGTGTTCAATTGTTATAATTTAACAAAAATCTTATGTTATAATTAGGAATTGTTATTTAAAATGTAAAACAGAACCAGGAATGACATTCCGGATTCTGTCTTGTGTTATTTACAGCTTAAGATATTTTCAATTAAGTTGGTTATCGTTCGGATAGAATTTAGTTGGCTGCTCTTATTCATTGCTTCGATAAAAGTATGCCTGGTGAAGTATAATTCGTGAATTTTATCCACCAGTAAATCCTCGGACAGATCATCATCATCAATAACCAGACTAAAACCCTGTATTTCAAAGGAACGGGCATTCAGGATCTGGTCACCCCGGCTGCTGCCGGCCGAAAGGGGAATCAAAAGATTTGGTTTCTTTAAGGCCAGGAGTTCACAGATGGAATTGGCACCGGCTCGGGAAACTACCAGATCGGCAATGGCAAAAAGGTCTTTCAATTCGGATTTTACATATTCAAACTGTTTATAACCTTTTGTATTTAACAACATATTATCAACTTTGTCTTTTCCGCAAATATGGACAATCTGAAAATCCTCCAATAATCTGGGAAGAGCATCTCGAATGGTTTTATTAATCGAGGCCGCCCCCAGGCTGCCGCCGATGATCATAATAACCGGTTTATTTGCTGTAAATCCGCAAAAATCCAGGGCCGTAATTTTATCACCTCTGGTTAATTCTTCTCGAATGGGAGAACCGGTCAGAACAGCTTTTTCACCTTTGATCATGGTTACTGTTTCCGGAAAATTGCAGCAAACCTTTTTGGCTATGGGAATACAAAGCTTATTGGCAAGTCCCGGGGTCATGTCCGATTCATGAATAATGCAGGGGATTTTTAAGGCAGCGGCAGCCCTTACTACGGGTACGCTGACAAAACCGCCTTTGGAAAATACCACATCCGGCTTAATGGTCTGTAAATGCTTTTTTGCTTCCGAATAACCCTTAAGCACCCGAAAAGGGTCGGTAAGATTTTTCAAATCAAAATACCGGCGAAATTTGCCGGTGGCAATCCCATAATAAGGAATATCAAAATCGGTTATTAATCTTTTTTCAATACCGTCATAGGAACCGATATAAGAAACATCATATCCCAAATCCTTAAGTTTAGGCAGCAAGGCTATGTTAGGTGTAACATGACCGGCAGTGCCGCCGCCGGTAAGTACAATTTTTTTGTCCATAAAAGGCCTCCGTTAATCCTTTAAAATACTTTCCAATGCCAATGCCAATTGGTCGGCGCAGGAAGTGGGCTTAAACCCACAGCGTATACCCTTTAATTTTTTGACAGCATCATCTACTTTCATACCGGTAACCAAACTGGCAACCGCTTTCAGGTTCCCGTTGCAGCCGCCAAAAAATTCTACAAATTTGATAGTACCGTTTTCCACCTCTATATCAATGGAAGAAGAACAAACACCTCTCGTCTGATATCTCATAACTATCCTCCCTATCTTTTTTTAATTCCAGTCCAGTTCATTACACGGAGTTGAGAAGAACGCTCTGCGTTCTTCCAGTCCAGCTCTGCTGGACTTATTATACCAAAGAATTTTTTTCGTTACCAGTATAACCTGTTATTATTTGTTGAAAAAGCGCGATGCCTTACCGCTGTTTCCGTATTGTGGTGAAAAAGGTATTTTTATATAATAAGAGGATAAGAATTTGTGATAAAGGAGGCAGCCATGTTTCAAATTCTCTTGGAAAATAAACTACTGACTGGCATTATTCTATCTCTATTATTATTAAGCATAATATGCCAAATTATAATTGGTGTGATATACCAAAAATTAATCAGGGAAGCAGAAAACCTTTCCACCACTGAAAACAAACAGTTAAAGCTATGTAAACTAAAGTTTCAAAACTGTTATCAGATGAATGGTAGTGTTCCGAATATTGCTGTTTTTGTGGACAAGTTTATCAGTCGTCTGGAGATTTGCCACATATCTTTGACGGGATTGCGGCAGATTGCAACACAGTTGGTTATGCTTTCGGTTTTTGTGTCAGGAATCGGAGCGTGTGTGGGAATAATTGCCGGTGAAACGCTGTTTCGTATCCTTCCCTATTATTTGATCAGTATAGTTGGATTATACCTGTTCTTTTCCATATCAGCAATTGTGGATCTTCAGGTAAAAAAAGATAATCTGAAGATTAACTTAATGGATTATCTGGAAAATCATATGCTGAGCCGATTGAAAAACATAGAGGAAAGTGCGGAAAGCAGAGAAAAGCCGGTACCGCAAAGCTTTTCTTCACGGACAGGCCCCAGTCCCGCAGAAAACCTTCCTCCGGAAAAAAATGCCCGGGAAAAAGAATTGAAAGCGGCAATTGCAGCCTTCTCTGAAGAAGAAATTGAAGAGCTTTTAAAAGAACTTTTGATTTAATCTTAAATTTCAGCATTAATCTTTTGGGCAATATAGTTCATAATACGCCTTTCTAAAGGAATATCGGTGTAGGATAACCCATGAGGATATCCTGCGCCGTTCATTTTTCATGTCAATGCTTTCTTTCTTTTTATAGCAATATACGATATAATAAATGGACAGAAATGAGAGGATTGCTATGAAAAAGTCGAAAATTTTTGCTGCAGCCATCTGGTGCAGTGTTTTTGTGATGTTAGTGGTAACAGTGGTAAGTCTTGTTTATTTTATGAAACAGATTAATAATACCCAGATCAGTGAAGAAGAATTTGTGGATTATCAGTATCACTATGCATTTATTACCGGTAATACCCAGGATGCTTATTATCAGTCCATTTATGAAAGTGCCAGAAAGAAGGGTGAGGAAGAAGATATATGCGTGGAATATATGGGAAAGAATCTGGCTGTGAACTATTCACGGGCAGATTTGATGCGGATTGCTATTGCGGCAGACGTTGACGGTATTATTGTGGAGGGTGATGAAAGCGAAGAGATGATTGCTTTGATCGATGAAGCCATAAACGGCGAGAAATCCATCCCGGTAGTGACGGTGGGAACGGATTGTACCGGCAGTATGCGGCAGAGTTTTGTGGGGATCGGCTATTATGATTTGGGGCAGCTTTATGGAGAGCAGGTGTTAAGGCTCACCGAAAATAAATCGGAAGGACCTTTTCATGTGATGATCTTAATGAAGTCCGATTATGAAAACAGCAGTCAGAATATTATCTTTTCCGGAATTAAGGAAGTTCTGGTGAAAAATTATATCATTGAAACGGCAGCAGTCAGCGATGAATTTTCTTTTAGTGCGGAAGAATCCATCCGGGATATTATCATGAAGGGGGATCAGCTCCCCGACGTTTTAATCTGTTTGGACGCGGTAACCACCACCTGTGCCTATCAGGCGGTAGTAGATTATAATAAGGTGGGAGATGTGGAAATTATCGGATACTATGATTCGGACAATATTCTGGATACAATCGAAAAAAATGTCATTCAGGCAACCATTGCCGTGGATTCGGAACAGATGGGAGAATATTGTGTTACGGCCCTTCAGGAATACAACAGCACCGGATATGTCAGCGGATATATGCCGGTAGATATGACTTTGATTACCACTGAGAATGTAAAGGAGTACAGAATACATGAAGAGGAGCGGTAATGCCATCAGGCTGAGAAGTTCCATACAGATGAAGCTGATAGCGGTATTTGTTTTTACCTCTGTCATTATTTTGAGTGTAAATCTGTTCATGTTTATTAATATTAACGGGCGGATTCAAAAAATCGATGAGGTCTACAGCAGTAATGTTACTTTGAACCAATTAACCGAAAACCTGTCCCTGGTCCAAAATTATATGACGGAGTATCTGAATACGAAGAATTTTGATGCCATGCAAAATTACTATAAAAGTGAAAAGGATTACCAGGAGCTGATTGCCTCCCTATATAATACAGCCACGAATAGTAATTCACGGTTAATGGAAAAAAATATCCGCAATTTATCGGAAAAATATTTAGAGTACTCCAATGCGACAGTGGATGCCAAGCGGGGCAGGATGATTGAAAAATATAATGTCAGCAATAAACAGGCTACCGAGATGTTTGATTATATCAATACTTATATTTACAGCTTAAACAATGAACGGTTCAAGACCAACTCGGAAAATTATAATGCCTTGCTGGTGTCTCTGGAATCTCTGGAATATATCAGTACCCTGATATTACTGGCAGTCACCGTCACCAATATTATTTTGGCGATGATGCTCACCAGAAGCATCACCAATCCGCTAAGTCAGCTGGCCCGGGCCGCCAATGAGGTGGGTGCGGGAAATCTGGAAGTACAGAAATTGGAAGTAAAAAATGCTGATGAAATCGGCGTGGTGACCAACGCTTTTAACAAAATGACTCTGAGTATTCGGGCATATATCCAGAGTACCAAAGAAAGTATGGAGCTGGAGCGGGCCATGAAGGAAAAAGAGCTGATGATGGAAACCCATCTGAAGGATGCGCAGCTGAAATATCTGCAGGCTCAGATTAATCCTCATTTCCTGTTCAATACCCTGAATGCCGGCGCACAGCTGGCGATGATGGAGGGAGCTGACCGGACCTATACCTTTATCGATAATATGGCGGCCTTTTTCCGGTACAGTATAAAGAAAGACAATCACAGCACCACTTTGGCGGATGAGATCACCTTAGTGGATAACTATATCTATATCTTAAACGTCAGATTTTCCAATGAAATACAATATGTAAAGGAAGTAGAGGAAGCTCTTTGCGATGTAAGAGTACCCAGTATGATCCTTCAGCCGATTGTGGAAAATTGTATCAACTATGGCATCCGGGATATCGGGCGGCAGGGTATCATTACGTTATCCGTTTATCCGGGGAGAGAGGAGATCTGTGTCTGTGTCCGGGATAACGGTGTGGGAATTACACCGGAACGGATCGAAGAGATCAGGAGCGGTGTTATTAAGGAAAAGGAACAGAGCGGTGATTCCAATGGAATTGGTTTAAATAATGTAATAGAGCGGTTAAAAATGTTTTATGACCGGGACGAGGTATTGGAAATCATAGCACACGGAGAGAATAAGGGAACGGAGGTCCTCCTTCATATTCCCTTGCCGGAAGGAGAGTAAAGAGACATGTATAAAATTATGCTTGCCGACGATGAAGGGATTGTCATAGATTCTTTGAAATTTATTATTGAAAAGAATTTTGGCAAAGAATGTATTGTTGAATATGCAAAAACCGGAAGAAGTGTTATTGAGCTGGCAGAAGCCTTCCGGCCCGATATAGCCATTATGGATATTCATATGCCCGGCATTAATGGGATCGAAGCCATAAAAGAAATCCAGAAGTTTAATAAGCATATTATTTTTATCGTCATGTCAGCCTATGACAAATTTGATTATGCAAAGGAAGCGATTAATCTGGGTGTGCTGGAATATTTGAACAAACCCGTAAACAGGGACACAATTGTTGCGGTCCTGCAGCGTTCCATGCAGATTATTGATGATAATCGTGAAAAGAGAAGTAATGAGTTATTAATTAAAGAAAAGATAGAAAATGTTATTCCTCTGATTGAGAGCGGCTTTATTTATAATATTTTATTTCAGGACGATTATTTGGAAGATATTATGAGATATCAGGAGCTTCTGGGAATAGAAGAAAACTGCGGCTATCTTTATATTGTGGAATGTGGGGATAAAACAGAAGGATACCGGTTAGGTAATGTGGTGGGAGCCGGTGTAAAAATACAATCCTACTATCAGGATATCCGGGCAATTATCAAAGATTGTATGCCGGGAATCGTGGGGCCCCTGATGGCTAACCGGATTATTGTCTTTATGCCTGTTAAGGATGAAGTATCCGATTACAATCAAAGAATACATACAATGGAAAGCTGCCGGGTTTTGTTGCAAAAATTGACACAAAAAATCGATATCCAATTTCGGATCGGTATTGGATCGGTAAAACGGTTGGACCATCTAATAGAATCCCACCGGGAGGCATTAAATTCCTTAAGAAATATGGATGATGAGGTGGTTCATATTCAGGATATGGCTATCGGCTGCGCATATGATGCGGATTATCCCATCCAGATTGAAAAGAGACTGTTCGACAGACTGAAAAAGGGCGATGTAAGTGCCACCATGAAAGAGGCCGAAGCCTTTTTTAACTGGATGGAGGAAGCCTACCCTGAGGCCGAAATGGCGGTAAAGTTAAAGGTAACGGAATTTGTTCTTTATGCGGAGCATTTGGCTTATATCAATGCTGCGATGACCTATCATTTTACCGACCGGGCCGAATATCTTACGACGATTATCGGTTTTGAAGACTATCAGGGGCTGAAAAAATGGTTTGTGGACAAAATAACCGATTCGGCCCGAAATATTCAAAAGAACAGTGTGGAAGAGCAATCTAGCGGAACAATCGCAAGAGCAAAGGCATTTATCAATAACAATTACCAAAAAGATATTTCTCTGGATGAGGTATCAAGAGAAATGGATGTCAGTCCTTATTATTTCAGTAAATTGTTTAAAGAGGAAACGGGTGAGAACTTTATCGAGTATCTAACAGCTATTCGGATTGCAAAAGCAAAGGAGCTGCTGGAAAACACCGACCGGAGCATGAAAGAGATCTGTGTCGAAGTGGGTTACCAGGATCCCAATTACTTTAGCCGGATATTTAAGAAAAATGAAGGACTTACCCCCACGGAATACAAGGAGAACCGATAAAAATGCTGAGAAAAAATATTAGTATTATTTTATGCTGCATACTGGGAATGATATGTCTGCCGGCCTGCGCTGCGGAAAAGGAGCAGATTCCCGTTGAAACGGAAAAAACCCAGGAAAAGATCCAGATCGGTGTGACCTTTGACTCTTTTGTCATCGAAAGATGGCAAAGAGACAAGGATGTATTTGTTTCTGCCGCAAAAAAGCTGGGGGCAGAGGTTAATGTACAGAATGCCAACGGTGATCTGAAAGAGCAGATATCACAGATAAAATATTTTATTGATAAAAAGATGGATGTTATTGTCATCGTAGCAGTGGATTCCTATGGTTTGGAGGAAGCGGTAAGCAGTGCCAAAAAAGCCGGAATCAAAATAGTTGCATATGACCGTCTGATCATGAACGCAGATGTGGATCTTTATGTTTCTTTTGATAATGAACAGGTGGGGAAATTAATGGCTGAAGCTTTGATCGACACAATTCCCGAAGATGGAAAGGTGGTCATGATCAATGGACCCACCCGGGATAATAATGTGGAATTGGTGGACAAAGGTTTTGAAGAGCGCCTGTCACGAACAGATATAGAAATCGTTGACACGATTTTTTGTGATGAATGGCGGAGTGAAGAAGCTTTTACATATATAAATAAAAACTATAATAAAATACGCAATGTCGATGGCATTATGTGCGGTAATGACGGCCTTGCCGGGATGGCCATTAAAGGGTTATCGGAACGCCGGCTGGCGGGTGATATTATGGTAGTAGGTCAGGATGCGGATCTGGATGCCTGTCAAAGAGTGGTAGAGGGAACGCAAACCATGACGGTTTATAAGCCAATTGAAAAATTAGCGCAGGTAGCTGCGGAAGATACGGTCAAGCTGGCCAAAGGAGAGGACTTTTCCGAAGAGGCTACCGCGTATGATGGAAAATTCCGGGTCCCTTATATAAAAATCATGCCGGTTGCCGTAACCAAAGCAAATATGGATCGGGTCATTGTGGAAAGCGGTTTTCATTTAAAAGAAGATGTTTATTTGAATATCCCCGAATAGCAGGCGGGGAAGTGGGACATTAGCATATTTTTGCAGTAAATGTTATTGGGGAAACAAAAATATGCTAGCATAAAAGCCAGAAGGTTTTTGAAACAGAAAAAATACTGTTAAAAGCAAACATGTACTATTGGATAGACTGCTTTCCTCGTGCTATAGTTAATTTGTAAAAAGCAACACAAACTTATCTCAAGGGAGGAATAAGAATGAAAAAGAAATTACTTGGAGCTTTACTCAGTGTAGCAATGATCGCAACCTGTTTAACCGGATGCGGCGGCGCGAAGACTAATGAGGGAGCAGCAGCACCTGCAGCAGACACAAAGACTGAAGCAGCAGCACCTGCAGCAGACGCAGCAGCAGACACAGCAGCAGCAGCTGGCGGCGGTTTAGTAGGTGTAGCAATGCCTACAAAGGATTTGCAGAGATGGAATCAGGATGGTGCTAACATGCAAGAGCAGCTGAAAGCAGCAGGATATGATGTTGACTTACAGTATGCCAGCAATGACGTAGCAACCCAGGTTTCTCAGATCGAAAACATGATCGCTAACGGCGTACAGGTTTTGGTTATCGCATCTATCGATGGTGATTCCTTAGGAACCGTTTTGGCACAGGCTAAAGAAAAAAGCATTCCCGTTATCGCATATGATCGTCTGATCATGAACACCGATGCAGTTTCCTACTATGCAACCTTTGATAACTACATGGTTGGAACCAAGCAGGGCGAATACATTGTTGATGCTTTAGATCTTAAGAACGCAGCAGGACCTTTCAATATGGAAGTTTTCACAGGTGATCCCGGTGACAACAATGCTAAATTCTTCTATCAGGGCGCAATTGATGTTCTTCAGGAGTACATCGACAGCGGCAAACTGGTTATTCAGTCCGGACAGCTTGACTTTGCTACCGTTGCAACCGCTAACTGGTCATCCGAAAATGCACAGTCCAGAATGGAAAACATCATTTCTTCTTACTATGCAGGCGGAACCAAACTGGATGTAGTACTTTGCTCCAATGACTCTACCGCACTTGGTGTTACCAATGCCATCGACAGCGCATACAACGGCGATTCTCCGATCATTACCGGTCAGGACTGTGACGTTGCAAACGTTAAGAACATGATCGCCGGCAAGCAGTCCATGTCTATCTTCAAAGATACACGTGATCTTGCAAAACAGGTTGTTACCATGGTTGATGCGATCATGAAGGGTTCAGATGCACCCGTTAACGATACCGAAACCTATGACAACGGTACAGGCGTAATCCCCAGTTATCTGTGTGAGCCCGTATTTGCAGACGTTAACAACTACAAAGAACTGTTGATCGATTCCGGATACTATACCGAAGATCAGTTGAAGTAATTATAATTCAATAACTAAATATAGGCGGGTACATCCCGCCTATATATGTTTAAAGAGAAGATATTGGGAGGGAATCAAGTTGGCTGCAATTAAATTAGAAATGAAAAATATCACCAAAACATTCCCGGGCGTGAAAGCGTTGGATAATGTAAATTTGAAGGTAGAAGAAGGCGAGATTCACGCGCTTGTAGGTGAAAATGGTGCCGGTAAATCGACATTGATGAATGTATTAAGTGGGATATATCCTTATGGAACCTATGAAGGTGACATTGAATATGAGGGTAACGAGTGTAAATTTACTACCATTAAAGACAGTGAAGAAAAAGGAATTGTTATTATACATCAGGAACTGGCTCTGATTCCCTATATGACCATTGGGGAAAATATGTTTCTGGGTAATGAAAGAGGTAAAAAAGCATCTATTGACTGGAATGAAACATATGCAATGGCGGATGAGTATCTGAAAACCGTAGGTTTAAGGGAATCCTCCAGAACATTGATTAAAGATATAAGCGTTGGTAAGCAGCAGTTGGTTGAAATTGCCAAGGCGCTTGCAAAAAAAGCTAAATTATTGATATTGGATGAGCCCACCGCATCCTTGAATGAAACCGATTCCAAGGCTCTTTTGGATTTGCTGTTGAAATTCAAGCAGCAGGGTATGACATCCATTATCATATCTCATAAACTGAATGAAATTTCTTATGTGGCAGATAAAATCACCGTAATCCGCGATGGTGCAACCATTGAAACCCTGGAAAAGGGTGTTGATGATATCAATGAACAGCGTATCATCAAAGGAATGGTAGGCCGTGACTTGACCGACCGTTTCCCGAAACGGGATAAGAAAAATATCGGAGAGGTTAAGCTGGAAGTAAAGGATTGGAGTGTTTATCACCCTATTTATACCGATAAGAAAGTTGTGGATGAGGTATCCATGAACGTTCGTAAAGGTGAGGTACTGGGAATCTCCGGACTGATGGGTGCCGGGCGAACGGAGCTGGCCATGAGTATTTTCGGAAAAAGTTATGGTACCAACATATCCGGAACCTTAATCATCAACGGGGAAGAAGTAGATTTGAAAAATGTAAAGGAAGCCATTGATCATAAAGTAGCTTATGTAACAGAGGACCGAAAAGGAAACGGATTGATCTTAAGCAATCCCATCCGTGTAAATACTTCTTTGGCTAATCTGAAGGGCGTAAGTAAAAATAATATTATTGATCAGGATCTGGAATATAAAGTAGCGGTAGAGTATAAGGATAAGCTCACCACAAAGTGTGCTTCCGTAGAGCATAATGTGGGCAACTTAAGCGGCGGAAACCAGCAAAAGGTGCTGCTTTCCAAGTGGATGTTTGCTGACCCGGAAATATTGATTTTGGATGAACCTACCCGGGGTATTGACGTAGGTGCCAAATATGAGATTTATTGTATTATCAATAGCCTGGTGGCAGAAGGAAAATCAGTTATTATGATTTCCTCTGAATTACCTGAAGTATTGGGAATGTGTGATCGAATCTATATAATGAATGAAGGAAAAATGGTGGGAGAGTTAGATCGGGAAGAAGCAACACAGGAAGTGATCATGTCTCACATTTTAAACTCAAGTAAAGGAGCATAATCATGATAAATGTAAAAGGTACGCTAACAAAAAATGCCATGACTATTATTACGGTTTTGGTTATTATCTTTTTTCCGGTGGGAACAGGCGGCAAAATGATGCTTCGTCAAAATGTGAACAAGTTAATTGCTCAGAATGCCTATGTATTTATTCTGGCAACCGGTATGCTGCTCTGTATTCTTACCGGCGGTAACATTGATCTGTCCATCGGCTCGTTAGTCTGTCTGATCGGAGCCATTGGTGCGACATTGATCGTCAAAGTAGGATTTCCAATCCCCTTGGCAATTCTGTGTATGGTGGCAGTTGGCCTGATCATCGGTGCCTGGCAGGGATTCTGGATTGCCTTTTTCCGCATACCGCCTTTTATCGTAACATTGGCGGGAATGTTGATGTGGCGTGGTCTGGCAAACAGTATTCTGGAAGGGCAGACCATCGCTCCGATGCCGGATAACTTTTTAAATCTGTTCAACAGCTATGTGCCGGATATCTTTGGAATGGAGGGCTTTAACCTGACCTGTATGCTGGTGGCAGTGATTTTCTGTGTGACTTATATCGCATTACAGTTGATCAGCCGTCAGAACAAGATTAAGAAAGGTTATGAAACAGCTAAAATAAGCAGTACCATTCTTAATATTGTCATTATCTGTGCCGTTGTCCTTGCTTTTATGTATAAACTGTCGCTTTATAAAGGTATTCCGGTTATCCTGATCTGGGTAGCGGTTATCGTATTGATCTATACATATATTACCTCCAAGACCACCATCGGACGTCATTTCTATGCGGTGGGCGGTAATGAGAAGGCAACCAAGCTGTCCGGTATCAATACCAACAGAGTATACTTTATCGCTTACATTAATATGGCATTTCTTTCTTCCATTACAGCGCTGGTGGTTATGGCCAGACTGAACTCGGCAAACCCCACAGCGGGAACCAACTATGAAATGGATGCTATTGCTTCCTGTTTTATCGGCGGTGCTTCCGCATACGGCGGAATCGGAACCACCAAGGGTGTGGTAATCGGTGCTATCCTGATGGGTGTTCTCAACCTGGGTATGTCCATCATGGGTGTGGATTCCAACTTACAGAAGGTAGTTAAAGGCGGCGTATTGTTATTTGCAGTTATCTTTGATGTTATTTCCAAGAAAAGACAGTGATTTGCGGGAATTTTTTCGGAGTAAAGAAAGAAAAAGGGTATAGAAGAACTAAAGCAACAAAACGATTATTGGGGAACCAATAATCGTTTTGTTAGCTTCAAAAAATGGAGGGATGATAAGATGAAGAAAATATTTGCACCCAGTATAGGCAAAAGAATTATATTAATAATCGCATTTGTTGCGGCAGTTTTATTGTCGTTATTAATTTATTTTGTAAAAGCAAGTTATGATTTTAGTCTTCAATATGAACAGATATTGGACAATCTGGTAAAGATCAATTACATTAACAGTAAAACAGAAAATCAGGCCAAAATAATCGGTAATTTGTGCCTGTTCAGTCAAAACATCGAGGAGTCCGGAGAAGTAGAAGTTATTGACAAAATTAAAGAGTATCTTCCTTCCATTCGGGAGAATATCGGTGATGATCCAATTTTTAAGCAAAATCACACCCAGTTGGATTCCGTTGAGCAGCATGTAAATCTTTATATTGATGCCTTTGAAGAATTGGTTGAAGTCTGTGGCGAAAACTTTTCCACGGCGGGAAATGACTATGCCTATAAGATGCAGTCGGAAGCTTCTTTTATCACCATCTATGCCGTATCGCTGATGCAGATGGAATTAGATCGAAGCAATCAGTTGAAGAACGAAATAAGCAGCAGTTTTCGGCAATTGATTTTGATTGCCATTGTTGTTGTATCAATAGCCATTGTTTTAGTAATTGTATTCGCCTTTTCCATTATCCAAAGGACGATTATCAAACCCATCGGTCTGCTGAAAAATAATATTTCCATCATGGCGGAGGGAGATCTAACCGGTGAAGAGATCCGTTTGAGTACCAAAGACGAACTAAAGGATCTGGCAACAGCTTTTAATGTTATGAGCAATAACTTGAAGCACATTATCTCTCAGGTTTACAGTCTTAGTGAAGAAGTGGGAAAAAGCATCTATACGGTAACCGAAAGTGCCACTCATAATGCTGATGGAAGTGCAGTGATTTCTCATTCTATTGAAGGAATTTCCGAACGGATTCTTTTAGAGCAGGAAGAAGCCGATGATATCGAAGAAAAAATCAGCGATTTAATTCATATCTCGGAAAATATTAATGTGAGAATCGACAGAATCTCACAAAATGCCGGATCAGCTATGGAAACAGCCGTTAGCGGCAATGATGCCATGAAAGCTTATATGGATCAGTTGGAGGGACTGAATGCCCTGTTGAAGGAAGTGGCCCAAATGGCCGGAGATTTGACCATCAGTACCAATGAAATGAACCAGATTTTAAATACCATAACCGAAATTGCCTCTCAAACCAATCTATTGTCCCTTAATGCTTCCATTGAAGCAGCCAGAGCCGGTGAAGCCGGGAAAGGTTTTGCTGTTGTGGCAACCGAAATTCGTAATCTGGCAGAAAATTCGGCACAAGCGGTAAGTCAGATTGGGGATATTATTAAAAAAGTACAGAACTATGCCGGCAGTATGTCTAAGAAAATGGAAGAAGGCATGGGTCAGATGATAAAAGGCAATGAGCTGGCCAGCCAGACTCAGGAGCGATTTTCGGAGATTAAGGAAGGTACCAGAGTAGTAGATAATGATATTCACAGCATGGTAGAGGATTTGAATACCCTGGGTGACATTACGATAAAAGTAAGTGACCACGTAGAGAGTATTCATAAGACCATTAGTGATAATGTAAATGAGATGAATCTGATTTCCACAAATGTATCGGAGCAGGCTGAAAATCTGGAAGAAGTATCAAACGCCTCTTTAAAGATTGTGAAGCAAGTGGATGATTTGCAGGTACTGGTAGCGGAGTTTAAGATTTGACGCCCTTTTTTACTTGAAAAAGGAAATCATATTTGCTACACTGTATAAAGATTTAGGTTTATAGAAAATAAATAAAAGGAGTAAGAGGATGAGCAATAAAGTAACTTTTGATTATTCTAAGGCAGCTCAGTTCGTGTCTGATGCCGAAGTAGAAATTATGAAAAAGCAAGCAATGGAGGCCAAAGAGCTTTTGGTATCCAGGGAAGGTGCCGGAAATGACTTCTTAGGCTGGATTGATCTGCCGGTAGCTTATGACAAAGAAGAATTTTCAAGAATTAAAAAGTCTGCACAGAAAATTCAGAGTGACTCCGAAGTTTTACTGGTAATCGGTATCGGCGGATCTTATCTGGGTGCCAGAGCAGCTATAGAATTTTTACGTCACAGCTTCTACAACACCGTAAGCAAAGAAATCAGAAAAACACCGGAAATTTACTTTGTAGGCAATTCCATCAGCTCTACTTATATAAAGCATTTGATCGATGTCATCGGTGACCGGGATTTCTCTATTAATATGATCAGTAAATCCGGAACAACCACCGAACCGGCCCTTGCTTTCCGTGTATTTAAGGAAATGATGGAGAAGAAATACGGAAAGGCTGAGGCTGCTAAGAGAATTTATGCTACTACGGATAAGGCCAGAGGCTCTTTAAAGAATCTGGCGAATGAAGAAGGTTACGAATCCTTTGTGGTACCGGATGATGTGGGCGGACGTTTCTCCGTATTGACGGCTGTCGGCCTGCTGCCAATAGCTGTCAGCGGTGCCGATATTGATAAACTGATGGAAGGTGCTGCGAATGGCAGAAAACGTGCATTGGAAGCCGCTTTTGAAGACAATGATGCGGTAAAATATGCCGCTCTTCGTAATATCTTGTTGAGAAAAGGAAAAGGCATCGAGATTTTGGCTAATTATGAGCCCTGTGTTCATTTTGTTTCCGAATGGTGGAAACAGCTTTACGGAGAAAGTGAAGGAAAAGACCAGAAGGGTATTTTCCCCGCCAGTGTGGACCTTACCACCGACTTACATTCCATGGGCCAGTTTATTCAGGATGGTGCCAGAACTTTATTTGAAACAGTAATTGATATTGAAACCAGCCGCGAGGAAATCATCCTTGGCACAGAAGCAGTGGACCTGGACGGATTAAATTATCTGGCCGGAAAATCGGTAGACTTTGTGAATAAGAGTGCCATGAACGGTACAATCCTGGCTCATACCGACGGACAGGTTCCCAACCTGATGATTCATATTCCCGAAGTAAACGAGTTCTATCTTGGTGAATTATTCTATTTCTTCGAGTTTGGCTGCGGTGTCAGCGGTTATATGCTGGGTGTCAATCCTTTTGATCAACCCGGTGTGGAAAGCTATAAGAAGAATATGTTTGCACTTTTGGGCAAACCGGGATTTGAAGCACAAAGAGAAGAATTACTGAAAAGATTAAGATGAGAAGTTAAACTAAGACGCAAAAATACTGCGTCTAAGTTTAGCTAAGTCTCATCTGGAAGAACGCAGAGCGTTCTTCAAACAGGTAGCAGCGAGTATGGAAAAGGAACAATGTGAAATTCATTGACAGCTTACTCTGAGGTAATGCGGACGGGCATTCAGGTCAAACCAGTTTTGACAGCCATTGTATGGAGACATATGAGAAGGCGAATGTTCCGGATGATGCTAAGTCCTAAGACTTGCCATAATCGTAAATCTGTTTCTTTGGTAGGAAAGAAAGGAGATTCATATTATGACCAAAAAACAAAAGCTAACACTGGTAGCTGTCTTTGCCGCGGTAATCGTAATGGTTGCAGGCGCTGCCGCCTTCCTCAATCTGAGGGAGACCCAGGAGGGTACCAAAAAGTTCCAGGTGGAAGTGATTTCTGAAAGAGATAACTTCAGTAAGATTACCGGGGAGAAATCCGATTTGACTTATCTGGGTGAGTATTTACGCACTCAGGAGTACTGTCAGTGGGAAGAATCCGAATACGGAATTTTCATCAACGGATGGTATGGAATGGAACAGGATTTCGATCAGGAGTACTGGTGGTGTATCACCGTCAATGACAGTGAAGTATCACTTGGGGCAGATCAGATTCCGTTGCAGGACGGAGATAAGTATACCTTTACCTTAATGCAGGGTTGGTAAGGATGCCTGTCAAAACAATGACAAGGATAGCACTGCTTAGTGCTATCCTTTATGTTTCCAAACTGGCACTGGAGTTTTTGCCTAATGTAGAGCTGGTAACCCTGCTGATCATCCTCTACACAATCGTGTTTGGCGAGGAAACGCTGTTAATTATAGTGGTTTTTAATCTTTTTCAGGGAATGCAATGGGGCTTTGGCTTATGGTGGCTGAGTTATATGTATACCTGGCCGGTTTTGTGTCTGGTGGTATTGCATCTGAAAAAATTAATAAAAGAAGAGTTTGTCGTATGGGCAATAGTGGCCGGAGTGTTTGGCCTGTTGTTCGGCGGTTTTTTTGCCCTGGCTTATTTGCCGGTTAATCCGGGATTCGCACTTACTTATTGGATTACGGGACTGCCCTGGGATGTCTGGCATGGAGGCTGGAACTTTGTTTTAGTGGCAGTATTGGGAAAACCGATTTATCGGGTTCTGATGAAAATGAAACGGATGAACACTAATAGTTAAACCCGGTAAGAGGATGGATGATTCGGTTATTGGAGATAATTGTGGAAAGGAAAAGCTGGTTAAATGAAGATTGTAATTTTAGAAAGAAATACCGTAGGACTGGATGTACCGGTAGAATGTCTCAGCGAACTGGGTGAGGTAACAGTTTACCCGGTGAGCAATGCAGAAAATGCCGGGGAACGGGTTCGGGATGCAGATATCATTATTGTAAACAAATGCCCTTTAAATGCGGATAACTTAAAAGGTGCCGGGAATGTAAAATTGATCTGTGAATTTGCCACCGGTTACGACAATATAGATATCGATTATTGCAAAGAGCGGGGAATCCGGGTAGTGAATGTAAGAAATTACAGCACCGAGGCGGTGACTCAGCATACCTTTGCCTTATGTTTTTATATTTTGGAGAAGCTGCGTCATTATGATGATTATGTAAAGTCAGGTGATTACGGAGCTCAAAGCGGATTTTCCAACTTTGACCGGCCTTTTACCGAACTGGCAGGTAAAACCTGGGGAATTATCGGGATGGGACATATCGGAAAAAGTGTTGCAAAAGTGGCCCAGGCCTTTGGCTGTCAGGTGATTTTTTATTCTCCCACGGGAACCAGCAACTGTACCGAATATGAACGGGTGGAATGGGATGGATTATTGGAGCGGTCGGACTTTTTATCCCTTCATTGCCCGTTAAGCGATAAGACCAGAGGGTTGATCGATCTGGATGCTTTGCAAAAGATGAAGAAAAGTGCCATATTAATTAATGTGGCAAGAGGACCGGTGGTCAAGGATGAGGATCTGTATACGGCGTTGATGGAGGATATGATTGCCGGAGCGGGATTAGATGTAACCAGTACCGAACCCATGAAGGACAGCAATCCCTTAAGCAAAATAATGGATAGTAATAAATTGGTTATCACACCGCACTTGGCCTGGGCCAGTACAGAGGCAAGGAATCGGGTGGTAAAGGAGAGTTATGATAATATCGCGGCGTTTTTGCGGGGGGAGGAAAGAAACATGATAGTGTAAACTGGCTTGTATAAATTTATTTTTTGAGGTAGTAATGTTTGAAAATAAGAAACAATGCATATAATAGAGAAAGGTGTTGACGTACAGAATACCGTACTTTATAATGTAAATGAAAAGACTTATAAAACAAGGAGATGATTATATGTTGGCTGTAAACTATACTACTCTTAGAGACAATATGAAAACCTATATGGATAAAGTGACAGAAGATTTTGAAACGATGATTGTCACCAGAAAAGATAATAAGAATGTGGTTATGTTGTCAGAAGAATCCTATAATAACCTGATGGAGAATATCCATGTAATAGGAAATAAGGCTAACTATGATTGGCTTATGGAGTCTAAGGCACAATTGGAGAATGGAAATACCTCTATAAATGAACTGATCGAGGTTGCCGCCAATGAATAAAGTCTTTACTGATAATGGATGGAAGGATTATGTGTATTGGCACACCGAAGATCGAAAAGTACTACGCAAAATTAATCAGTTAATTGAAGATGTCTGCAGAAACGGTAATGAAGGCTTAGGCAAACCAGAGCCATTGACAGGCAATCTGTCAGGGTTTTGGAGCAGAAGGATAAATGATAAAGACAGACTTGTATATAAGATAGATGCCGGTAATGTATATATTTTATCTTGCAGGTATCATTATAGTGATAAATAGGATGTTCATAAAAAAGAGATTGACGAAAGAAACAAAGTGCGGTAATATAAAAATATACTTCGAGCATCGAAGTAAAAGAAGGTGAAGCCCATGCTGCATTATGACGAATATGAGAATCCGTCTTCCATGGAAAAATTAATATTTGATTTTTTGGAGCAATGCAAGTTTCTCTTTTTTCCCGAGCAATGGAATCAATTGTTTCTGGACTTTTCCAAAAATGATGTTTTTGTACTGCTGTTGGTATACCGGAGAAAACAGGTTAATATGACGGAAATTGCCGAGTATCTGAATGTCCCGCTGAACACGGTGACCGGTGTGGTGAGCCGTCTGGAAAAGAAAGATCTGGTACTGCGGGAACGGAGCAAAGAAGATAAAAGGGTGGTAACGATCTGCCTGACGGAGCTGGGACAGAGGTTTCTGGCGGATGAAATATCCCAGATCAGTAAATATTATCTGCGGGCTATGGAAATATTATCTTCAGAAGAAAAGGTCGTTTTATTTCAGGCAATAGAGAAGATATTTAAGGTTTTGCATGAGGATATAAAGGAAGCCTCTGAAAAACCGGAGCAGTCCAAACAAGTAAAACGTATTTTAATTGAGTAACTAAAACAGAGTTTGTACTCTGTTTTTAAAACACGAATACTTCTTAACTAGAACTATTCGCAATAAGAACAATTTACAGGTATCAGAAAGGCAGGGTTAATATGAAAAGAATCATGATTTTTACAGGAAAAGGAGGAGTGGGCAAGACCAGCATAGCGGCAGCTCATGCCAGGAAGGCTTCTTTACAGGGCTTGAAAACATTATTAGTCAGCACGGATATGGCGCACAACCTCAGTGATCTGTTGGAATGTGCCATTGGCAGGGAGACAACAAAGGTTGCCGATGAGCTATACGCTCTGGAGGTAGATCCCACTTACGAGATGACCCATGATTTTGCGGCTATGATGCAGGCATTTGAAAAATTAATGTCTTTTCAGAGGGAGAAAGAAGGGGGCAGCCTGGAACTTCTGGAAATGTTTCCGGGCATAGAAGAGTTATTTTCCCTGCTGAAAATACAGTTATTATTTGAAAAGGAAGATTATGACTTAATAGTGGTAGACTGTGCCCCTACCGGTGAGACCCTTTCTTTGCTGAAATTTCCGGAGCTTTTATCATGGTATATGGAAAAACTGTTTCCCATCGGAAAGGTGGCGATGAAAGTGGCCCGTCCTATTTCAAAGACTGTTTTAAATTTGGAATTGCCGGATGGAAAGGCGATGAATGACATTGAGCGGTTTTATTGCAAGCTTGGTCAACTGCAGGGGCTGCTGAAAAATCCTGAAGTATGTAGTGTACGTCTGGTGACTGTTCCGGAAAAAATGGTAGTGGAAGAAACCAAGCGGAATTATATGTATATGAATCTGTATGGCTTTCACGTAGATGGTGTTTATATTAACCGAATCCTGCCGGACAATGTGGATAATTCCTTTTTTTCTGAGTGGCTGCAGATACAGGCGCATTATATTCAGGAATTGGAGGATTTGTTCGGTGAGATCCCCCTTTATCGTATTCCGTGGTTTGATATTGACTTAAATGGGATGGAATCTCTGGATCGGGTAATCGAAAGTTCCCTGACGGATCAGGATTTATTTAAAATCAGGGAGATTCACTCAGGAGAAGCTTATGAAAAGACAGCGGAAGGGTATTTGCTGAGTATCTATCTTCCCTGTATTGAAAAAAAGGATTTGGTTATGCATCAGGCGGGGAATGATCTGATCATAAAAATCGGTAATGTAAAAAGAAATATCAGAAAACCGGATGTACTGCGGGGATTTGTGGTAAATTCGGCGAAATTTGAGGATAATCTGCTGAAAATCAGTTTGGTTAAGGAGGATGAGGATGAATAAAGAATTTTTGTCCAAAATGATAGCTGCCAAAAAATTGGAATGTGAAGCGCTGCGGGAACTGCTTCCGGAAAAAGTAAATGAAAATATCGATGAAATAAGCAGTTGTGTAAAAGAAAATTTAATGGAACTGCTGATGGAGCTGTATTCAGTCAATCAAAATGGGTCAGCGTCGGCTGGGAGTGCTTCCGGAAAAAGCAGGGAAAGTCAAAAAGAAAGCAATAATAAGAAAGTGCACAAGGTAACTATTGAATAGGAAGGATGCAGGTATGAGAATTTTATTGTATACAGGAAAAGGCGGAGTAGGAAAAACCAGTATTGCTGCGGCAACAGCATGTAAACTTGCCGGGATGGGCAAAAGAGTTTTGATTATGAGTACCGACCAGGCTCACAGTCTGGGGGATTCATTGGGACAAAAGCTTGGGAATGCGCCTGCGAAGGTATATTCGTCAGACGATAAAGGATTATACGCCATGGAGATTGATGCCGTAGCGGAAAGCGAAAAGGCTTGGGGAAGCTTGAAGGAATATATGAAAAGAATGCTTACTTCCCAGTCAGGAGAAAGCATTGAAGTGGAGGAACTGCTGGTATTTCCCGGGTTTGAGGAGTTATTTTCCTTATTTAAGATATTGGAAATTTATCAGGAAAATCAATATGATGTACTGATCGTGGATTGTGCCCCCACAGGAGAAACCATGTCACTTCTGAAGTTCCCGGAAATGATGGAAGGATGGCTGATGCGGATATTGCCCATGAAGCGGAAAGCATTAAAAGTAGCCGGGCCGATTGTAGAGAAAGCGGCGAAGATTCCCATGCCTGAGGATTCTATTTTCGATGATATTGAATATCTGTATAAAAAAATAGATGAATTGCGGGATCTGTTGCTGCAAAAAGATATTGTCAGTATACGGATCGTGACTACTCCGGAAAGAATTGTGGTTAAGGAAGCAAAGCGAAATTTTTCTTATCTGCATTTGTATGATATGAATGTAGACGCTATTATCATCAATAAAATTTATCCACGGGAATCCTTATCGGGATATTTTCATAAGTGGATTGAAAATCAGGAAGAAAGCCTGAGGGATATGGAAGAGAGTTTTGCCGGAATTCCGATTATGCATATGGAACTTTTGAAATATGAACTGCATACTCTGGAGCGGCTGGAGGCCGCAGCAGAAATGATTTATGGGGATATAAATCCCATGGATGTGTTGTTTCAGGGTAAAATATTTACATTAGAAGAAGAGAAAGAAGGAGTATATCGGTTTTGTGTTAATTTACCATTTTTGGAAAAAGAGGATTTGGATCTCCTGCAAAAAAGCGATGAACTGTTTATCAGTATTCAAAATCAATACCGAAGCTTTGTCCTTCCGGCAAAATTAAGGGGAAAGTCAATAACAGGGGCAAAGTATGAAGATGGTACATTAAATATATTATTTGGCTTGGAAACCATTTAGCAGAATGGCGGCCGCAGTAGTCTCATCGTCCCGATAGGTTAAAGTGATTACGTAGAAAGTATTCTCTTTACTGAGAAAATAAAAATCCTGATTAATTCCCAAACCCTGATAACGTGATGAAGTAGAGTCAATATGGGTTTTAACAGCCTCTTTGCCAGCCAGAGTTGTATATTCTAAATAATTGTCGGGAATTCCGAGAGACAATAGAGATTCTTGAATATACTCTTGCTCCGTCATAGAAGCCGTCGGTTTTTCGGAGACCACATTGACATTAGGTGTACCGGAAAGAGACTTGCACGACATTTCGGTAGCAGTAAGAGAACTGTCAAAGAAGTCTGATGTAAAGGCATTCCATTCGGCCAGTTCTTGACTGGTGGTCATGAAATAAGTTTCCGGTGCGGTAAAAGTAATGTCCAGCCAGTAATTTTCATAGTCGGCATCACTGTAATCATTTCTTTCATAGTCGGCGGTATTTTCCACCGGAACTACATTTGTTTTATCTAAATCGATAGTATCGACCTGATCTTCACTGGTTATCTCACTGGTATCTACTGTATCAGCAATCGTTTCCGGCACGGGAGCTGAATCGGTACCGTTGATATGATGAAAGACATATTTCTTGTTTTCAAGTGTAATGGTCGCCTGTAAAGAAGAGATTTGGCCATCTTCGGTCAAGATACCATATTCGGCATAGTTTAAATTGGGGCTGGGAAAATAAATACCCAGTCCATCTGCCGTGATGATAGAAACCCATGTAAACTCGCCGTTTTTTACATATTCGTCGGCAAATTCTTTCAACTGCTCAGAGAAAATCGCATCCAACTGGTCTTTTGTGATTTCAACATAGCCGCGCTGTCCGGATGTTTGACCGTTTTCATTATTTATATCCTGAGTTTCAAAGTCAGCAGTCATTAAAGGATTGGGAATGGAGCCGGAATCCTGAGAGTTGACTTCCTGTATGATAATGTAGACAATAAGTCCTGACAGTAGTATAAAGATTGCAATCAAGATACTGGTCAAGATGGTATAGCCTGTTTTCACGATAAGAGTCTCCTTCTGGCACAACATATTTTCTACGTGCCAACAAGTAGATTATATCATTGTATATGTTTTTTGGCATCAAATTTCTTTAACAAGATGTTTTGCTCCAACCAGATTAATATGAATATTCACGATACAGGTCATCAGTACCAGAGTACATTTCAGAAGGCCGCCCCGGTATTGCAGGGCAGCGGCTAAATCTCCAAAAGTCATTTTGTTATCGATCATCATATTTCCCCCTGCAAGCAGCAGAATCATATAGCCGCCCAGGCCAAAGAGGGGAAGGATACCACCGGTGAGGGCATTCCGGAAATGGATCTTCAGATTAGCATGCCGGATTTCATGGCTGCTTTTCTCAAATTGCTGTAAAACCAGGGTACCGGCGTCATAAAGCTGAATGATTTCATTGAAATCAATAATGGGAATAAAGTCGGAAGTGTTTTGTGCTACTGTATATCTGGCCTGTTCTTTTAGTTTTGGAATTGGTCTTACCGCCACCAGTTGATTGACCAACAAGTGGGGGATGATAAAAGAAATGGATAATAAGAAAAGGGGCAGATTTTGACAGCATAAAATAGTGCTGCAGGCAAAGAGGGAAGTCAAAGATACCGCCCCATGCACGATGGTAAGGGGACCCAGCAGCAAGGTCAAAGTCGCATTCTGATCCTGCCCCAGCAGGGAAAGCCATTGGCCCTCATGGCGGTGGTCGATTTCTTCCTGTGTATGGGTGGAAACCCGATCAAAAAGTAATTTTTTTAAATTTCCAGAGTAAGAGGAAATAAAAGCCGCGAACTTCTGCCAAACAATTCCATTATAAGAAAAGATCAGAACAGAACCGGTGAGGTACAGGATGCCAGCTAAAATCAAGCGGCTGGTATCCTTTTGCAGGATAGCAGAAAAGGAGTATTGTAAGAAAACAGCATCCAGAATGGTCATTAGGGCATCTATGGGGCAGCGCAAAAGCAGAAAAAAAATAAATTTTTTCAGTTTGCCTGTTTTGCTAAATAGTTGATACAGTACAGAAATCATGCAAATATCCTTTCGTGAGACGATAAACGGAGTTACAGTTAGCAAGCAATTCTTTTTGGTGAGTACTGATCAGGACGGTTTTTCCCCGGCACAGGGTTTCCAGAGCGGACATTACAGCCAGGGAGGTATCATGATCAAGAGCGGAAGTGGCTTCATCCAGCAGAACAACAGGAGCATCTTTAGCAAAGGCTCTGGCAATGGCAATTCTTTGGGCCTGGCCGCCGGAAAGGTTGTTTCCCCGCTCTCCCACTATGGTGTGGAGGCCATTTGGAAGAGTTTTTATCCAATCAGCCAGCTGTGCTGCGTCTACTGCCTGATTCACTTTTTCATCCGATATCGGGTGACCGCAGGTAATATTATCCCGGATGCTGACGGGCAGTATTCCGGGGTTCTGCATGACAATGGAAATTTTTTTCATTCGTTCTGCAGGCTCACTGGATCCGGCTGCCGAGATGCAGCCGGTTCTGGGGGAGTATAACCCGGCAATACATTTTAATAAAGTACTTTTTCCCTCTCCGCTGGCACCCATGATACCCACCATGTGTCCGGCTGGAACTTGTAGAGATATATCGTGTAAAACGTTCTTTCTTTTTGGTCCGGCGGAGTAAGAAAAAGAAAGATGCTGGATAATAATACTCATGGATTTACCTGACCTTTCAAATCAATAAACAGTTTTTACAGATGCGTTCCATATTAATAAGAAATCTTCGAAAGCCGGCAATAATACCAGGCATATTCATTAAAAAGCCGGAAATATTGGCGGATAGATTGATGAACACATAAAGGGTGCCAAGAGAAATGGCTTTTTGAATTACCATTTTTCCACCCAACAAAACGATAAGCATCAAAGGGATATTCGTAAGCATTGCCGAGAAGGACATCAGCCGAGCTTTGGTTTTTTCCTCCCGGATACTGGCACTTTCCCACTCACAGACAGAATGATGAAAGCGATTTTTTAGAAAAGGCGCGGCATCAAAGATGGTGATGATGGGAAAGACGGAAATCAGGGTATCGGTGAGACCATTCATAGCCGCTTTGGCATCTTGGGTTTTGGAAGTACAGGAACTGATTATTTTACTGGATTTGGCAACATAGATCATGATCAGAAAGCTGGGCAGGGTAGTTAGAACAGCCAGCGTCGGGCATAAAAATAAAAACCAAAGGAAGGTTCCTGTGAATTTAATGATGTGATTGAGCAGAGGAAAAAAATTTCCGTTTAAATAGTCGGATATTTCGGTAATTTCATTTTGCAGAGAGGAAGGAAGCTTTCCGGTTTGATGGGAGCATAATTCCTGGTGCTTTAAGGAAAGAAAATATGCGGCATATCCCATGCGAAGATCGTGTGACATATATTCACAGGTGTATCCTGACAAATAAGTCATCAATCCTTGTAATAAGGCATTCAAAAACAAGAGAATGACAGCCGGTGTAATATGCTTTGAAGAAATAGTCATATGGTTTCCCAATCCGGTGATGATAGCTGAAAGCAGGTCATTCCAGCCCAGAGTAACAAGTAGGGACAGGATTCCGATGACGAACGTAGCAGCAAATAAATAAAATCTTTTGCGGATTAGTTTGCTTAACAGCTTCATTTTTATCCTCCAACCGATTCGTTCTGGCTTTAAGTTTAAGCTTTGTCCTAAGGGCAAAGTCAAGAGCAATATTATGGGAAGTCGAGAGAGTAAAAATAGTGTATAATATTATTAATGTTTAGGTCCACTTATAGACTAGGTTTACTCTGATAGTGAAAAGGCAGTACAGGATTTAAATAAATACTTTAATAACTAATATAAAGGATTTTTATTATGGAAGATCAATATTTGTATTTAAAAATAAGTGAGATGGCAGATATGTTCAACATTTCAACCAAGACATTGCGGCTTTATGAAAAGAGGCATCTATTTATGCCGGCTTTTATTGATAAAATCACCGGTTACCGGTATTACTCTCTGGATCAGGCAAACCGCTTGAATACGATTTTGAGTTTGAAATCTGTGGGATTTTCCTTAAAGGAAGTCAAGGATATGTTTGAACGCAATCTGAGCAGCGAAGAATTGTCGATGATCCTCCAGCAGAAAAGAGCGGTGGTTCAAAAACAGGTGGATTCCCTGATGTTTACGGCAGAGGCATTGGATGGTATGATTGAGGCTGCGGAGTTTGAAGGAAAGAATCGGCTGACTGGGCAGGAAGAAGCAGAAGTTCTTGGAAAGGTTGCATGCCTGGATAATGTCCGGTTTTACAATGAACTGATTAATGTTTTCTGGTTGTAAAGAAAAGTAATATGGATTGATTTTGAGTGTAATTCTTATATGAAAGAATGGAATTTTGAGAACTGGGGAATCAGGTACTGGTCCCGGACAGAAGAATTACTACAATATGTAAGAGGGAACAATAATTAAAAACATTTAATAAATTAAAAAATATTTTACTATTGTTAAATGAAATTAATTATGATAAATTAGATATATTAATTGGGTTGGGAGAAGAATCATGATAAAAAGGGAAATATATTTAAAGAGAATTCGGCCGTTTTATGATTCGGAGATGGTAAAAGTTATAACCGGAATCCGACGCTGCGGGAAATCAACGATTATGAGACAAATCATTGAGGAACTTAGAGAAAAAGATATCGCAGAAAAAAATATATTGTATATTAATTTTGAAGATTATCAGTACAGGAAGATCAGTAATCCGGATTCCCTGTATGAATATGTTGAGGATAGAATAAAAGATGATTCAAGGTACTATCTGTTTTTTGATGAGATCCAGAATGTTGATCAATTTGAGTTGGTAATCAATTCATTTAGAGCCACCCACAATGCAAGTATTTTTATTACCGGATCCAATTCAAAGTTATTATCAGGAGAATTAGCGACACATCTAAGTGGAAGAACAATCTCCTTTCGAGTAATGCCCTTTAATTTTAAAGAGTTTTGCGAATACCAAAAGTCAGAAGGTTTGGCTGTAACCGCGGAAGAGATGCTGACTGATTACATGAAATGGGGTGGTTTACCGCTGGTCTGTAAGGCTGAGGATGAAAGCAGTAAAGAAGTAATATTATCCAACATATATGATTCCGTGGTGCTGAAAGATATTGTTATGCGTAATAAAATAGCTTCGCCTCAAGTACTTGAAAAGGTTCTTGAATATATGATAGCAAACTCTTCGGCAACTATTTCCGGAAATAAAATAGCATCCGCACTCTCAGATGATTATCAAAAGGTTTCGGCACCCACTGTCTATGATTATATAAAATATATTACGGAAGCGTGTATTTGTGATAAAGTAATGCGTTTCGATATACGCGGGAAAAAGTTTTTGACATATGAGGAGAAAATATATGCCTGCGATCTTGGTTTTTTTCACCTTAAGAAGAATAGGGTAAAAGATGAATACAGTTATTTGATTGAAACAATTTGCTATAATGAGCTGGTTTCCCGGGGGTATAAAGTATACATTGGGAAAACATATAAGGGAGAAGTGGATTTTATAGCCGAAAGGGGCGAAGAAAAATTTTATGTTCAGGCAGCCTACTTGTTGTCTGATGAAACGGTTGTGGAAAGAGAATTTGGCGCCTATGAGTGTATTTCCGATAATTATCCCAAATATGTTATAACAATGGATAAAGTTAAGCTTAATAGAGAAGGAATTATTCATTTAAATTTAATAGAGTTTTTATTATCATGAGGTCTGAATGGGTCGGGAGGATGCAAATTGCAGATTCCCGATCCATTATGGAACAAAAGTACAATTTGAGTAGCACAAATAATTCTGCAGGCGGTGGTGTTTCAATAACATAGACAAAAAATTTTTCCTATGTTACCATATTGCTAAATGTATTATTGATATGAATATGGATGATTTTTAATTACAGCGGAGGGCAAGATGGAGAATTCAGCGATATTATCACACGTAGATCATACTTTACTGAAAGCAGTTGCTTCATGGGAAGAGGTGAAGCAGCTTTGCCGGGAGGCAGTTACATATAAAACGGCATCGGTGTGTATTCCACCGTCCTATATAGCGAGAGTTGCAGAGGAATTTCCGGGACTTAATATATGTACGGTAATTGGCTTTCCCTTAGGATATCACACAACCGATGTGAAGGTGCAGGAAGTCCGGGAAGCGATTGCGGATGGTGCATCCGAAGTGGATATGGTAGTCAATATCGGCGATGTGAAGAACGGAGAATTTGGTAAGGTTACGGCAGAGATCGCAGCATTAAAAAAAGCTGCCGGCAGCAATATCCTTAAAGTTATTATTGAGACCTGTTATCTTACCCACGAAGAAAAGATTGCCCTTTGTCACTGTGTGACGGAAGGCGGCGCTGATTATATCAAAACCTCCACGGGCTTTGGGACAGCAGGAGCAGCCATGGAAGATATTTTACTTTTTCAAAAAAATATCGGTCCGGATGTAAAGATCAAGGCCGCCGGGGGGATCCGTACCAGGGAGGATATGGTGAACTTTCTGGAAGCTGGCTGCGAAAGACTGGGAACAAGCTCTGCTATTCAGATTTTGTCGGGTGAAGGCGCCGGAGTATATTAACGGGGAGTAAAACCGGAAAGATATAATGGATGAAATAGGACTTGTACTTTTGTGGTTTTTATTATACGATAATTTTAGTTGATTTATAGATTTGGACGCAAATGAAGCAAAGGAGTGCTATTTTTAGCAGGAAAACAAAATGAATATATTACTAAAAAATGGTTTGGTACTGCAGCATGATTCAAAAAAGTTCAGTATTGAGGAAAAGGATCTTTATATCAGTGAGGACAAGATAATCGGTATCGGTGATTGCCCACAGGGATTTGTGGCTGATAAAACAGTTGATGCCAGCCAAAAGTTTATAGTACCGGGATTGATAAATGCCCATACTCATGCCTATATGACGTTGCTCAGAAATGCTGCTGATGACTTAGCCTTTGATGACTGGTTATTTAAAAACGTAATGCCAATGGAAGAGCAGCTTACGGAAGAAGATGCCTACTGGGGTTCCCTGCTAGCCTGCATGGAAATGATCAAAACCGGTACCACCAGTTTTTTAGATATGCATATGTTCAAAAATCAAACAGCTTTTGCCGCTAAAAAAATCGGTATGCGGGCGATGATTTCAAGAGGCTTGGTAGGTTCGGCAGAGGATGTTGGCAATAGTCACCGGATTGATGAAGCGTTTGCGGAGATGAAAGAGCAACAGGATGATCTTCTTAGTTTCTGTCTGGCACCCCATGCAATCTATACCTGTGATATTGATTTTTTAAAGCATGTCAGCGAGCTGGCATACCAAAATCAATTGCGATTAAATATTCATCTTTCGGAATCTAAAAACGAAGTGGAAAATTGTCGGAAACAACATAATCTGACGCCGGTTGAATTGTTAGAAAAAATTGATTTTTTTAAGGTTCCCACAATTGCGGCTCATTGTGTGAATTTAACAGAAAAGGATATCGAGATTTTAAAGAGACATGATGTCAATGCAGTTACCAATCCGGTCAGCAATATGAAGCTGGGAAATGGTTTTGCACCCATGAAAGAACTTTTGCAGGCAGGCATAAACGTTTGTATCGGTACGGATGGTGCCGCAAGCAATAACACATTGAATTTGTTTAGAGAAATGAGTATCTTATCATTTGCTCACAAAGGAAATAATGTTGATGCCTGTTTCCTGAACGCATTAGAGACGTTTAATCTGGCCACCATCAATGGGGCCAAGGCCCTGGGCAATGATTTGCTGGGACGTATTGCTGTGGGGATGAAGGCGGATCTTTCGATTATTAATCTAAATACGCCCCAATTACAGCCATGCAGCAACCTGATGTCGGCGATAATCTATTCCATGAATGGTTCCGAAGTGGAAAGTGTGATCATAAACGGAAACTTCGTAATGGAAAATAATAAATTTACGAATGTGGATGAAGAAGAAGTTTATGCAAATGTTAATAAAATAAGAAGGAGAATCGAGCATGCATAAGAGTGATATCAGAGATATAAATCTGGCAAGTGAAGGGCTGAAAAAAATTGATTGGGTAAAGGAAAATATGCCCATTTTAAACAGCATTGAGGAGGAGTTCCGGACAAAAAAACCTTTTGACGGTAAGCGGGTTGCTTTATCCATCCACCTGGAAGCTAAGACAGCGTATTTGTGTAAGGTACTGGCTGCCGGTGGTGCCGAAATGTTTATTACCGGAAGTAATCCCCTGTCTACCCAGGACGATGTGGCGGCAGCACTTGTAAGTGAGGGTATGAATGTTTATGCCTGGTATGGTGCGACAGCAGAAGAATATGAGTGTCATTTGAGAAAAACGGTTGAAGGAAAACCCAATATCATCATTGATGACGGTGGTGATCTGGTTAACCTGATTCATACCGAATATCCCCAGTTAATACCGGATATTATCGGCGGATGCGAAGAAACCACCACCGGTATTTTAAGATTAATCGCAATGAATAATGCCAAAGCATTAAAATTCCCGATGATCTTGGTTAATAATGCACAATGTAAATTCTTATTTGATAACAGATACGGCACCGGCCAATCAGTTTGGGATGGTATCAACAGAACAACGAATTTGGTAGTTGCCAGTAAAACAGTAGTAGTTTCAGGCTACGGTTGGTGTGGAAAAGGTGTTGCAATGCGAGCCAAAGGGCTTGGAGCCAAAGTTGTTATTACAGAAATCGATCCGGTCAAGGCAATCGAAGCTTTGATGGATGGCTTTAGCGTAATGGAAATGAGTGAAGCGGCAGAAATCGGTGACTTTTTCATTACGGTAACGGGCTGTAAGGATGTTATCAGTGAAAAACATTTTGGTTTAATGAAGGACGGAGCAATTTTATGTAACGCCGGACATTTTAATGTAGAAGTTAATGTAGACAGGCTGGCTGAGATTGCGGATGAGGTTGCCGAAAAGAGAAAAAATATCATCGGATACAGAATCGGTGATAAGTGGATAAATGTCCTTGCTGAAGGCCGTTTGGTTAATCTGGCTGCCGGTGACGGACATCCTGCGGAAATAATGGATATGAGCTTCTCGATCCAGGCATTGTGTGCCCAGCACCTGGTAGAAAGTAACGGAAAATTTGATGATATGGTAATGCCGGTTCCTACGGAAATCGATAATGAAGTAGCCCGCAGGAAGTTAAAAGCATTGAATGTATCTATTGATAAGTTGACCGAGGATCAAAAAACCTATCTGGATAGTTGGCAGATTTAAGAAAAAAATGAGCAGAATATGCTGTTAAAAAGGCCTGTCTCGAATCGAGACAGGCCTTTTTACTGTGGTTACTAAATTTGCCCCAGCATATGTTCAACCAACCTGGAGGAGCGTAAAGCCGCTGCTTTTTCAAAAGCCGGATAATCCATTTCGGCGAAATCATCGGCTTTGTCGGAAATAGCTCGGATAATAACAAAAGGAAGGTGGTTCAGGAAAGCGGTATGAGCAATGGCAACGCCTTCCATTTCAGTACAAAGTCCTTGAAAGGTATCCGTTATTCGGTTTTTTTCAGAGGGATCACAGATAAACTGGTCGCCGCTTAATACCCGTCCGGTAAAAACCTGAATGTCAGGGTTAACAATCTGGCAGGAAGTTTTGGCAAGAGTAATAAGGGATTTATCCGCTTCAAAGTAAAGCTGGCCCAGTTGCGGGACTTCTCCTAATTGATAGCCGAAGATGGTGGCATCAATATCATGATAGCAGGCATCAGTGGAGATTACGATGTCCCCGATGTTGATATCGTCATTTAAGGAACCGGCCACACCGGTATTAATGATGTGGGTAACATCAAATAAATCAGCCAGGATCTGGGTGCAGATGCCGGCATTTACTTTGGCAATGCCGCTGCGTACGATAACAACAGCAGTATTATCCAAAGTGCCTTCATAAAATTCCATGGAGGCTTTTTTGATGATATTTTTTACGTTCATTTTGCTTTTTAAGGTTTCTACTTCCAGTTCCATAGCACCGATAATACCAATCTTATTCATGTTTTATTTCCTTTATCTCTTTCTTCCGGATATTTTTTAGGCCCTTATTGTGCTATAATTATCCAATAACCGGCGATAAAATAGCAAAGAGGGAGACTATGCGATTAATTAGTAAAAAAGTAATCTTTATATTTTCAATAATCATTATCTTTATTTTTCAACAGGCGGCAAGCCTGACAGGCGGGACTATTGCCGGATTATTTGATTATAGTGGGATTGACGAAAATAATACCTTTATGTGGATATCGGTTCATCATATCGTTCAAATGGCAGTGGCCTGCATAGTTGTGTATTTTCTAGCCAGGATATTTCATTGGGATTTTAGAAT
>JAVBUF010000064.1:0-28423 GCA_031555615.1 Lachnospiraceae bacterium | reverse complement strand
ATTTCCAGAGCTTGAATACCATCAACGGCAGTAAAGATTTTATCAATTCCAAGACTGGCCCACGGAATTGAACTTTTCAGTGATTCCGTAATGGATACTTCATCATCTGTTAATAATACCGTATACATGAAACCCCTCCCTATACTGTAAGATATTTTTATTGTATAAGATACCGCATGAAAAGTAAATGAGCCTGAGGTTAAAACCATAATTTATGAAATATTTCGAAGTTTTTAATATATCCAATATATTAGAAGTCAAATATAATTAATTTAAGAAATTCAAAACAGGAGGTACTGTATGAATGAAAGAGCAGTTGTGAAGAAGGAGAGACGTTGGAATGAATTTAAGCTGTTTTTATATGTATTGCCAGTTCTTATCCTAGTGTTTGTGTTTAGCTATATGCCGTTATGGGGATGGTCCTTTGCTTTTTTTCAGTATAAACCTGGAAGGGCATTGTCAGACTCGGTTTTTGTGGGATTTGATAATTTTAAAGCACTTTTTGGCAATGTTGTCATGAGACAAAATTTATTCAGGGTGTTGGGCAATACCTTTGGTATTCACCTTTTGGGGTATTTGTTTACACCATTACCAATGTTATTTGCCATTTTATTGAGTGAGATTAAAGGGACTAAATTCAAGAAGGTGATACAGACCATAACAACGCTGCCTAATTTTATTGGCTGGGTAATTTTATTTTCCCTTGCAACAAGTTTGTTTGGCTCTACAGGGTTAATTAACACTGTATTTAAAGAAATGGGAGCAAGTGGACAGGTAGTAACTTTTTTAACCTCTGACAAGCATGTATGGCTGGTGCAGGTTTTACTGCAGCAATGGAAGAGTCTGGGATGGAGCGCCATTATATATTTCGCGGCTATAGCAGGACTTGACCAACAACTATATGAGGCAGCGATGGTAGATGGTGCTGGAAGATGGAAAAAAATATGGCATATAACGATACCACAGCTTATTCCGACATATTTTGTACTATTGATCATGAGTATCGGTAATTTTTTGAATACCGGAGTAGACCAGTACCTGGCTTTTGGTAATGCACTGAATAAATCCCATATTGAGGTTTTAGATTTATATGTTTACAATCTGGGTGTTGGATCCGGGCAAATATCATTTTCTGTAGCAGTTGGTGTAATGAAAACCTTGGTGGCTTTTGCATTATTCTTCTTTGCTAATACAATAAGTAAAAAGGTAAGGGGAACAAGTGTATTTTAATATTAAAAAGAAGGAGGAGGGAAAGCAATCGACATGGAAAAAGAAGTTAAAACAAATGTAAGGAAAAAGTGGACGAGAGAAGAAAAAATCTTCCATGCTGTAATGTATACGATATTTGGGGCGTTCGCACTTTTATGTGCATACCCATTTTACTATTTGCTTATATGCACGATTAGTGATACTCAGTTGGTCGATATGGGGCGAATTATACTGTGGCCGCGTGGTATTCATTTAAAAAATTATTTAGAAATTTTCAGAGTACAGAATCTGGGAAATTCAGCGCTCATGTCACTGGCAAGAACAATTATAGGTACCGGAAGCAGTCTAATCATGTCTTCTTATTTAGCATACTTTTTTACAAAAGAGAATATGTGGGGCAGGAAAATCTGGTACCGGATGACCGTAGTGACGATGTATTTTTCAGCAGGAATGATACCAGTTTATTTGAATAATCAACTGTTAGGATTACATAATACCTTTTGGATTTATATCATACCCAGTATGGTTTCGGTGTATCATATGATTCTGATTAAAACATCAATAGAGGCTTTGCCAGCGGAGTTAGAAGAGTCAGCCTTTTTGGATGGGGCAGGATATTTAAGACGGTTTACCAGTATTGTTCTTCCGCTGCAAAAACCCATATTAGCAACAGTGGGTCTGTTTATCGCAGTTTGGCACTGGAACGATTTCTTTACCACAAAACTTTATATTACGAATACGAAACTATATACCTTACAGTATCTGCTGTATGAGTTGCTGAACCAGATTCAGGCGGCATCTCAGCAAATACAATATGAGGGTAGTGCGGCAAATGCAATAACACCTACTGGTATCAAGATGACATTGACAGCAGTAGTTACCATTCCGATTGTAATTGTATATCCTTTCATACAAAAATTTTATGTAAAAGGGATTATGGTCGGAGCAGTGAAGGGATAAGATCCATAAGGATTTATCATAAATAAAGCGAATAAGAAAAGGGAGAAAAAGATGAAAAGAAAAATGTTAAAAAAATGTCTGGCAATTGTACTGTCCTTAACAACATTGGTTTCTGTGGCTGGATGCTCAAGTCCTGCAACCGTAGATGAAGGTTCATCAACAAAAGAATCAAGTGATACATCTGCAAAAGAAACAAATCAAGAAGGAACCAAAACAAACTCAGGAGATGTGACTACGATTACTTTATATCCTAAGGATGCCAGTCTTCAAAGTGGTGTGGTAGGCGGATACAAGGGAGATGTTTTTGCAGACTATGGATTTGCTGTGGATGTATGGGCATACTCCGATGAAAAAACAAATGCTATTTTAGCAAGTGGTACACTTCCGGATGTGATGTATGTGACAAAAGATAATCTGGATATTATGATCGAGAGTGGAATGGTGTTAAATCTGGAAGAACATTTGGATCAGATGCCAAACATCACCGGAAACGAAAAGCTTAGGCTGGCGTTAGATTATATGAGGGAATATAACAGCAATGGTACTGGCAAGCTTTATGCAATGCCAACTTCTGTGGGGAATAAAGTTACAGAGCTTGGAGTGACTAAAAATATGGTAGCTGTCAACTGGGACTATTATTCAGGAATCGGAAAGCCGGAATTTAAAGACCAGTGGGAATTAATTGATGTCATGAAGCAGATGTTGGAAGCATATCCAACAGGTAAAGATAATATTCCCAACTATGGCACATATTTGAATGCAGGATCAGATACGGAGTATTGGGCCAACATGACGATGTATTATAAATGGTTTGGCTATGAACCTACTAATCTGTATTATTTATTGGAAACCGATATGGTAAATGGAACATACAGCTCAATTTTAGATAAGAATAGCAAATATCGTGAAGGTCTGAAATGGTACAATACTTTGTATCGGGAAGGATTGATGGATCCCGATAGTATCAATAATGATAGAGCTACTCAAAAGGCAAAAGTTGACCAAGGGTATGCCATGGTTCCAAGTGGTTCGCTGCAGGGTTATGCATATTATCAGCCGATCTTTATGCCAGATGCAAAAGTATACCAGGAGAGCTGGAACTCGGTTTATGGGAGCAAAAATTATCTTGTAATTAATGCAAAAAGCAATAATATTGATGCAGCATTAAAGTTTCTTAATATGTTAGCCGATCCAGATGCATATTTTTATATTTGGGCAGGAAAAGAAGGCGATCTCTGGAAAATTGAAGATGGTGCAGCCGTACTTAGAGATGAAGAAACTGTAATGAAATCAGCTTCAAAAGAAGATGTTTTCTTCCAAAACGGAGAGAAAGTAGAACTTTGGAATACACCATGGATTATTGATGATGCCAGTTACCCGACGTCTTATGTGGATCCCAATGGCGAACCCAGAGGTGTGAGAACAGATCGTTGGAAAGAAGTCGAAGAAATAAAATATAGCACAGAACAGATGAATGAATGGCGTACTATGACAGGATATGACTACTATGTGGATCAGGCGAAGGCAAATAATGCTTACGTTATTGACAGTACGTTAGATAATATAATCAACTTCGCATCATTACCAGATGATACGATGAAATTAACCCTTGATAGCTTAAAAGATGTGATTGTAAATGCCAGCTGGCAAATGGTTTATGCAGAAGATACAGAAAGTTTTGATGCGATTTGGGATCAGATGGTGAAGGATTGTGAAGCTTTAGGAGCACAGACAGTCATTGATTGGCGTTTGGAAGATTTAGATAAGGCAAAAGAATTGAGAGATGCTTTGTCTAAGTAAGTAAATCTCCGGAAAGCTCTGGTGTGTTGTCTGTATATTAAGAAAAATCCTGAAGGGATCCGGTTAAGTACGAGGAACCTTTCAGGATTTTTATCATAAAGAATAAATGAGTTGGAGAAAATATTATGGATAAAAGTGAAATCAAACGGGCGTTTCTTTGCCCAGCGGATGAGTTTACACCGATTCCCTTCTGGTTCTGGAATGACAGGCTGGATGAACAGGAGATAGCAAGGCAGATTCAGGAGTTTTATGAGAAAGGTGTGATGGGATTTGTTATTCATCCCAGAAAAGGGATTCCGAAAGATATACCGTATCTATCCGATTGTTTTATGCATTATGTAAGGTTTGCAGTTGAAGAAGCGGCAAAACGCCATATGAAGGTGGTTTTATATGACGAGGCTATGTATCCTTCCGGGTCAGCTCATGGAATGGTAGTAGAAAGTAATCCTGATTTTGCATCAAAATGTTTGAGAATGGAAAAAAAGGCCTATAGACAGAATAATGATATCCATCCAGATTGTTTCATGCATAATGAAAAAATTATTCACTCGATGGTTACAGATAAACAGGAAATTTTGTACTTCATTGAAGGATTCTCCGAGGGGACGATCCGAGGCATCCATGAAGGTGAGGATGATGGGGAAGAATCTGCACCAAGATCCGCAGACTTACTTAACCCTGAGGCTGTAGAGACGTTCATTAATATAACACATGAGCGTTATTATGAAGTGTTAAAAGAACATTTTGGCAAAACAGTTATAGCGATGTTTACAGATGAGCCGGATATATTAGGAAGGTGCCATAAAGAAGGGGTAATTCCCTGGACATCCGGGTTTCTTGAGTTCTATCTGGAGCATGGCGGCAGAATGGAAGATTTGCCTGCTCTTTGGATGGAAGCGGGTGAACAGACAGAAACGATCAGAAGGAATTACCGTAAGGTGTTGAATGAGAAGTTGAGAACCGTATATTACAGCAGATTATCCAATTGGTGTGTTTCACATAATATTGTGCTTACGGGGCACCCTCAAAATAGTTACGATATTGGGATGTTAAATGAATTTCAAATACCAGGCCAGGATATTGTCTGGAGAATCGTTGCACCTGAGCATGATAAAGGTATAGAAGGAGCAGATACCGTTATGGCAAAGTGCAGTTCTGATGCAGCCCGGCACAGAGGTTACGACAGAAATGCCAATGAATGCTTTGGCTGCTGTGGACCGGATGGAGTCCAATGGGCTTTTTCTATGGATGATATGAAATGGTATATGGACTGGTTGTTTGTCAGAGGGGTGAATTTACTCTATCCCCATGCATTCTACTACTCTGTGGATGGGGAAATCAGATACGGAGAACGACCGCCGGATGTTGGTTTCCAAAATATATGGTGGGAATACTACGGTGAAATATCTACTTATATAAAAAGGCTTTCATGGCTCATGAGCGGTGGCTATAATACCACACCAGTTGCAGTTTTATGTGAAGAAGACAATCTGCCTTGGAAAATAGTGCGGAGGTTATTCCAAAATCAGATAGAGTTTAATTATCTGGAAATGGAATTGCTACGATCCGATAAATGCAGGATATCAAATGGAAATATTTTAATTGAAAAACAGAAATATAAATATTTACTGGTGGAGGATCCGGCACTATTAACATTAGATCTAAAAGATAAATTGGCACTGTTTGTCGAGAATGGAGGAGACATTATTTTATCTTCAGAATTGAATACAGATCTTTTGGAACGAGATGCAGTTATTATGCCCTCCAATAAGAATTTAAGAGTCAGTCATGTAGTGAAAGATGAACTACACTTTTACTTTATGGTGAATGAAGGAGAGAGTCGGATTAAAGGGGAAATCACAGTACCTGTGAAAGGGTCAGCAGAAGTTTGGGATCCATGGCATGGAGAAATAAATACAGCAATGCTTTTGACAAAAACCGTTGAAACTATAAGTGTTTCTATTTCTTTGGATAGAAGGGAAAGCTTGATATTATGCATTGATCCGAAAGAAAAGCATCCGGCAGAAACAGCAAAGGAAAAAAACAAAGATGCGGATATCCCGGACAAAATCATTGAAGTAAAAAATTGGCGTATTAGAAGTGATAATAAGGAAATAAATACTAAACTTATTAGGTGCTCAGAAAAAGGTGCGTTGGAGTCGTGGACAAACTGGAATGGAATGAGAACAGTGACCGGAACTGTCATATATGAGTCGGAAATTTCAGGTGAAATACAGGGATCTAGTATTTGGCTGGATCTTGGAGAGGTCTATGAGCTGGCACATGTATATATGAATGATCAAAGCTGCGGCAGCTTATTTTGGGCACCATATATTTTGGAGATTACTGATTATATAAGGCCAGGCCAGAATTTGATTCGGATAGAGGTTACAAATACTATGGCGAATTCAAAATCGGATGCGAATCGTTTATCGGGGCTGGTAGGACCGGTAGTGATTTATTGTGCGGAAGGGCAAAAGTAAGGAGAAAAAAATGCAGAAGTTGAACTTAGAACCAAAGGATATAATGGCAGCACCGGCAACCGTGAGCAGTAATGGATTTACCCTTGTATGGGATAAGCCGGACGTGTATGAAAACGTATCCGGTTACAAGATCTATCAAAATGAAACTGTTATTGCAGAGACATCCCATAAAAAAACTCATTTCACAGTAACAAGCCTGTCAGAAAACACCTCATATGAATATCAGGTTGAGTCGATTGCTGAGGCAGGTGATTCACTGATAAAATCAACAAAGTTATCCGTCAGAACAAAGCCGGCAGGAAAGGTGATTGATGTAACGAAGCCGCCATATAATGCGGACAGCACCGGAAAATCCATTTGCACTCAGATATTGCAGATGGCAATTGATTCCTGCAAAGAAGGTGATACCATTTTGATACCGGAGGGCGCTTGCTTACTTTCCGGTGCAATCGATTTAAAAAGTAATATAACACTATGTATTGATGGTGTATTAACAGGAAGCACCAATCCTCAGGATTATGTAATAAAAAAAGCGGGTTCTGATTCATGCCAAAGCTGGATTAATGAGGATGGACTTATTTTAACAAGATATGAAGGCTGGGAGATGTATTGTTACCGCAGTTTGATTAATGCCGGATATTTGTGTATAGACGACCGCCGGAAGACAACGTGTGAGAATATCAGGATTTGTGGAAACGGCAGGATTGTAGGAGCTGGAAATGATTTAGGGATGGCAATGAAGAAAAACTATTCAGACAAAGAGAAATATCCTGAATATGTATCAGATGATATCGGCGGCAGGCGGGTCAGAGGTCGTCTGTTGGGATTGATACAATGCCGTAATGTACATATTACGGGGGTATCGATTGAGAATCCACCGTGTTGGACGATACATCCAATTTATTGTGACACCATTACCATACATGGAATTTGTATTAAATCAAGAGGAATCGATAATGGGGATGGAATTGATCCGGATTCTTCCAGAAATATTATGATTTTTGATACTGTTTTTGATACTGGCGACGATTGCATTGCAATCAAGTCAGGTAAAAATCCGGAAGGAAACAAGATTAATATCCCAACAGAACACGTTCGTATCTTTGATTTGAAGATGATTGGCGGGCATGGAATGGCAATTGGCAGTGAGCAATCAGGAGGAGTGAGAGATGTTTACATGCGGGACTGTGTAATTAAAAATACACTTTATGGTCTGGAGCTTAAAGCCCATGATTCGAGAGGCGGATATATTAAGAAGGTAAGAATGATTGATTGTGAAATAGATCGGTTTCTGGCACATAGTGTGAAGTATAATGCCGATGGTATGCCTGCCGATACATTGCCATATTTCCAGGATATTGAAATTAAAAACACGAGAATCAGTGGTTCTGGAAAAACTCTGGAGTTAATTGGGTTCTCAGATGATGCAAAGGATCATTATATAAAGAATGTTTTAGTTGAAGACGTAATACTTGCAGGTGGGAATGATATGGAAAAGCAAATATGCCTAAAAAATTGTGAAAATGTTATATTTCGAAACATAACATTGGAAGGGAGAAACTGATATGCCAAGAACAGAGAAAACCATCATGTCGGGATGGGAATTTGCGTTAAAAAACGTTAGACCGGAGGAGGAAGATTTCAAAGAGATTATACTTCCTCATGACTGGGCGGTAAATGCGCCATTTAATAAGGAAATGGAGCAGGGAGATGCACAAGGGTATCGTGATCGCTGGGGAATGGGCTGGTATCGTAAAAAGATTTTTGTGGATAAGAAGCAGAAGGATATGTTGTACTTTTTGGATTTTGGCGGTATTTATGAAAATAGTACAATATGGGTAAATAATAGAAAAGCCGGAGGGTGGAAATATGGATATAGCTCATTCCGAGTAGATATAACCGATTATGTAGAAAAGGGCGATAACGATATATTGATTCGCGTCGACAATACTCAACGGCCTGTTGACCGTTGGTATAGCGGGTGCGGGATATACCGGACAGTTAAGTTGATTGAACTGGAGCAGAGACACTTTGATGAGAGAGAAATTGAAATTAATACTAAAATATCAGGAGAAAATGCAATTGTTACAATAAATACAGGAACAGATGCATGTGTGAAGGGAAGTCTTTCAAATACAGATACATATTATCATGAGGAAAGCAAAAATGGTCTGCTTACATTTCATGTTAAAAATGTAAAATTATGGTCTGCTGATGAGCCGCAATTGTATAAATTAAAGCTTGAATTAGCAGATGCTGGTGAGATCACAGATCAGATCTCTATGAATATTGGAATCCGTGAAATAACCATGGAGCCCAATAAAGGTATGTTTGTAAATGGGAAACTGGTAAAGATAAAAGGTGTATGTCTGCACCAGGAAGTAGGATGCCGAGGAATAGCTGCCAAAAAAGAGATCTGGCGAACGCGCTTGAAATCTTTGAAGGAAATGGGCTGCAACGCTATTCGAGCCTCACATCACATCTTTGCCGAAGAATTTTTGGATTTATGTGATGAAATGGGTTTTTATGTATATGAAGAATGTTTTGATAAATGGACTGGCGGACTATACGGCAGATATTTTGCAACAGAGTGGGAAAAAGATATTGAGTGTATGGTGAAAAGGGATCGCAACAGACCCTCAATTTTTATTTGGGGAGTTGGAAATGAAGTCGAGAATCAGGGACAGGATACCATGTTGGGGATTTTGAAAATGTTTAGAGAAAAAGTTTTGACATTGGATAAGACCCGTCCTATCACCTGCGCGATGAATCCACACTTTAAATATGAGAGAGATGTTGACCTTACAGAAATTGAAGATATCCAACAGTTCGTTGATGTTGAGGATGACTGGGAGATTACTGATTTAACGCAGCGGGTCAAAAGAATTCAGAAGATTGCCCAGTATGTAGATGTGATTGCATGCAATTACCAAGAACAATGGTATGACCAAATTCATGAAGCAATTCCAGATAAGTTAATTCTAGGGACAGAGATATATCAATTTTTTAAAGGGCATCCGGAGCAATTACAGAATTATACGATAGAAAATCCTTCTTTGGTTCCTACTAAGTATAATTATGTGATTGGGGGAATGGTTTGGACCGGTATTGACTACATGGGAGAGTCGATGGGTTATCCGGCCAAAGGATGGAGCGGTGCATGCATACGTACAAATGGTGAAAAAAAGCCGTCATACTACCTGCTTCAAAGTTTTTGGAGTGATAAGCCGATGGTGCATTTTTCGGTTATGGATTACTCTCTGAACGATGAAGGGGTAAAGGAGCATTGGGATATGCCGATGTATGCGGATCACTGGCACTTTCCACAATTTCACAAGACGGTCATACCCTATATGATAGCAACAAACTGTGAGGAAGTAGAATTATTTTTAAATGGTAAAAGGTACTATTTATCTGCGCCAAATACATCTGGGAGCATAACCGGTTTTTTACCATGGCAGCCGGGATGTGTAAAGGTTATCGGGTATAAAAATGGTACCCAAGTGTGTACATATGAAACGATTACGCCGGGGGCAGCAGTAAAACTTGAGTTTGATACCATCGATGCAATCGGTGAGATGGAAGATTCATATGAAATATTACTTACTGTACGTGCCAGAGATGAGTCAGGGAATCCTTACTTTCGGGAGAGTACTTTAGTAAGTTTTCAGGCAGAAGGTGATGTTGAAATAGTAGCTGTGGATAATGGTAATCTGATGAGCAACGAGCCTTATGGAGAAAGGAGTATTCATATGTTTCACGGATGTGCCAGTGTACTGGTAAGAGTTTATAGTCTGAAAGAGGGCAATGCAGTACTGGCATTTGCCGAAGGAATGCAGTTGGCTAAGATTAATATAAGGTGAGGGAAAATAGAATTTGATGTTGTACATCGAACAATGGACATGGATATGACTTGGGAATGGCCATGTGGGGTGGCATATTATGGTGTGAGCAGGGCATATGAAGGAGGTTTCTGCCTCTTGCGGAAGCAATGAAAAAGATAAAATCCACCATAAAGGCAAATGTTAACAGTAGAAGTCTATTAGTGGCAAAAGAGGAGGATTTGATAGAAACACTGAATCCTAAGATTATAGGCTGGCGGAATTATTATCAAACAAAAACCGACGAAAAGTGGATGCAAGCACTGGACTGGTATATCATATGTACCTTTACAAGATGGTATAACAAGAAATATCAAAGACGAAACCATATGTCACAAGTGGGAAAAGTCAGAACAATCCTATACGAGAAAGGTTTGAAGAAAATGACAGCATGACATAATGCTGTAGAAAGAAGAATGTCGGAAAGCCGTATGAGGGAGAACCTCACGTACGGTTTGATAAGGGGCGGGTGAAAATTCACCCGCCTACTTTACCGAAATTATACAAAGAACGATGATAATCAGGCTGAAATTGTTTCTGAAATGGAGGATAGCATTTGAGATGATTAGTCCATCATAACACCACAGCAAAACATGCTCCCTTACCGGGCGCACTCTCGACGGTGATATGTCCATCGGAAAGGTCTAATATCCGCTTGACAAGAGACAACCCCAAACCGTTGCCCTCAGTACTTCTTGAACAGTCAGCCTGAAAAAACTTATCAAACAAATGCTCCATTGCATTATGATCCAAACCTGGGCCATCATCTTTTATCGAAACTATGGTATTTGTTCCATCATATTGCAGTGAGACAGTGATAGTTCCCCCCACAGGACTAAATTTTATCGCATTACCCAGCAAATTGATCCAGACATGCTGAAGCATTTCATCATTACCCGTTATCTTAACCGGCTGAAGACGGGCATCCACCTCCAGCTGTTTTTTTTCCAACTGTGGTTCCATAAGCAGAATCGAACGGCGGATTTGCTCATCAAGGGAGTAACTGATCTGATCGGTTAACTTTTCAGAACTCTCCAGCTTGGAAAGCAAAAGGACATTACTGGACAGCTGAGTGAGCCGCTCCGTTTCCGAAATAATGATATCAATATATTCGTCCCGTTTTTCCTTAGTTAGAGTATCCTTCTTCAACCGGCGTGCAAAACCGCGAATAGATACAAGCGGAGTTTTGTATTCATGGGAAATATTATTGACAAAATCATTGCGGAGTGTCTCAATACTGGAGAGTTCAGCCGCCATATCGTTGAAATTAGCGGCCAGACGCGCGACTTCTCTGGGACCGTTGGTTTCCACCCGGACACTGAAGTTGCCGGAGGCCACTTCCCTTGTTGCTTCGCTGAGGCTGCGAATGGGCCGCAGCAGGCGGTCACCGCCGACAACAGCCAGGACGGTGCCAAGAAACAGACTCACCAGCAGCAAAAAGACCAGCAATGCCGGAAACTTCTGCTCCTGCATCGGCGGTAAGATACCGGCACGCATAACTGAAAAGGAAAGCAGTCCGGCAATGGCAACACTGACAAACTGGATAATAAACACAAAAAGTACCAGCAGCAGCAGCGAGGAAAGCTTCCGGATTGAAAAACCTGCGCTGCGTTCTTCGAGGCGAGCTTGTCTCGCTTTTTTATTCTTCGTCATGCTTCACCGCCTTATAACCAAGTCCCCGGACCGTAACAATACTAAACTCCGGCCAGGCATCAAAACGCTCCCGCAATCTGCCGATGTGGACACTGACAGTATGCTCATCGGTTTGGGAATCATACCCCCAGATCTCATCCATCAGCTGCATGCGGGTAAAAATCGTATCGGGGTAACTGAGAAGCTTATATAGCAGCATAAACTCCTTTTGCGGTAAGGTCATCCGCTCCGATTCCCGGATGACAGTGAGTGAATCGTAATTAAGCGATACCTTGCCGATGGTGATTTTCCGCTCGTTCACAATCTTTGCCCGGCGGAGCAGGGCCTTGACCCGGAGGATTAACTCCTCTTCATCAACCGGCTTGACCATATAGTCATCTGTTCCCACCAGAAAACCTTTGCGTTTGTCCCGGATCGTTTCTCTGGCAGTAACCATCAGAATGGGGAAATCAAATCCGGCATCCCGAAGCTGTTCCGTCAGAGTATAACCATCCATGCCTGGCATCATAATATCGGTAATCATCAAATCGATGTGCTGATGATCAAGAATTTCCAGTGCTTCTCTGGCATCCGCTGCGGGAACCGGATGAAATCCCTCATCAGAGAGAGTGTCCTCCATCAGCTTTCTGGTATTAAAAGTGTCCTCCACCACAAGGATATTAAACATCCTGCTCGTCTCCTTCCATTCTTAATGAAATCAAAAACTGTTCGATTATTTTCCAAATGTACTGTGTGAACTTAAGTATATAACTCAAACTTCAACTGAACTTCAACAAATTGGCAGTTTTAGTTGAAGTTTGATTGATGTTGCCATTATATCATGGAGACGGCAAAGGGAAAAGGGAAATCTGGTGCCACACGAAGGAGGAATGCTAATGAATACAAAACAAATGGATACAGATAAAAAATGTGATGTCAGTCATAAAAATGAAGAAGACCCAAGCATGAACAAGGCTGATGCCTATCAGTCGGGCGACGATAAGCAGCAAACAACGGGCAGCCCGCCAACGGCAGGAACAACTCCCAAAAAGCCCAATATATTTCATATATTGATGGTGATTTTCCTGATTACATCCCTGTTCAACCTTATCTTTACCGCCGGAGTGGGAAGCGATACCCAGATTGAATATGGACAGTTCCTTCAGCTCATTGAAAGCGGAAGCCTGAATCAGGTGCAGATTAATGAGGATACCGTTCAGATGTCCCTTAAAAAAGATGCTGATCTGACCGCAGTAGAGGCGATTCTCTACCCGGAGGGACGGGGGGATAATGCCGTGACACAGCCGGAGCCGACAGCCGACAGCACTTATAAGGCAGTCCGTATAGAAGACCCCTCGCTGGTAGAGCGCCTGAATAAAAACAAGGTCAGTTTTTACAAACAGCAAACCCCGGCCGGTTCACCGATTATGGGTTTTATTCTTTCCTGGATTGTACCGATTGTGCTGATGTACCTGCTTTATACATTTTTAGTCCGCAGAACCCTCAGCCGGATGGGAGACGGGGGTATCGGCGGCATGGGTAATCTGTTCGGTGCAGGCAAAAGCAAAGCGAAAGAATATAACATGGAAAAAAGTACCGGTGTCAAATTCAGCGATGTAGCCGGTCAGGATGAAGCCAAGGAAAGCCTTGCCGAGCTTGTCGACTTTCTGCACAATCCGGAAAAATATCAGGAAATTGGCGCCAAGCAGCCTAAAGGGGCACTATTGGTGGGACCTCCCGGAACTGGTAAAACCTTGCTGGCAAAGGCTCTGGCAGGGGAGGCCGGGGCACCGTTCTACTCCATATCCGGCAGTGAGTTCATTGAAATGTATGTAGGTGTCGGTGCTTCCCGGGTCAGGGATCTGTTTGAGAATGCCAAGAAAAATGCCCCCTGTATTATCTTTATAGATGAAATCGATGCCATCGGCAAAAGCCGTGATAACCAGCTGGGATCAAACGATGAGCGGGAACAGACCCTGAACCAGCTTCTGGCTGAAATGGACGGCTTTGACAGCAATAAAGGAATCGTTGTTCTGGCAGCCACAAACCGTCCGGAAATATTGGATAAGGCACTGCTGCGGCCGGGTCGTTTTGACCGGCGCATTATTGTCGAAAAGCCCGATCTGATTGGCCGTGAAGCAATTTTAGGAGTACATTCCAACAAAGTGAAATTGTCTGAGGATGTCAATCTTCATGAACTTGCACTGGCCACTTCCGGTGCCACCGGAGCAGATCTTGCCAATATGATCAATGAGGGGGCTCTGCTGGCCGTGAAAGAAGGATGCAGCTTTGTATCACAAAAGAATTTAATGGAAGCGGTAGAAGTAGTGATTGCCGGCAAGGAAAAAAAGGATCGGGTCATGAATCCCAAGGAACGCCGGATGGTGGCATATCATGAGGTTGGACACGCACTTACCGGTGCTTTACAGAAAAACAGTCAGCCCGTGCAGAAAATTACCATCGTACCGCGAACTATGGGCAGCCTTGGTTACACCATGAATATGCCCGAAGAAGACCGTTATCTGATGACCAGAGATGAGCTGCTGGAACAGATTACCGCTTTGCTTGGCGGCCGGGCTGCTGAAATCGTACAGTTTGGCCAGGTCACCACCGGCGCTTCCAATGATATCGAGCGGGCAACTGCCTTGGCCCGGGGGATGGTCACTCAGTATGGTATGAGTGAAAGATTCGGTCCTATGGGGCTTGAGAGCATCCAGAACCGCTATCTGGACGGGAACAGCGTCAAACACTGTTCACCGGAAACCGAAACAGAAATCGATGATGAAGTGCGGAAAATATTACTGAAGTGTCAGCAGGAGGCATGTGACCTTCTGGAGAAAAACCGAGACTGTCTGGACCGAATCGCGGAATATCTGCTGGAGAAGGAAAATATCACCGGTGAAGAGTTTATGAAACTGCTGGGTCAGGAAAGTTCAACTGAAGTTCAACAAATCTAAGCAGAAAATTGAAGTTTGGTTGACATTGGCCGGATAACATAAACCTATCGAATTGAGGTTTATTTATAAAATACAGATGAAAAGTTTTGATAATTGGAGGAATAGAGAATGAATTGGATTAGGAAACATAAGGGGCTGTGCATTTTTCTGGGAATGATCGTAATTGTTGCTATTGCAGCTGTCGTTATGATAAATAGTGCCAGCCAAAGCCGTAATGACCTGATGGCGGCAATGTCACAAAAAGAGACAGCCGAAGTGGAGAGACGTTCGCTGGTAGAAAGTGTTTCGGCCACCGGGACCATTGTCAGTGTCGCAGAAAAAGCAGTTACCGCCGACGTCAGCGGTGTGAAAATTGAAAGCGTGAATGTTAAAGTAGGAGATGTAGTGAAGGAAGGAGATGTGCTTTGTTTACTGGATTCCACAGATATAGAAGAAAATATGTCCGTTGCCCAGACATCTCTGAATTCTGCTTTGGGTAAAACAAACGTAGATGTTTCTTCTGCCGAGCGCAGCTTACAGGAGGCCCAGAATTCCAGAAATATTGAAACAGAACGTGCCAGTCAGGATGTGGCAGATGCCTGGGAGGATTACCTGCAGGCATTAACAGATCTGGAGGAAGCGGAAAACGATTATCTGGAAGGTCAGCAGACCACCAGTGAAAAGAACGGGGAATACCAATATCGGCAGGAACTATTGGAAGAAGCACAACAGAAAATGAATAATGCCCAGTCAGGAACCGGTGACAGCAGCCGGTATGAGACAGAGTTTAGTGCCACAAAAACATCACTGATAGAATATGTTTCCGGCAATAGTGATGTATCATGGAAGGATGGTGCTCTAGACCATATTTATATTACCAATGATAATATCAGCCAAATGACAGCGGAACAGTTGGTAACGATTGCGGAAGAAAGCAGTAACAGCAGTGAAATCGTAGAGAATATCGAAAGCTACCTTGGCAGCTTAAAAGGTTATCAGCTTAAATATTCGGAAAGTATCCAGGCCGACATTACCTATCAGCAGGCGCAGGCAGAATATCAGCAGCTGCAGTCAGAAGTGACAACCTGGCAGTCAAAATACAGTGCGGCACAGCAAAGTGAAAATTCTCTGGAAGTTGCTTACGAACAGGCAATTACGGCCGCTGACACCAAACTGACTGCTTATAAGCAAAAAGTCAGAAGCCAGGAAGATGCTGCGCGAAACAGTGATACCACAGTTAACAATAAGGAAGACAGTTTGAAAAATTCCAAGTATAATGCAGCAGTTTCCGGAACATCGGATAAGCAGCAGATAAAAAGTTATCAGGAGCAGATAGCGGCCTGTACAGTAACCGCTCCCATCAGCGGTGTAATCACAGAAGTTCATATCGAAAAGGGAAACACCTATACCGGGAATGTAATGATGGTGATTGAAGATACCAGCCGTTACGAAGTATCTGCGCAAATAGATGAATATGATATTGGTAAGATCAAAACCGGACAGAAGGTAGTCATTAAAACTAACGGAACAGGGGATCAGGAGCTAACAGGTACCGTGAAAGAAATTGCCCCCAGAGCAACCGCAGGAGCGGAGGTTACCTATACTGTGAAAGCTTCTGTTGACACCTTGTGCAGTGAGTTGAAGATGGACATGACAGCCAAACTCGGCATCATTTTGGAAAGCAAAGAAGGGGTATTAACGGTACCTTACGATGCAGTACAAACAGCTGAGGACGGTTCTTTCTTCATCGAAGTGATTCGTAAATCGGAGACAACAGATACTTCTGATACAGAACAAATAACTGTTTTAAAGGGAATTGAAAGCGACTATTATATTGAAATATCCGGAAAGGAAGTGGCAGAAGGCATGGAAGTAGTAGTTCCGATGACGGAAGCAGCCGAAAATGATATCCAAAATATGATGATGCAGCGTGGTCCCATGGGAGGATTCTGATATGGATGGCAAGGCAATGATAGAACTGAATCAGATTTATAAACGATTCTACATCGACACACCCAATGAATTACAGGTTTTGAACGGAATTGATCTGGCTGTTAAAGAAGGAGAGTTTGTTGCCATCGTCGGTGCTTCCGGCTCCGGAAAATCAACATTGATGAATATCATCGGGGCTCTGGACAGACCTACGGAAGGCAGATATATCTTGGATGGTGTGGACATAATTTCGGCAAAGGATAAAGACTTATCCGGTATTCGAAATAGAAAAATAGGTTTTGTTTTTCAGACCTATAATCTGATTCCCCGAACCAATGCCCTTAAGAATGTGGAAATGCCCATGTTATATGCCGGTATTTCAGGAACGAAACGCGTGGAGAGGGCAAAAGAGTTATTAGATCTGGTAGGCATGGGGGATCGGATGAAGCACCTGCCGGAGGAGTTATCCGGCGGTCAGAAGCAGCGGGTTGCAATTGCCAGAGCAATGTGTAATGATCCGGCTATTATCCTGGCTGATGAGCCTACCGGTGCGCTGGACTCCGTTACCGGCCGGAAGGTAATGGATCTCTTCCATAAGCTGCATGAGGAACAAGGTAAAACAGTTGTTCTGATTACTCATTCTCCGGAACTGGCCGGGGAAACCCAAAGGGTTATTACGATTAAAGACGGAACGATTGTCGGAGAAAGGCGCTGAGGGAGCGGAAATGATTATTTATGAAAATATCAGATTGGCATTTTTTAGCTTAATTGCTAACAAAATGCGGGCATTGCTGACAATGCTTGGGATTATCATCGGTATCGCTTCCGTCATTGCCATTATGACGCTGGGGACATCCATGACTTCAACTATTACGGAATCTATGTCCTCAATGGGAGCCAATAACATTACTGTGGGATTACAGCAAAAAGAAACGGAGGAGGAAACAGCAGAAAGCGGCATGTCCTTTCAGAGTACCCAGACAGCAAGTGCGGCCGGTGAAGAAGATTATTTCAGTAAAGAAATGTTAGATAATTTTTGTGATACTTACGCGGAATCTATCCTGGCAATCTCTGCTTCAGAGAACCTGGGCAGCGGCAAAATACAGGACGGCAATTTATATGCCAATGTATCGGCCATGGGAGTAAGCCTGGGATATTTTATGGCAAATGAAACAACAGTACTGTCCGGCCGGTATTTTAGTGAGCGGGAAATGGATAATGGCGAAATGGTGGGAATGATTTCTGACCTTGCAGTAGACAATCTGTTCAAGGGAGATTCGGAAAAGGCAGTAGGAAGCAGTGTACAGGTAAACATAAACGATAATTATTTTAATCTTACCGTGATTGGTGTGTATGAATATGAACAGTCCGCAATGGGATTCAGTTCGGCTTCTACAAAGGAAACAGCAACATCCATCTATATACCATTGAAAACAGTTCAGACAATTAACCACTCTTCGGGTTATCCGCAGTTTACGATTGTAACCACGGAAGGTGTAGATGCGGATGAGTTTATTACACAGACAGAAAACTTCTTTAAGCCGTATTACCGAAACAACCGTAATTTTGAGGTAACAGCTTTTAACATGGCATCGATAATTGAGACCATGACCACCATGCTTTCCACCATTACCGCAGCAATTGCCGTAATTGCCGGAATCGCATTGCTGGTAGGGGGAATCGGTGTGATGAATATCATGCTGGTATCCATTACCGAGCGGACCCGGGAAATCGGAACCAGAAAAGCATTGGGTGCCCCCAATAGTTCCATAAGATTACAGTTTATTGTGGAATCAATTGTTATTTGCCTGATTGGCGGGATTATCGGAATTATTCTTGGCGTAGGGATAGGTGTTGCGGCTTCCGGTCTGCTGGGTTCCTCGGCAAGCCCATCCGTAAGCAGTATCGTAATCTCGCTTGGCTTTTCCATGGCAATCGGTATCTTTTTTGGTTATTATCCGGCTAATAAAGCGGCAAAGATGAATCCGATTGATGCACTTCGTTATGAATAAAAAATTAAAATTTCAACTGAAGTTCAACAAAAATAAGGTTTAAATTGAAGTTTGGTTGACATTAGTAAGATATTATTGGAAATAGCAAGAGACTTTCAAAATTAAAGAGAGGTATCAAAATGAAAAATACATTAAAAACAATTAACTGGCTGATGCTTATTTCAGGTTCCCTGATTGCTGTACTTGGCATCACCATGCTGTTTACACCACTGGCAACGCTGGTAACACTTGCGGCCATCATCGGAATTGCCATGATAATCTCCGGCATTTCCGAAATCGTGTCCTTTTACGGTGAAGCAAAGGGACACCGCTCCGGCTGGATGCTGGCCAGCGGAATCATTACCGGCCTGCTGGGAATCTGGACCCTGTTCGGCCGAGGCAGTCAGGCGCTTGCGGCAATTATCCCCTTTGTCTTTGCGGTATGGGTGATGACCTCCAGTATCATGAGGATCGTCGGTTCGATAAACCTGAAAGCTGAGGGATTCAGCGGCTGGGCGGCAATATTTGTACTGGGAGTTATCGGTACGATACTGGGATTCATCTTACTGTTTTCACCGGTGCTGTCAAGTGTTATTGTGGCCTATTCCATTGCCTTTATGCTGATAACTTACGGAATCAATAATGTTATTTTGTTCTTCCGGCTGCATAAATTGGGTAAAGCCATTCAGGAGCAGCTGGGCAGTTGAAATATCAGCAGTAGGATTATATTAACACATTTAAGGAAAGCAAAGGAGGATTTATCATGACATTATGTGAAACAATTTATGCCCGAAGGCAGGTAAGAGATTTTAAAGAAGAGCCGCTGGATGCGGAAATGCTGGAAAATATCCGCCAATATGTAGCGGAAACCAATCAGCTGACCGGTCAGCAGGCAAGATTTGAAATTGTCCCCGCAGAAGCTGTAAACGGCGGCTCCAATGCTCCCCATTACTTGTTAAGCTACTGCGCTGATCAAAGTGCGGCCTACGCAAATGTGGGTTATATTTTACAGAAAGCGGATTTATATATGCAGAGTATGGGACTTGGAAGCGGATGGTTTATGAGTCCGAAACCAAAGAATAACAGTGAAGATTTTTGTATCGCTCTGGCCTTTGGCAATACAGCTGTTCCCATGAGAAAAAATGCCGATGAGTTTAAACGGCTGCCGGTGGAAAAGATCAGTCAGGTTGATAATGCGGTTGCAAGAGCGGTACGGCTGGCACCTTCAGCAATGAATTCACAGCCGTGGTCGTTGGAATTTGCTGAGGGAAAGGTCATCATAAGGGACCTTGGACGGGGAGCAATGCGCTTAATCCTGAAAAATAAGCTTAATAAAATAGATGTGGGGATTGCAGCCAGACATGCGGTGACGGCATTGGAGCAGGAAGACCGAATCGTCACCGATATTACACCCCGGATAGCAGGTAAGGATTTTGAAATAGAGATTCTGTACCAGTAAAATTAATGATAGGAAAAAGAAAAGAATGTGAGGAAAAACTATGAAAACAGCAATTATATATCATTCGGAACATCATGGCAATACTAAAAAACTGTTGGATGCAATCGTCAGACTGGGGGAGGATGTGACCCTAATCGAAGCAGAAAGTGACGGAATTACCGATCTGTCAGGATATGATCTGATTGGTTTTGCATCCGGTATCTATTACCAGAAATTTCATGAAACCGTTCTGCAATTTGCACAGCGGAATCTTCCCCAGGATAAGAAAGTATTTTTTATCTATACCTATGGTGTGAAAAAGGACACCTATACGAATGCCATCAAGCAGATTATCGATACTAAAGGGGCAGAGCTGCTGGGGGCTTATGACTGCCCCGGGTTCGATACATTCGGGCCATTTAAGCTGGTGGGGGGGATTGATAAGGGACGCCCCAATGAAGATGATGTTGTGGGAGCAGTAAAGTTCTTTATGGATGTCACTAAGTACTTGGAATTTTTATAAGTAACAACCGGTCTGGTGAAGGGTATTATCACCACCAACATTGCAACGATTATTATCCGTAAAAAATCGGATGGGTGTTTGCATTATTGCAGGAAGGAGATGATAATGATTGACTAATCAACTAATTTATATTATAATTGACTAGTCAACTATAATTGGTCAAAAGGGAGATACTAATATGCCAAAAGAAAATCCGATGAAACAGATGAAAAGAAAATTGTATATGAACAAATATGTTTATTCAGGAAAGCATTGGTCAGAACTAAAGTTCTTTGACCATATGATGACAGATGCATTATTAAAACACATCTTGGGTATTGCAAGATATGGTATGTCTGATCTAGGTGAAGTAATGGAGGTTCTTGGTCAGATGAAAAGTTCCAATGAGAAAGATTGGGCGATTGCATGGGGTGATATGGCAAAAAAAATCCAAAGTAATGCAGAAAAATCAGAAACAAATGAAAAACCTGTTTCAGCAGCAACGGCATATTTAAGATCATCTTCTTATTGGAGATTTGCACTGGAAGCCTATAGTGACAAAGATGATCCATTAATCCCGGAGTATAATAGAAATAGTATTGCATGTTACCGTAAATATCTTGAGTATTCAAAGTACCCAGGCACACCAATCGAAATACCGTATGAGGGCACAACAATTCCAGGCTATTTTTACCGGTCACCGATTGCGAACGAAAAAGCACCACTTATGATCATTACACCGGGAAGAGATGCACTGGGCGAGGATACAGTCTGGGTATATGATGAGGCGCTAAAAAGAGGAATACATTGTATTGTTTTTGAAGGGCCGGGACAGGGTGCAACCTTAAGATTGCAGAACATTACATTTAGAAATGATTGGGAAAATGTAATTACACCGATTATCAACTATGCGGATGGAATAACTGGCATAGATATGGAGCGAATAGCATTGATGGGAATCAGTTTTGGTGGATATTTAGTTCCAAGAGCAGCAGCATTTGATAAACGCATTAAGCTTTGTATTGCCAATCCTGGTAATATCAGTTGGGGAGAATCCATTGCAAGTGCCCTGAGATTGGTGAAAAATATGCCGAAATTTTTAAGACCCGCCATGGTTGAGAATCTTGTCAAAGACTATGCATGGAAACATGGCGTAGATAATGACCTTGATGTTGTAATTGCAGAACTTGAAAGATATAATAATAGTGATATTCTTGAACGGATTACTTGTAAAATGCTGGTTATGGATGCAACTGCGGATGTAAATCCGGGGGAAGCCATAAAGTTTTATGAAGCGCTGAAATGTCCGAAAGAATACATGCTTTTTGATGATGCGACCATGGGGCAGACACATACACAAATGGGAAGCTATGCGGTTGCATCAGAGCGACTGTTTGATTGGATTGAGGATAACTTATGAGGTGACAAACTAATGTATAGTATTGGGAAAAACATTGGAATTTTAGACAGACAATTTAATGTTTATCTGAATCATGAACTTAAAAGTACAGATATTACAGCAGCAGAATTTATGTATATTGGATTCTTATATCAAAAGGATGGAATCACACAGGATGAACTGGCAAAAGAATTTCTGGTTGATCGTGCGGCAGTTACAAGAACGCTGCAGCGAATGGAAGAGAAGGGATTTATAACCAGACAGGTTTGCACTGACGACAAACGGGGAAGAAGAGTATATCTTACAGAAAAAGCCTTTCAATATGAGAAGAAGGCAGAAGAAATTCAATTAAGATTTGTTCATGCTGTGGGAAAGGACCTTTCGGAGGAAAAGCAAAAGGAAATAGAGGACACTCTCACATTTATGGCAGAGTTGATTAAGGGACTGAATATGGAAGCCCTTGAAGAGCAGGAGGAAGATGTTCTTTTGCACAAATCGGATCGGAGTAGAGAAACTTATGGTGGATGATGAAATTAGTTTGCTTCAAAATTTAATAGATAATAGCAACAATATGGCAGCTATAACCGGAGCAGGTATTTCCATGTCAGCAGGTATTAATGACATGGAGCATTTGAACTTTGCAGCTACAATACAAATGATGTCAGAAACAATTTTAAAGATTCAGCCAAAGCACTACTATAAGATTGTTAGAAAAGGCTTTCTGGATGGTACCTTTATAAAGGGACCAACTATTGCCCACAGAAAATTAGCGGAGTTAGAGCAAAGTGGTAAGTTGAAAGGAATTGTAACTACTAACATTGACTGCATACACACTGTAGCCGGTAACAAAAATGTAGCCGAAATACAGGGTAGCTTTGGGGTGAATAAATGTCTGAAATGCGGAAAAAACTATAATGATATAAATATCTGGAATCAAGGCAGTTGTCCAAAATGCACAGAATGCGGCAGTGCTGTATGTGCTTTTCCGGTTTTCAGTCATGTGGGTGTAAATAATCCCGATGTATATAAGGCCAGAGAGTGGCTTTCACAAGCAGATTTGATTTTGGTTATTGCATCCAAAGGAATGTATAGCGGAACCTATTGGAATCATTTGAATCGAAAAGCGAAGATAGTTCAGATAAATACTAAGAGAACTCAGTTTGATGATATTGCCTTTTTAAATATTCATAGAAAAGCTGACGATGTAATGGATCATATTAATTGTTTTGAGAGAAAGGTATAGAGTATAAAAATAAAGATGTAAAAATACGAGTGGCATGAAGCGCAAAAGGAACGGTTGCTTCACAGCCACTCCTTTTTGTTCAAACAGGGTATGCTCAGCAGTGTATAAAATATCGCTGAATCAAAGTTTGTTCAGCGGCAGGCGTAGAAAGTTCAACTGAGGTTCAATAAAGTAGAGATTAAAATTGAGGTTTGGTTGACATTAGTGAGATATCATAAATATATCGATCTGTCATTAATAAGGAGGTAGGAAGAATGGAACGTTGGTATGAGGTAAGACCGGAATGTATAATGAAAGAACTGGAGACCAATCCGGAGAAGGGGTTGTCCCGGGAACAAGTGGAAAAGCGGCTCACAGAGTGTGGGAAAAATGAATTTGAAGCCAAAAAGAAAACCAGCCTGATAAAAAAGATTCTTTATCAGCTAAAAGATGTTTCGGTCATCGTCCTTTTAGTAGCAACGGCACTCTCATTTTTGCTGGCCATACGTGAGGGTTCGGGGCTGATTGAGCCGATTGTAATTCTTTCAATCGTGGTGCTGAACGTAATTCTGGCTATTACTCAGGAAGGAAAAGCGGAAAAGGCTCTGGAAGCATTGGAAAATCTGAATGCACCGACCTGCATTGTAGTCCGTGACGGTATACGTTGCAGTATTGAAGCCGCGGAACTTGTTCCGGGGGATATCGTTCTTTTGGAGACTGGCAATGTGGTTCCCGCAGACATGCGGCTGCTGGAAGCAGTGGGGCTGTTTTCCGATGAATCAGCCCTGACCGGCGAAAGTGAGCCCGCCGAGAAGGACGCGGCGGCTCAGCTTTCGGGAGAGGTAGTTCTGGGAGATCAGATCAATATGCTGTTTTCCGGCTGCATCATTACTGCCGGCCATGGAACAGCAGTGGTAACAGAAACGGGCATGCAGACTCAGATGGGACAGATTGCCAAGTACCTACACGAAGACAAACCGGTTAAAACACCGCTACAGGAACGGCTGGACCGTTTGGGTAAAATGATCAGTTGGATTGCCATCACAGCAGCGTTCTTCCTGCTGGCGGTTGGACTGCGGGGCGGCACTGATTTCAGCACAATGATCATGGCGGCCATATCCCTTGCGGTAGCGGCTGTTCCCGAAACCCTTTCGCTGATCGTAACCCTTTCTCTAACCAACAGTGTTCAGCGCATGGCCGGTAAAAATGCTTTGATCCGCAAGCTGGCGGCAGTAGAAACTTTGGGAAACACCTCAGTTATCTGTTCGGACAAAACCGGAACCCTGACTCAGAACCGTATGACTGTCAGACAATTATGGAAATGCGGCGGTGATGTATTTGCTGCAGAAACTGATTTCAATCAGGATCAAAAGCGGTTTCTTACCCTGCTGGCGCTTGCAAGCAATGCGACCATTGAAACAAAAGAAGACGGTACACGGCAAGCCGTCGGCAATGCCACAGAGATTGGCATCATGCGCCTGTTTGAGGAAAAGGGTTTAAATAAAGAAACAGCCTTGGAAAAGTTCCCCAAAGTCGCTGAGATTCCCTTCAGCTCCGAGCGCAAACGCATGACAGTAGTACTGGCGGATGAGCAGGGCGGTTATATCGTTTTGACCAAAGGTGCTCTTGACCGGCTGCCTCTCGGAGAGAACTCCCGGGATTTGTACGCAGAGGCTCAAGATGCCCATGATGCTCTCGCACGGCAGGCACTTCGGGTAATCGCCCTGGCATATAAAAAAATCCACCGGCTGCCGGATGAACAGCATCTGGAGGAAGTAGAGCAGGATATGACGCTTATGGGACTGGTAGGGCTGATTGATCCGCCCCGTCCGGAAGCCAAAACTGCTATTGGAAAGGCTAAAAAAGCCGGCATCAGAACGATTATGATTACCGGTGATCATGCCGCTACAGCAAGTGCAATAGCAGCAGAACTGGGGATATTGGAAGAAGGACAGAAAGCTATAACCGGTGTACAGCTGGCAGAAATGACCGATAGGGAGTTGTTTGATACGGTTAAGAATTATTCGGTTTATGCCCGGGTTTCACCCAAAGACAAGATCCGAATCGTAGAAGCCTGGCAGGCAAACGGCGAGGTGGTCGCCATGACCGGAGACGGTGTCAACGATGTACCGGCACTGAAAGCCGCGGATGTGGGCATTGCCATGGGTAAGACAGGAACCGAGGTAGCGAAAAATGCATCCGATATGATTCTCACCGATGATAATTTTGCAACCATTGTCGAGACGGTTGGCGAGGGCCGAAATGTATACGAAAATATAAAGAAAACCATTCATTTTCTGTTGGTATGTAATTTCAGTGAGATTGTCATCATGCTGTTCGCTCAAATGGCCGGATGGGGTGTACTCTTAACACCGGTCATGCTTCTGCTCATCAATCTGTTGGGCGACGGTATACCCGGACTGCAGCTGGCGCGGGAGACTTCGGAGGAAAACCTGATGGAAAGAAAACCGGTAAAACGAGACAGCAGTTTCTTCAGCAGCGATATGATTACCGGAATATTACGTCAAACCGTCAATTGTTCGGCAGTATCTTTGATGGCATATTACATCGGTGCGTTTGTCAGCATTCCCGGGGCATCGGAAACATCAGCTGTCATCGGGCAGACAATGGCCTTTTTGGTAGTTGGCTCTACCTCAATTTTGCATATCTTGAATGTGCGAACCAAAAAGTCAGTATTCAAATCATCTCTGGGAAGCAGCAGGCTGTTGGCAGCCAGTGCTGCGGCAATGATTGTTGTACTGGGTCTTCTGGTGGCGACACCAGTCGGCGGAATCTTTGGTTTAGTATCCTTATCGGGTATTCAATGGCTGATTGTTGCCGGATTATCGCTGATTCCCACGCTGGCTCGGGAGATTGGGCGGTTGGTGGACCGAAACGCACACTTTATGGAACATCAGCGCAAGTTTAATGAATTAATGCATGGGTAGGCAAAATAACTGCTATAGTGCTACTTTTATAAAAAGTTCATGATATAACTATTTAGAATATTGTTGTGCATATTGGAGCCGATATCAGTACCAGTTGGACTTTAAATTATCATTGCGGATTTTACTAGTTTATGATATATCTATTAGCAATAGAGTCACAGCAGAATTATGATATGGCAATTAGTGAAGGAAAGTTTATTGTATTGATAAAGTGCGTAGATTTTTATAAGTTTAGGCATCAGAAAATACTAAAAAGACGGCAGAAGATACAAAAGAAAATAGAGATAAATTTAAGAACGAACGCTGAACAGGAAATAATGTTCAGCGTTTTTGTTTGTCGATTTTTAAGAGAATTTGATGGAATATATAACCCACGATCCCCGCCTTATTCTTCATTTCAAAAATAAATGAAATGGAGGATAAAGAAATTGTCAGATTGGATTAAGATAAGAATTCAGGATTTTTATAAAGATGCGATAGGTGATAAAGAATATGTCTATGTTTCGCCGGCAGTTTATGAAGAAATGGTTCATGTGTTTAAAAGAGATAATCATACCGAATACGTGAGAGACTTAAGGCATCGAACAGCAGAAGGATATGAAGATGATAAAATAGAAGACCTGCTCATGGAAGAAAGTGAACCTCTGGAGGATATTGTCATACGTCAAATGGATATAGAAATCTTGCAGAAAGCCATGCAAACCCTGACAGAAGTACAAAAAGAACGTTTACATATGTACTTTTTTCAGGGTCTTTCAACTTGGGAAATTGCTTATTTTTTGGACGGTTGGTTTCTTCCAAGAGCCTCTTACAGTACATTGACAAATGCCGGGTGAGGACAGGCTTGCTGCCGATCCCAGCGCAGTAGATATACATTTCACGAACTACTGCCGGCCATATTCAACAGTCAAGATACATTAGCTGTTTCCGGAGCTGATTATCGGTACGCCATGACACACCTGCAATTTTTTCAAGCTGTGAAAAAGATCGCATCTAAGGTGTCGAGCGATAACGCCGAATAATAAGCCTGTCTGTGGTAGACAGGTGCGAAGAGGGAAACAAGCAGATAATGATGCTCCTTGAGATTAGCCAGCACGCAGTGGTGGGGGTGAGATTCCCGTGATGTCTGAATGCAGAAATGCCGACCATCAGACAGTCTTGACTTATCCGGTAGTGACCATGGGGGAATGGACTCACAAGGGTGCAAAAGAAAGAGCATTGTGAGCAAAGCAAGATGAAAAAATAAATTGATAGGATACTTGGCTAGAAACTTTCAACTCCATGCTGCAATATATGCAAAATAATATTCGAGATATATTGTGGGCTTTCTATCTGCCCATCCTCTAACCATTTTTGTATGATACTGATACAACCCGTAACAGAAAAACGGCGCAAATACTCAAACAGCCGTACATCTGTATTTCTGGCTTTATTTTTATCTGATATGGTCGGATTGCTTACCAACTCAATGACATTTTGCTGAAAGTTGCGATTGCCGTTTTCACCAAGTAAGACCTGAAATAAATCGGTATTTTTACCTGCATATTCTATTAATCTTTCTATCCTTCGCATATCCAATACAGATTGTTGATTCTTATTAGGCTCAGTAATATAATTCTCCATATTCTTTAAAACTTCCTGCTCTACCTGATTTAACATATCAAATTGATCTGTATAATGGCTATAAAATGTGGTTCGATTCACATCGGCTGTTTTACAGAGCAAGGATACAGAAACTTTTGAAATTGGCTGCTCTTTTAGAAGTTCTATTAAAGAATTTTTTAAAGAGTGTTTGGTGTATTTAATTCTTCGATCCGTTTTTGATTCATCCATGAGTTGTTTTATATCTCCCATCTTTTTTTGAAATAATAAACAAAAATATAAGAAGGTGTTTATTATTATACATAATTGCAAGTATTGGCGGTTGTAAATAAACATTGAGTAAATTATAATTGAACCAAATCACGCATGCTGCGTGATAGCCCTTTCTAATTTTTCTGCTGTGCCATTGTTTTGGTACAGATTTTCCTTTACAATTATCTCATCTTAGGCAAAGGAATAGCCCCACAGATGAGTGCTTGTTTGGCGAC
>JAVBUF010000083.1:0-9742 GCA_031555615.1 Lachnospiraceae bacterium | reverse complement strand
GTCCGCCGCTGAAGAACATCGTAAAGACAAAGTAAAACATCACCTTATTCCGTCCCAGAAAGTCCTTGCGGGACAATGCATAAGCTGCCGGCATAGTCACCGCCATATTTACCGCCGTTCCGGCAATCACATAAAAAATGGTATTGAAATATCCGGTCCAGATCCGGGCATCTTTCATAATCTCCTGATAGCCGTATAACCGGATATCTTTGGGCCAGAACGTCACCTTGCCCAGATTGACCAGATCCGAATTGCTGATGGAAGCAATGATCACGAACCACAGCGGATAAGCAATGATCATAAAAACCAGGATACTTAAAATAATGACAGCAGCTCCGAATATCATGTCCGCAGGACTTTTATATTTTATTTTTTGATTTCCTTTTCCCATTCTCCTGCCTCCTCTACATTAATCCGGTTCCCGATGCCCGTTTTGCGATCTGATTGGTTACTACTAAAAAGGTAAAGTTAATAATCGTATTAAACAGACCTACCGCCGCACCAAAGCTGAACTGGGCTGATTTGATACCAACCGAATATACATATGTGGAAATAACCTGAGATGCTCCCAGATTGAGGCTGTTCTGCATCAGATACACCTTATCGAAACCAACATTAAGAATATTTCCCATATTCATGATCAGCAGAATAATGATGGTCGGCATAATCGCCGGAAAATCAATATGGATCATGGTCTGCCAGCGGTTGGCACCGTCAATCCGGCAGGCATCATAAAGCTGGGTATCCACTGCCGACAGCGCTGCAATAAAGATAATGCTGTTCCACCCCATACTCTGCCAAATCCCTGACAGGACATAGACCGGAACAAATGCGCTCTCCGAACCCAACAGATTGACTTTATTACTTACCAGATGAAGGTCTTTCAGAAAATTACTGATGACACCGCTTCCGTTGGCAAGCATAATATTCATCATGGAAACCAGAACTACGATGGAGATAAAATAAGGAATGTAAACCGTCGTCTGGACAATCTTTTTCCACTTTTTGCTTTGAATCTGGTTAACAATCATCGCCAGAATGATTGGTGCCGGGAATCCCACGACAATACTGGTCAAGGCAATCACAAAAGTATTTTTTAGCGTAGAAAAAAACATCGGGCTTTCAAAATATTGTTTGAAATACTTCAAACCCACGAATTTTCCCCCTGTTATTCCGTCCAGAAAGCTATATTCCCGGAATGCCAGCTGAACACCGTACATGGGAACATAACAAAACAAAAAAATGTATACCATCGCCGGCAGCAGCATGATCCAAAGCTGCCAGGTTTTTTTTAAATATTTTTTTAATGCTGCCATAAGATTATCCCTTCTCTCTATCGAAAAATGCAGGATGCATAATGTGCTGCATCCTGCATTTTAAAAAAACTACTTTATTTGCCTAAATATTTATCAAAAGCTGCCTGGCGGATTTCCAGAATCTGCGGTAATCCGGCATCATTTACGTTCTTAACATAAGCATCCCAATCCGCATCGATATCAGACTGTCCGGTCATCCACAGTGACCAGTAGTTATCAATAATATTGTTCACATTTGCCTGTGCCACTGCCATCGTGTTGAGTTCCTCGGCTGTATATTTCATAAACATCTGAGGATAGGTATCTTTTGTACTTGCTTTGGCAATGGTGTCATTATAGGCTTCTCTTTCCTTCAGGGCAAAGGTCATATCCTGAGCCATTTCGATCTGGGTGGCTCTTCTGATATACATGGGCGCATTATCGGCAAATGTACTGGTCCATTTCCAGGTACCGGGGTCGGTATCAGGATCCAGGGGATCTAATACTTTAAAGCTGTTGTCGCCGGTTTCGGCAATACATCCGTCGGAAATGCCGCCGAACAGACCTTCCACACTTGCGGTTGCATCATAAAATGCGTCAATAAACTTCATTGCTGCTTCTTTATCAGCACACTTTGCACTCATGCAGACACGGTTGGCAGACATGTTAAGTCCGGTATAGTCGTCTCTCCATCGGGTATCGTAGGTTCCGGCAGCAACGTCAATATCATAATCCAGAGCCGGAAGAGCAACATACTGATCATACAGTTTGGGACCGAATTTATCGGTTTCTTCCCATCCGAATACCACACCCACCATGGCATCACCGTTTTCATTTCCTCTGGACAGTGACTGGAATGCAGAATAATCGTTGGTAATAGCATTTTCATTGATTAAGCCTTGGGAATATAAGTCAGCCATATATTTCATAAATAATTTATACCGTTCGTCAACCGCATAATTTTTGACCGTATTGTCTTCCGCAAAATAAGCATCGGTACCCCAGTTGGTCAGCTGAATGCCCAGACCGCCCAATAAATTGGTCATGGAATAGGCACTGTTGAACCATGCATTATTACCGCCGTATGCATTGTAGTCCATGGGAATCTCATCATTAGGATCGCCATTGCCGTTGGCATCATTTTCCTTAAATGCCTTCAAAACTGCTTCTAGCTCGGTAAAGGTGGCGGGCATTTTTAAGCCCAGATTATCCAGCCATGTCTTGTTGATAAACATAACCGTATTAGTGGTTGGCCATTTTCCCTGGAATTTGGGGATACCGTAAATAGCCCCTTCCATCGTCTGGGCCAGAACCTTGGTGTCCGGTTCTTCCGTAAACATGGCCTGGATATTGGGCGCATTTCCTTCGATCAATCCGCTCATATCCTGAAATAATCCTGCGTAAGTCGAATAATCGGCATCAAGGGTTGCATTAAACAGCAGATCCGGGATATCGCCGGAAGCAAATCGGGTGGATTTTACAGTTTCCCAGTCCGAGTAAATCATTTCCCATTCTACTTCTACGTTGCATTGCTCTTCCAGCTCCATAACCCATTTCATATCATAGATATTCTTGGTCAATGGATGAGCGATAAAAAGTGCTGTCAATTTTGTTTTCCCATCTGTACTGGCAGTGCTTTCTTTTTTACTTTCGGTGCTGCCTGCCGTTGCTCCGGTTTCACTGCTTCCCCCACTGCTGCTGCCGCAGCCTGCCAATGATGTTGCCAGCATGGAAACTGCCAGCATAATCCCTAGTACTTTCTTTTTCATTGTTATACCTCCATTTTTTTTGTTATGCTCTTCGGATAAATAGTTCATCACAAAGATGGCAAATGCTATTACTGCTGCTATTTTGAAACTTCACGATAACCGTGCTATTTCCGCTGATAAGATCTTCGGGAAGAAGATATTCTTTAAACAAATACGCCTCTCCTCCCTGCTTTTCGGTGTTTTCTGCTGCCAGAAATTGTCCGTTGATGAATATGCTGCATTGACTTTCTTCCTCACTTCCCCAATAGGTCACACATAAAACCTGTTTCTCCGATTCCGTTTTCATTATGTAGGAAACCCAGCCATCCTCTTTGAGGTAACGGCATACATGACCGTCCTGTCGGATAATATCTGTTTGTTCTCCCTTAATTCCATGGGCAAGTTCATACTGGTCATTTCCTATCGGAATGAGGTCCACTGCAATACTGCTGCGGGTGTTCCTTTTTTCTTTTTTTTGTAATTCTGCTTCCAGTTCTGCCGAGCCTGCTGCAAAAACCTTCCAGTAGATTCCGTAGCGCTCCTCATAGTTACGGTAGTGCGGCTTAAAAATCAGAGGTTCTTCATTTTCTCTCTGCTTAAATTCAAACTCCGGTATGCCTGCTTTTTTCCTTAAATAGCGGTTAATGTGCTTTTTCCATTGGGAAATATTCGTTTCCTCCAGAACAATATAGTCCGGAATCTCAAGGTCCTTCTCCGGTACCAGCACTTCTACTCCCGTATAAGTGGTATTCATCTTTTCGTTTCCCAGCGCCGCACTCAGTACATAAGGTCCGTACCGGAATGCTGCCACATTGGGGTTATCGGGAAGGCCTTTCACCTGGATATTCATGGGCATTTGGATGTTGATATGATCTCCCTGTTTCCAGTCCTCTTCCAGAATGAAAAAGCCGTTTTCTATGGTTGTTTCCCGGGGGTGCCCGTTTTGAGTGACCAGTGCGCGGCCTTCCAGCCAATCCGGCAGACAGACTGCCAGCCGTTTTACGGTCAAATCACTTTTCAGTATGATCTCTACTGTGTATACTTCATCCCCGCCGGTTCTCACCGAAATCTGTTCTCCGGTCTCTTTTCGGTGTACATCGCAGTCTGCAAAACGGCTCAAATACCAGGTATCGGCAGTGCGGTACAGGATGCCTTCCTGCAGTTTGGTAAAGTTCTCCATACCACTGCCGGTACAGCACCAAAAGCTGTTATAGGGAGTACCGAATACTTTGAAGTATCCCGTTGCCATGGGCTGAAAATAAGTTGTCATGCCGGTTTGCGGATTCTGTGAGGAAAGAATCGAATTGATTGCGGTATGATTATAATAGTTTCGGTATTTCGGGTTGGCTGTTATCTGAAAGAGCAGCTTCGACAGCTTCAGCATATTATAGCTGTTACAGGTTTCACAGTTGCATGCCGTCCGTTCCCCGTCCAGAATATCCGGCTGGCCGAAATGCTCCCATTCGCTGTTTCCGCCGGTTATGTAGGTATGGTGGGAAATTACAATATCCCAGAAGTTCTCACCCATCTTCAGGTAAAAAGGATCTGCACCCGGTACTGCCACATATCTTTTTACCCCGCCCAAAATCTTGGGGATGGTGGTATTGGCATGTAACCCGTTCAGAACATCTCTGCCCTGATACAATTCTTCAAACAGCCATGTCTCATCAAACTGCTCCGCTGCTTCTCTGTACCGCTCGTCACCGATCATCATATATAATTCATACAGGCAATCATTCATTCCGCCGTATTCTACCGCCAGCACCTTCCGTTTTAACTCCGGTGTCCAGTTCTTACAGCGGTTATAAATCCAGTCACCCAGCCTTGCGGCAATGGTATAGGCTTTTTTAATCTTTGTAAAATGATATGTACTGATTAATCCGCTTACGATCTTATGCATGGTGTACCAGGGCACCCAGGCCGGTTTTCCGCTTTCTACACGATCAAATATTTCTTCATCCCAGGCAAATAAATATCCGTTTGCCTCCTGACTTCTCTCCAGTGCCGCCAGGATCTGTTCAATCCGATCCTTAAGATCACTTTCCCCGGTGGCACCATAAGCCTGGGCCAGTGCGGTCAGGTAATGCCCCAGTGTATGTCCCTGGATCTCTGTGACTTCCCATCCGCCGTACCGGGTTTCTTCGGCATCCAAACCGGCCCGTTCCAGAAATCCAGCGGTCAGTTTCTCCGGCTTTAAGGAACGCAGATATTCCAATTCCAGACGGAATGCATTGACCAGTTCCTCATCTTTTAATATCAGCTCATTATACTCAAAATCCTGTAGTTTCAGCATTTGTGATGTTCCCCTGTTGTTTTATAGTTTTTATGACAGGCCGTTTTTTTCATACCTGTTTTATGCTCTGAATATATCATCCGATGTAATTTTGGTAAATATCATAACCTTAGCAAAGGTGTCAAAAAGTCACATCTTTCTTTTTGACACCTAAAACAACTAACTTTTTTACACTTTATCTATCTTTTTCATAATAATGACGAAAAAATTGATTTCTTTTGGAATTTTGTATATAATATATACAAAGAGAATTGGAGAAAAGGTAGATGAAAATATTAGAATTTCAATTGGACAGATCTGTAGAATACATCGTTACGGGTAAGTTTGAAGCCCCCTCATCAAACTGGATCCACGAAGATTTTAATTTGGTTGATTATGAATTGATCGTCATGACCGCAGGAACGTTATATTTGTCTTATAACGGACATGATTATACTGTGGGAAGCAATGAGTTTCTTCTCCTCCCCCCTAAGAGTCCGCCATTTAACCGGCGCAAGGGTTTCCGTCCTTCCGACTGCTCCTTTTACTGGCTGCACTTTGAAGCCTATCACCCGCTCCGGGAGCAGGAGATTTCATCCGGCAGCATTATGGAATATTACGAGGGCAAACCGGCCAGCACCGTTTCCATACCGGTGCAGGGTGTTGTTGCCAATCAGGAAAAGGTCATCGTTCTGATGAAACAGCTGCAAAATGCAGTACGGGAAAACTACCCCCATATGTCCCTCAATTACATGGCCACCGTAGTATTGTGCGAAATCTACAGCCAGTTTTTTCCGGCTACAGAATTTGCCAACAAATCCAAGAAAACGCAAAAGCAGATTTATCATGATATTATGGATTATGTCCGGCGGAATGTGCACCGAAACTTAAAAGTGGCGGATGTGGCCGCTCATTTCGGGTACAATGAAAAATATCTTTCCCATCTTTTCGGCAAAATAGCCAGTATCACCCTGAAGCAATATATTCTAAATGTTAAAATGGATACCGCCAATTTCCTTTTGACCGATACCAATAAGTCGGTAAGGGAAATTGCCAGTGAGCTAGGATTTACTGACAGCCATAACTTTACCAAGGCTTATAAGAAAATATCGGGACTGACTCCTACCGAATACCGCAATGCCTTTTCCAAACGGCTGCTTTATCATGTATGATCAACACAATCGTGTTAAATTTCCACTTTCATCCACTTACCCATGGCAAAACGCCAGGAAGTTAGAGCATAACGCAGACACTGGTCTGCTACAACCCCCATCCAGATTCCAACCACACCAAATCCAAGCGCATAGCACATAATATATGTTGAAACAGGACGAACAATGGTTACGCTGATGGTCGAGGTGATGGTTGTAAACAACACATCACCGGCACCACGGAGACATCCCATATAAATAACCTGGGCAACCTGAAGGACTACGATCACCACCATAACCTTCATAATATCGGTTCCCATTTGGACAATTTCCGGATCATCAAAGAAAATTTCATATAACCTTCTGCCTCCCAACAAATAAACCACCGCCAGCAATGCTGAAATAACATAACCAATCCGCCGGCATACCGTTCCGTACAGCTTGGCTATTTCCGGTTTCCCCTGACCCAGGCTTTGGCCAATCAGTGACACCGCTGCCACCTGCATACCATCACCAAAAGAAAAAGAGACCCCCATGATATTCATGGCCACCTGATGGGCCGCAAATTCATTGGTTCCCAGCCTCGCTGCCATAATTGCAACAGACATAAAACCAATTCGTAAAAGCACCTGTTCCGCAAAGATATTGGAGCTGATTTTTAATATACTTCCGGCATGTACAATAGAAGGTTTGATTTTCTCATGAATAATATAAGGAATGCTGACAAAATTAACTTCCTTCATAATGGATGCAATACTCATTCCACAAGCTACAACAGTCCCCAATACAGTAGCTATCGCCGCCCCCATAACCCCCAAGCGGGGAAAGCCGAAATGTCCATCTATTAAAAGATAGTTGAAAAACAAGTTAATTATATTGGATGTTAAATTGGTTCTCATAGCTATCTTGGTCTTTCCGGCCCCTCGCTGGGCTGCATTAATAACCAATGATATGATATTAAACATCATACATCCCATAATAATCCGAAAATAGGTAACCGCACTCTGGTGAGTATCTGCCGCCGAGCCGCATAGCCTGATAATCGGATGTGCAAATACCACACATGCAATACTTACAACAATCCCTGCCAGCACCGTAAACAATAACGCCACGATAAAGATTCCATTGGCAGATTTACGATCCTTTTGCCCTTTTCTTCTGGCCACCAATGCCGAAACAGCCACATTGGTTGCAATAAATAAGGCCAGTCCGATAAACTTTGGCTGCGTGGTCAGCCCTACCGCTGCCACTGCGTAAGCACCAATTCCGCTTACCATAAAGGAATCAATCAGCCCTACCAAGGCTACGAAAAAAGACTCTACCACTGCCGGCCAGGCTATGCTTAAAGTCTTTCCCACATACTTTTTATTATCTTCGGTAAAAATTCTCATTCTCTTACACTCCTTTTACACTTCCTTTTAGTATAGCACAATTTTTGTAAAGTGTTATGCATAAATTCAATAACGGAAACCTCTCGGTTTCCGTCATCTTCGCTTACACTTTTCATATGTTGTATCACCAAATTACTTTTATTTAAGCAGCCATTGAATCGCCGTTTCGATATACTCATTCCAAAATTTCCAGTCATGTGTTCCGCTGCTTTCTTTATAAGTAACATCAACACCCTGCTTTTCCAGAAAAATCTTAAACTCCCGATTTTGCTTCAACAGAAAATCTTCTGTTCCGCAAGCCATAAAGATCGGCTGAATCTTCTCGCCTCCTGCTTTTCTTTTGACCACCAGATATTCGGGATTGTTTTCGCTGGTATCCAATATGGCTAAATTGCCAAAAACTCGTTCATAGTAATCATAGTCGGCAATATCGTCTTTTGATCCCGGGCTCATACCCTTAATGGTGTTGATAATCAATGCCGAAGAAAGCCCAAACATCTTTCCAAATGTTTCCGGATATTTAAGTCCGGTGTGAATGGCTCCAAATCCCCCCATGGAAAGACCGCCGATGTAGGTATCTTCCGCTTTAACGGATAAACCGAAAACCTTTCTCGTGTAATCAACAAGCTCTTTACCGATCAAAGTTTCATAAGCCGTTCCGGTACCCCGGCCATTCAGGTAAAAACTATTCTCACCGGATGGCATGATCACTGCAAGATTATATCTTGATGATAGTTCCTGGACCGTACTGCCCATCAGCCAATCCTGGGAGCATCCGGAATATCCATGGAGCAGATATAATGTTCTCACAGGTCTTTCATAATGCTCATTGCCGATCAAATTTTCCGGCAATATATCATTGGGTAAAACTGCATGAAAAGTTGTAACCCGACTTATTGATTCTGAAAAAAAATTCACTTGAAATACAGCCATAATCATTTATCCTTTCATTCCGCCTAAATGCTATTATCCTAATTATCCAGGAAAAAAATATTCCACTACCTTTTCATAAATATCCTGTGCCGACCGACAAGTATCCACTAAATAACCTACATTGCAGGCCCGCCTGCTAACTTTTTTACATTATAAAATTTTGCTCCGTTTTCAGTTCCAATTTCTCATCTATTGCTTGTAAAATTTCATTTAATCCTTCTATTATCCCAACTAATTCTTTATATTGAATAATATCTTTTTCATCAAACACATAGACATTCTGCATTTCCATAAAATGATGTTCCAGCTTTTTATCGGTACTCATACTTTGTAAAAAGGAAAATTCACTAAAAGGCTTATTCGCCAAATCACTTCCGATTCTGTCTTGTTCCTCCTCTCTTTTATAAGAAAGCATCTGGATTAAATCATCTTTTTCCTCAAGCATTTTTTGAATTCTTTCCAGCTTTGTCATCACTGCAATATCGTATAAGTGTTTTGACACATCAAAAAGTTCATTTCTTTCATAATAAAATTCTGCTGCCAGCAACTTATCTGCGAAGATGCGTTCCATTTTTATTGTATATATCGAAAATGACTTAACATCATATAAACTCGACAGCGTTTTCTTTTGCTCTTCAGATGCCTTTGTATAGAGAAGCGGTTCTACCTGCAAGGGTTCATATGGATCACTTACCGTAAATGATGTTGCTTCCACCTTGACATATCCAAAACGTTGAAGAGCATCCTGTGTATCCGCCGCCGTAAGCGGGACATATTCATATACACTTGTAATGCTTCCTTTTTTATTAGCTTCCCTGCTTTTATCGGAGGTTCGTTCCAGTAATTTATAAGCATTTGCTGATTCTTCCAAACGTTTTTTTCCCTGACTGTTTGAACAATCTTTTGTTTCTACAGTAAGGTCAATATCTTCTGAGAATCTTTTAATGCTTTT
>JAVBUF010000051.1:0-13422 GCA_031555615.1 Lachnospiraceae bacterium | reverse complement strand
CCGGGAATCCAGGGGGATTACTCTGATGGAGCTGGAGGATTCCATCCAAATGTGCACCAAAGGTGATATGTATGAGTATCTCATCAAGATTGCCAAAACACCCAGAAAATATGTGCTGACCGATACGTTGCTGGAAACCTTGTCGATCATTGCCTATAAACAGCCCATTACCCGACTGGAAATCGAGAAGATCAGAGGAGTCAGCTGCGACCATGCGGTAAACCGCCTGATTGAATTCGGTTTGATCGGTGAAGTGGGAAGAATGGATGCCCCGGGGCGACCGCTGTTATTCGGAACCACCGAAGAGTTTTTGCGCAGCTTTGGGGTGAAATCGCTGGAAGAGCTGCCGGAACTGAATCCGGTTCAAATCGAAGAGTTTAAGGTGCAGGCAGAGCAGGAAATCCAGCTGCAGTTGGACATTTAATTACATAATGAAAGGGTGAAGGACATATATATTAAGAAATAAGTAGAATTGGTAGTATATATGAGAAAGATAAAAATTGCAATTTTTGCAGTCGTATGCATCCTTTTTAGCCAGACAGTGGTTTTGGCAAAAACCGAAGAAAATAGTACAAACATAGATTTATACGCCCGTGCGGCGGTTCTGATGGACGCCCGTACCGGGCGCGTTTTATTTGATAAGAACGGTATGGAAAAATTACCCATGGCCAGTACCACCAAAATAATGACCTGCATTCTGGCATTGGAACACGGCAATCCGGATGATTATGTGGAGGTTTCCGCTTACGCGGCATCAATGCCCAAGGTGAAGCTTTCAATGCGGGCCGGGGAGTATTACCGGCTGGAGGATTTATTGTATTCTTTGATGCTGGAATCCCATAACGATTCGGCAGTTGCCATTGCCGAACATATTGCCGGAAGTGTGGAAGAATTTGCGGTATTGATGAATCAGAAAGCCAGGGATATCGGGTGCAACGATACCTGCTTTATTACCCCTAACGGTCTGGATGCAGCCAGTACCGACGGAAGCCGGGTGCATTCCACAACGGCCCATGATCTGGCCTTGATCATGTCCTATTGTATCAGTGATTCACCGGCTAAAGAAAAGTTTTTACAGATAACCGGAACGCCTTCTTATCAATTCATTAATTATAAGAAAGGAGACGATGAGACGGAATACATAAAAAGCGGCAGAAATTTTTCGCTGAGTAATCATAATGCTTTTTTAAATATGATGGAAGGCGCCTTATCAGGGAAAACCGGGTTTACATCAAAAGCCGGCTACTGTTACGTGGGTTCCTTAAAGCGGGATGACAGAGTTTATGTTGTGGCGTTATTGGCATGCGGATGGCCGAATCACAAAAGCTATAAATGGGCAGACACCAGGGAACTGATGGATTATGGTTTGGAAAATTATTTTTACAGAGACATTTTTACATTACCGGCGTTTGATAAAATCGAAGTAGCCTCCGGCATACCTGCAAGCGGAAGGCCATATGGACCGGCTTACACCAGTATCAGTGCCGATACCCACGGGGAAAATGAAATGCAGTGGCTGCTCAGAACTGATGAGGAGGTGGAGATAAAAGTACAGGTGGCAGAGCGGCTGGAAGCACCCGTAGCGGCAGGAGACAAGGTAGGACAGATCAGATATATTTTAAAGGGGGAAGTGTTAAAGGAGTATCCGGTGGTTGCCGATACTGCTGTAGAAAAAACAAGTTTCAGCTGGGTCTTTTTCTATTTATGTCGATTATTTTATCTATAATAATCCTGAAATAATGGGATAAGAAAAAAATAGAAGAATTTGAAAATTTATCCTAGGATATTTCATTTTTTTATGGTATACTACAACAGATGTTTATTTTTATAACGTTATGATTTATTTAATATAAAATGGAGGGCTGAAAAAATGAGTACTATTTCACAAGCGAGCCAAAGAATTCAAGCTTTGCTCGATGAAAACAGTTTCGTTGAAGTCGGTGCCCTTGTAACAGCAAGAGCTACCGATTTTAATTTGAAACAAACCCCGACTCCGTCAGACGGTGTTGTAACCGGCTATGGAGCAATTAACGGCAATCTGGTTTATGTATATAGCCAGGATGCATCCGTATTAAACGGAACTATCGGCGAAATGCATGCCAAGAAGATTGTCAGACTTTATGACCTTGCATTGAAAACCGGAGCACCGGTTATCGGTTTGATCGATTCAGCAGGTCTTAGATTACAGGAAGCAACGGATGCATTAAACGGTTTTGGTGAGATTTATTTGAAACAAACCTTGAGCTCCGGTGTTATTCCGCAGATTACCGCCATTTTTGGAAACTGCGGCGGCGGATTGGCAATTATTCCCACCTTAACTGATTTTACTTTTATGGAAGGAAAAAAAGCCAAATTATTTGTCAATTCACCCAATGCTTTGGAAGGAAATGTAATCAGCAAATGTGATACCTCAGCAGCTGAATTCCAGGCCGAAGAAGCAGGCAGTGTTGATGTGGTTGCAGACGAAGCATCTGTCATGGCTGAAATCAGACAACTTATTTCCATGCTTCCGGCCAACAACGAGGATGATATGTCCTACTGTGAATGTACCGATGACTTGAACCGGGCATGTGCGGAAATTTCCAATTGTGTTGGTGATACTGCGATCGCACTGGCTCAGATAGCTGATGACGGGGTATTCTTTGAAACCAGAAGAGCTTATGCCAAAGAGATGGTTACCGGTTTTATTAAATTAAATGGGATGACGGTGGGAGCAGTTGCCAATCGTACAGAAGTTTATAATGAAAAGGGAGAAGTAACCGATAAGTTTGAAGCAGCTCTTTCGGTAAAGGGCAGTGTGAAAGCGGCAGATTTTATCAATTTCTGTGATGCTTTTGAGATTCCGGTATTATCCCTCACCAACGTGGCCGGTTATGCTGCAAGTACCTGCTCCGAAAAGAAAATTGCCAAAGCGGTAGGAAAGCTTACATATGCTTTTGCTAACGCAACGGTACCGAAGGTCAATGTGATTATCGGTAAAGCATATGGAAGTGCCTATGTTGCCATGAACTCCAAAGCAATCGGTGCGGACATTACGATGGCATGGCCCACAGCCGAGATCGGTATGATGGATGCCAAGCTGGCGGCGAAGATTATTTGTGATGGACAAGGTTCCGATGCCATCGATGCCTGTGCAAAAGAGTACGCAGATTTGCAGAATAATGTTGAAAGTGCAGCAAAGAGAGGATATGTGGATCAAATCGTTGAACCGGTTGATACCAGAAAATATGTCATCGGTGCTTTTGAAATGTTGTTCACAAAACGGGAAGACCGTCCGGCTAAAAAGCATGGCACTGTTTAGAAAGGAAGATACTTAATATGAAAAAATGGTTACTAGTATTAGGTATAGCTACCTGTCTTTTGGGTTTGACCGCTTGTGGCAGTAATAAAGAAGAGGCCAAATTTGTAACTGAAAGTGAAGCCCTGGAGTTTGGTGATTATGTAGTTGAATATATCAATTCCATGGTGGCGCAAGGTGCAGTCAGCCAATTTGAAGCAGGTTCCTGGGAAGTGGGAGCGGCGGAAAGTTGGACCAACGGACTGAAAGAAATGGGTAGTTATAAAGGGATTTCCGGCCATAAGGCTGATATAAGTGAGAACGAAGTGGTAATCAGTGTTTCCGTAACGGGTGAAACCCATGATGCAGTGGTAGAGATTATCGTTAACAAAGACGAAGGCATGCAGTCAGTTACGACAAACGTAAAATACAGTTTCGGGGAACTGATGACCAAAGCAACATTGAATACCATTCTGGGTATGGGAACGACTTTTGTAATTTTGATATTGATTTCCCTGATTATTTCCTGCTTTACACTGATACCTAAGATTCAGGCAGGGTTTGGTAAGAAAACAGAACGGGAAGAAATGAAAACCAGTGCAGTTGATAATACCATCGCACAGATAATTGAAAAAGAAGAATTGGCCGATGACAGCGAATTGGTAGCTGTAATTGCTGCGGCGATAGCCGCCAGCCAGGGCGCATCATCTACCGACGGGTTTAGAGTAAGAAGTATAAGAAGATCAAATTCCAGTAAATGGAAACAAGCATAGGAGGATATTGAAATGAAGAATTATACCATTACCGTAAATGGAAATGTATATGACGTAGTAGTAGAAGAAGGTGCATCCACTGGAGCAGCACCCGCAGCAGCACCTGCAGCCCCTAAAGCAGCACCGGCAGCCCCCAAAGCAGCAGCACCGGCAGCACCTAAGGCCAGCGGCGCAGCAGGCAGTGTAAAGATTGAAGCCGGCGCAGCAGGAAAAATCTTTAAGATTGAAGCCAGCGCAGGACAGGCTGTAAAGTCCGGTGACACGGTAGTGATCTTAGAAGCCATGAAAATGGAAATTCCCGTTGTTGCACCTCAAGATGGAACAGTAGCAAGTATTAATGTAAACGTAGGTGACCCTGTTGAAGCAGGTGCATTACTGGCAACATTGAACTAGACTGCATTTTGAGAAAATAACAACAGGAGGTAAAAACGAATGGAATATATTATTGATACACTGGGCAATCTGATCCATCAGACCGCGTTTTTTAACCTTACCTGGGGCAATTATGTGATGATCGTAGTAGCTTGTGTATTCCTTTATCTTGCGATAGCAAAAGGGTTTGAGCCTTTGCTTCTGACTCCTATCGCTTTTGGTATGCTGTTGGTTAACATTTATCCCGATATTATGCTTCGTGCGGAAGACTCGGCAAATGGCATCGGCGGTTTACTGTACTATTTCTATCTCTTGGATGAGTGGGCAATCTTGCCTTCCCTGATTTTTATGGGGGTAGGAGCTATGACCGACTTCGGTCCGTTGATTGCTAATCCGAAGAGCTTTTTATTGGGCGCGGCAGCGCAATTTGGTATTTTTTCCGCATATTTCGGTGCAATAGCATTGGGCTTTAATGACAAAGCAGCGGCAGCTATTTCTATTATCGGTGGTGCCGACGGCCCTACATCCATTTTCCTTGCCGGAAAACTGGGTCAGACTGCGTTATTAGGACCCATCGCCGTGGCAGCATATTCTTATATGTCACTGGTGCCGATTATCCAGCCGCCGATTATGAAATTATTTACCACGGAAAAAGAAAGAAAAATCAAGATGGCACAGCTTCGTCCGGTATCCAAACTGGAAAGAATCCTGTTCCCCATCGGTGTAACGATCGTTGTATGTATGATCCTGCCGACCACAGCCCCCCTTGTAGGTATGCTGATGCTGGGTAACCTGTTCAGAGAATCCGGTGTGGTCAGACAGCTTACCGATACGGCATCCAACGCATTGATGTATATTGTCGTAATTTTGTTGGGAACTTCGGTAGGAGCAACTACCAGTGCCGAAGCCTTTTTGAATAAGAGTACATTATTTATCGTAGCACTTGGACTGGTTGCCTTTTCATTTGGTACAGCCGCCGGTGTATTATTCGGAAAATTAATGTGTGTGGTAACCAAGGGCAAAGTTAATCCTTTGATTGGTTCGGCCGGTGTATCGGCAGTTCCCATGGCTGCCAGAGTATCACAGAAGGTGGGCGCGGAAGCAGATCCTACCAACTTCCTGCTGATGCATGCAATGGGACCGAACGTAGCAGGTGTTATTGGTACAGCTGTTGTTGCCGGTACTTTTATGGCAGTGTTTGGAGTATTCTAAATTTTATTATTAATAGGAGGAAAAAGAAATGTCAGAACAGGTTAAAAAACCGATCGGAATTACGGAAACCATTCTTCGTGATGCACATCAGTCTCTGATTGCTACCAGAATGCCTACCGATTATATGCTTCCGATTTTGGATAAAATGGATAAAGTCGGCTATCATTCTATTGAATGCTGGGGTGGAGCCACTTTTGATGCTTCCCTTCGTTTCTTAAAAGAAGATCCGTGGGAAAGACTGAGGAAATTGAAAGCAGGTCTTAAAAACACCAAATTGCAGATGTTATTCAGAGGTCAGAATATTCTTGGATATCGTCATTATGCAGATGATGTGGTAGAGTATTTTGTGCAGAAATCAATTGCCAATGGTATTGATATCATCCGTATTTTTGACTGCTTCAACGATATGCGTAATCTGGAATGTGCAGTAAAGGCTGCCAATAAGGAAAAAGGTCATGCACAGGTAGCTCTTTCCTATACTTTGGGTGATGCCTATACCATGGATTACTGGATGAATATGTGTAAAAACATTGAAGAAATGGGTGCTAATTCTATCTGTGTTAAAGATATGGCCGGCTTATTGCTTCCTTATCAGGCAACAGAATTGATTTCAGCCATGAAGAGCGCTACCAAGCTGCCTATTCAGCTGCATACCCATTACACCTCCGGTGTGGCAAGCATGACTTATATGAAAGCCATTGAAGCCGGTGTGGATGTAATCGATTGTGCTATGTCACCTTTGGCTATGGGTACTTCCCAGCCGGCCACCGAAGTAATGGTGGAAACCTTTAAGGGAACTCCTTACGATACCGGTTACGATCAAAACCTTTTGGCTGAAATTGCTGACTATTTCAGACCGTTCAGAGATGAGTGCCTGGCTAACGGATTACTGAATCCCAAGGTTATGGGTGTTGATATCAAAACTCTTTTATATCAGGTACCCGGTGGTATGCTTTCCAATATGGTGAGCCAGTTAAAAGAACAGAATGCCGAAGATAAATATTACGATGTGCTTAGGGAAATCCCCAAAGTGCGTAAAGATATGGGTGAACCGCCGCTTGTTACGCCTTCTTCACAGATTGTTGGTACTCAGGCTGTATTCAATGTCCTGATGGGTGAAAGATATAAGATGGCAACTAAGGAAACACAGGATGTATTTCATGGTAAATACGGACAGACAGTTAAGCCCTTTGATGCTGAAATCCAGAAGAAAGTTATTGGCGATGATACTCCCATTACCTGCCGTCCGGCTGACTTGCTTACTAACGAGTTAGAAAAAATCGAAGCAGAGATGAAAGAGTGGAAACAGCAGGATGAAGATGTACTTTCCTACGCATTGTTCCCTCAGGTTGCAGTAGACTTCTTCAAATACCGTCAGGCACAGCAGGAAAAGGTTGATATGACCCAGGCTGATACCAAAAACGGAGCTTATCCGGTATAATATGAAAAACAATAAAATCGTCACCGCGTGGTGACGATTTTTGTTTGACAGAAAATGGAAGAAGCGATATACTAATAACGGTTGTTATAATATGTCGGAGAAAGGGCAAGAATATGGCAAGAAAAGAAACAATTACCAAAGCGGATATACTACAGGCGGCATTTGATATGGCCAGAGAAGAGGGGGTCGAGCTTGTTACAGCCAGAAGACTGGCAGTGAAAGCGGGATGTTCCACTCAGCCTATTTTTCGAGTATATAAAAATATGGAAGAACTTTTAGAAGAAGTTTTTTTAAAGGCAGTTGATTTTTTTGAAGAATTTTACGCCGGTTTTGCCAAGGAGTATGAGACACCTTTTGTAAATTTAGGGGTAGCATATATTCAATTTGCGCAGGAAGATGGGAATTTATTTCAAATGTTATTTTTAAAACAGAAAAGATATGGAAAAAGTCTTTATGACTTAATCAATGGAAAAACCGGTGCGGTGGGAACAGAAATCAATAAAGCTGCCGCCCAGGGCTGTCAGGATCCGGGAAACTTATTTATGAAAATGTGGATTTTTATTCATGGTGCTGCCTGTATGTCTTTGACCGGGGATTACGACCTGACCATGACAGATACGGTTAAGCTGCTAAAAGAATCTTATGAGGCGTATTTGGGATAGAAAGCAAAGGAATGAAGCGATGGAACAACAGGAACATGATATTATTTCAAGAATGAATGATCGGTTTACCCGAATGAGTAAAAGCCATAAAGCTATCGCCGCTTATATTGCTGATCATTATGAACAGGCTGTTTTTATGACTGCTGCTAAGCTGGGAGAAACAGTAGGAGTCAGTGAGTCTACCGTAGTGCGTTTTGCAACGGGGATTGGTTATGACGGATACCCGGAATTTCAAAAAGTGCTGGAAGAATGGGTGAAGAACAAGTTAAATAAGGTTCAAAAAATCGGTGCAAAATACGGTAAGAGCAGCCAATCGGAAATTTTAGCATCCGTCCTGAATTCAGATATTGAAAAGATACAGGATACCATAGTAAATCTGGACCCGGTTGCCTTTGAAGCGGCAGTGGATATTATTTTAGAGGCCAAAACGATATATATCGTTGGAATCAGAAGCTGTGAACCATTGGCAGAATTTTTACATTTTTACCTAAATATGATCAGAGGCGGTGTAGTGCTGCTGAAAACAACAAGTGTTACCGAACTCTTTGAGCAGATGCTGCGCATTAATGATAAAGATGCCATCATTGGTATCAGCTTTCCCAGATATTCCATGCGAACCTTAAAAGCGATGGAGTTTGCCAATGATCGAAATGCCAAAGTCATTACCATAACCGATACGATCCATTCCCCCATGAATCTGTATTCCTCCTGCAATCTTCTGGCTAGAAGTGATATGGTTTCGATTGTCGATTCTCTGGTGGCCCCATTGAGTGTTATCAATGCGCTGGTAGTTGCGCTTTGTCTCAAACGGCCGGATGAGGTAAAAAATAGTCTGGAGACTCTGGAGGGTGTCTGGAATAATTATCAGGTTTATTTGAATGACGAGATAAATTTTATTGATGAAGAACCGGTGCTGCACTATCCATTGAAGAAACCGGACGAGGCGGAAATGACAGATGAATAAGGTGATTGTAATCGGTGGCGGACCGGCTGGTATGATGGCAGCGATAGCAGCAGCGGAGGCCGGAAATAGTGTGGTCCTATTGGAAAAGAACGAAAAACTGGGAAAAAAATTGTTTATTACCGGTAAAGGCCGATGTAATATAACCAATGGTTGTGAAATGGAAGAGCTTTTTGCCAATGTAGTGACCAATGCCAAGTTTTTGTACAGTGCCTTTTATGGCTTTGATAATCAGGCTGTGATTCGTTTTTTTGAAGAAACCGGGTGTAAAGTAAAAGAAGAACGAGGAAATCGTATTTTCCCGGTATCCGATCATTCTTCCGATGTTATCGGGGCACTGAAACGAAGATTGGATCGAAACGGTGTAGAAGTGCTTCTGAATACAGGGGCAAAGGATATCATAACACAAGATATGCCGGATGGAACAAAAGCAGCCTGCGGAGTTCTGCTGGCAAATGGGAAAAAGATGGAAGCCCAGGCGGTCATTGTGGCCACCGGAGGAATATCCTATCCGCTGACAGGATCTACCGGAGACGGTTATCGGTTTGCTGAAAAGGCAGGGCATAAGGTAACAGATGTTGTTCCGGCGTTAGTGCCATTTCAGATAAAAGAGGAGTGGTGTAAAAGTCTTCAGGGACTTTCTTTAAAAAATGTAACAGCAGTTATCCAATCCCGGAATAAGATCATCTACAAAGGGTTTGGAGAAATGTTATTTACGCATTATGGGGTCAGTGGTCCGCTGATTCTGACTGCAAGCAGTTTCTACGTAAAGAAGCACTATGGGCAGCCGGTTACACTGACGATTGATTTAAAACCGGCATTGACTGTGGAGCAATTGGACAGGCGGTTATTGCGGGACTTTGAAGAAAATAAAAATAAACAGTTTAAAAATATATTAGGCGGACTTTTGCCCACAAAGATGCATGCGGTATTTGTTTCCTTATGTGCGGTTGCGGAAGAAAAAAAGGTCAACGAAATCACCAGAGAAGAACGTCTGAGAATAGTAAAATTACTGAAAAACTTTGAAATGACCGTAACAGGAGTAAGGGATTTTTCAGAAGCAGTTATTACCAGAGGCGGTATCTCGATAAAAGAAATAAATCCGTCAACCATGGAGTCGAAAAAAGTAAAAGGACTGTTTTTTGCCGGGGAAGTTCTGGATCTGGATGCCCTCACCGGCGGTTTTAATTTACAGATTGCATGGTCTACCGGATATTTGGCAGGAAATAGTGTTAATGTAGAAGTATAGACAGAAAGGAACTACAGAAAATGAGTTTTCAGATTGCAATAGACGGACCGGCAGGAGCCGGAAAGAGCACCATAGCAAAGAAGATTGCCAGAGAAAAAGGCTTTATTTATGTGGATACCGGTGCCATGTACCGGGCTATGGCATTGTTCTTGTTACGGAATAAAATTGATTCCGCTGATTCTCAGGGGATTGCTGAGAAATGTAAAGAAGCGGAAATTTCAATCTGCTATCAGAACGATGAACAGATTGTTATACTGAACGGAGAAAATGTAAATGATTTTATACGCACTGAAGAGGTGGGCAATATGGCTTCGGCCAGCAGTGCGAATATAAGTGTCCGGGAAAAACTGCTGGAACTGCAGCAGCAGCTTGCGGCTAAAAATGATGTGGTGATGGACGGAAGAGATATCGGTACCTGTGTGCTGCCGGGTGCACAAGTGAAAATTTATTTAACCGCCAATAGTTTAGTCAGAGCTAAACGAAGATATGATGAACTTGTGACCAAGGGCGTTTCCTGTGATCTGGAATTAATTGAAAAGGATATCATTAAGCGGGATGAACAGGATATGACAAGAGAACATTCCCCGTTGAAACAGGCGGAAGATGCAGTACTGTTAGATACTTCCGAGATGAATATCGAACAGGTGGTAGCGGCAATTTTGAAAATATGTGACCGGTAAGCAAGGCTTGGAAAGGGATGTAATTAGAATGAATGTAAAAGTAGCTCAAAGCGCAGGTTTTTGCTTTGGAGTAAAACGTGCAGTAGAAAAGGTGTACCAGCAGATTGAGCAAAATGGCAGGACACCGATTTATACTTATGGCCCCATTATCCATAATGAAGAAGTGGTAAAGGATTTGGAACAAAGAGGAGTCATGGTTATAGTGGATGAAGAACAGTTGAAAGCAATTAAAGAAGGAACGGTTATTATTCGTTCTCATGGGGTGTCCAAGGAAATATATCAGATCATAGAAGAGCAGCAGCTGGAATGCATTGATGCTACTTGTCCTTTTGTAAAACGGATTCACAAAATCGTGGAAAAGGAAAGTCAAAGCGGAAAGCAGATTATTATCATCGGGAATCAGGGGCACCCGGAAGTGGAAGGAATTACCGGATGGGCACAGGGGCCGGTGTTTGTGGCAGAGTCAGCCGAGGAGGCAGAAAATTTACCGGTCAGTTCCGAAATACCGTATTGTATTGTTTCGCAAACGACATTTAACTACAACAAATTTCAAGATTTAGTTGAAATCTTTAAGAAAAAAGGTTACAATGGTAATGTTGTTAACAAAATATGTAATGCAAAAGAGGAGAGACATATAGAAGCAGGTCTTATTGCGACCGAAGTGGATGCGATGATTGTGATTGGTGGTAAGCATAGTTCCAATACTCGTAAACTGTATGAGATTTGCAGTAAGGAGTGTGCTAACACGTATTTTATACAGACCTTAAAAGATTTACAATTGGAGTTACCAAAAACTGCTGCTCTGGTAGGTATTACCGCAGGGGCTTCCACCCCGAATAATATTATTGAGGAGGTTCAAAATTATGTCAGAATTAACTTTTGAACAAATGCTGGAAGAATCATTAAAAACTATACATACGGGAGAGGTCGTTGAGGGTACTGTCATTGGTGTAAAACCTGAAGAAATCATATTAAATATCGGCTATAAGTCAGATGGCATCTTAACCAGAAATGAATATACCAATGAACCCAATGTTGATTTGACCAAGGTGGCAAAACCAGGTGACACCATGGAAGTAAAAGTACTTAAGGTAAATGACGGAGAAGGACAAGTACTGCTTACCTATAAGAGACTTGCTGCTGACAGAGGTAATAAGCGGATTGAAGAAGCATATAATAATAAAGAAGTGCTTACCGCTAATGTGGCACAGGTTCTTGAAGGCGGCTTGAGTGTTATTATCGAAGAAGTAAAAATCTTTATTCCGGCCAGTCTTGTATCAGACACTTACGAAAAAGATCTGACCAAATATGCCGGTCAGGAAATACAATTTGTGATCAGTGAATATAATCCGAAGAGAAGAAGATATATTGGTGATCGCCGTCAGCTTTTGAATGCCGAAAGAGCAGAGCAGCAGAAGAAGCTGTTTGAAACGATCCAGGTCGGTGATGTTGTTGAAGGTGTTGTAAAAAATGTTACTGATTTCGGTGCATTTATTGATATCGGCGGTGCTGATGGCTTACTGCATATTTCCGAGATGTCATGGGGCAGAGTAGAGAATCCGAAGAAGAACTTTAAAGTGGGCGAGAATATTAAAGTATTTATCAAAGAAATCAATGGCAACAAAATTGCCCTGAGTTTAAAATTTGATGATGCCAATCCCTGGAAGGATGCCGAAACCACATATGCAGTAGGAACAGAAGTCACCGGAAAAGTTGCAAGAATGACTGATTTTGGAGCATTTATTGAATTGGAACCGGGCGTTGATGCATTGCTTCATGTTTCACAGATTGCTAAAGAGCATGTGGAAAAACCCGCCGATGTATTAAAAGTTGGTGATGAGGTTACGGCTAAAGTAGTTGATTTTAATGAAACAGATAAGAAAATCAGTTTAAGTATTAAAGCATTGTTTGCACCGGAGCCTGCTGAGGAAGCAGAAGAAACAGTTTCGTCAGAAGAATCGGATGAAGATATTGTAGCTGTGGATATAGAAGCGGTTATTGCCAGCCAGGATGCAGAAGAAGAAACAGATAAATAATAAAAGGCGGTATATGTCGTGGTATATGATTATGAGTATTTTAAGAAAGCAGTTTTTGATTTAACTCAAATTGATTTGAATGCTTATAAAGAGAAGCAGATGAAGCGAAGGATTGATACCCTGATCGCTAAAAACGGAATTGTAGGATATGATAAATATATCGCGGAATTAAAGGCCGATAAAGTCAAGTTTGATGAATTTGTTAATTACTTAACGATAAATGTATCTGAATTTTATCGTAATCCCGGTCAATGGGAGATATTGGATAAGGAGGTTTTCCCATATTTGATCAGTAAATTCGGGAAGAATCTTAAGGTTTGGAGTGCTGCCTGTTCTACCGGAGATGAACCGTATTCGTTGGTTATGGCGCTTTCCAAGCATATACCTTTGAACCAGATCCAGATATATGCCACTGATATTGATAAGCAAGTGCTTGAAAAGGCAAGGGTTGGATTATATGGTGAAAAAAGTATAGCGGCTGTTCCCGAGGAATTTAAGAAGCGCTTTTTTACAAGAATTGGTCCTTCCTTTCAAATTTCAGATGAAATTAAAAAACAGGTGGAATTTAAGGAACATAATCTGTTAAAGGATTCTTATCCCAAGGGGTGTCATCTGATTGTTTGTCGGAATGTATTGATTTATTTTACTGAAGAAGCGAAGGATGAAGTTTTCTCAAAGTTCTTTCAATCATTGGCATTAGGAGGTAATTTGTTTATTGGCAGCACAGAACAGATTATCAATCATATGGATATGGGAAAT